>JBBIJJ010000001.1:0-62612 GCA_037446035.1 Burkholderiales bacterium
GACAGCGGCCGGCGCGCCAGCGCCAGCCCGGATATTTCACGAGGGACGCGGGAGTTGCGCGAGCGGATGCGCGCGGCAGGTTGCGCGAGACGGCCGCAGTCGCGTGCCCGCAGGCACGCGCGAGGAGCCGAGCGCAAGATGACCGCGCAGACGCCGCGCAAGCCCGCGTAGCCCCGGCGCGCCAGATTGCTGCGCGCCGCGCTCGTTGCAAGTGCTCGACGAAGCTGCCAAAACGACGCATTCGGGGACGACCTCGTGAAAAATCCGGGCCAGACCGACGAAGGCCGCGGCGCCGAGCAGCAAGCCGGTTTCCATGCCGCCGAAGCCGAGCGCGTAGGCGAGCGCGCCGGCCGCCGCGAGCGGTGACCAGATCAGCAGCGGGCGACGCGTCATGGCTCGGAAGGCGTGAATCTTTCTATGGCGCGGCCCGCTGGCGTCGTCGCGCGGTGTTGGCTTCGGCCGCTTCGCTTCACATCGGCTCCGCCGATGCGAGACTGCGCCGAAACTGCGTTTTCGGGCCTCGCCTATTTACTTGATATGTCTGGGCCCTGCGGCTGCGTGCGCCTGGCCAGCGGACCGCTCGCGACGAAATCTTCACACCTTCTCAGCGCATCCGCCGGCGCCTCGACCGCGCGGCCCACGCCCTGCGCAGATAAACGCTCCACAGCAAGCGAACGACGGCGTAACCACCGGCGGCGAGCAGCGCCGCGAGCAGGAACGCGCCGAGTGCGAGCGGTGCTCCCAGCCCGAGCGCCCACTGAGCGTACGCTTCGACCGACGCGCCGATCTGCGACCAGGCCCACGGCGGCGGCGGCGGCGGCGTCCGACCGCCCGTCGCGCCGAGTACGGTCGTTCCCATCCTGTACGCGACCAGGTACAGCGGAACGATCGTGATCGGATTCGTATACAGTGTCGTCAGCAGCGCCACCGGCAGATTGACCCGGAACAGGATCGCTGCGATGCCGGCGCCGAGCATCTGGAAGGGGCCCGGGATCAGCCCGCAAAACAGTCCGGTCGCCACCCCGCCGGCCGCGGAGCGCCGATTCAGGTGCCACAGCGCCGGATGAAACAGGGTCTCGCCGAACACGCCGAGCGCTTTGATTTCGCGCACCTTGTGCACGCTCGGCATCCAGCGCTTGAGAAACTTCCTCGGCATCTGACAGACAGGATTTACGATCGAGCATCCGGGATCGCCCCGGCCGTGGTCGCCCCATGCCGGGCGGCGCATGGTAACCGCAACGACCGCCAGGCAGATCGTAAAGGCGGGATTCCCGATCGTCCTTGGATGCTGATCGACACGCACTGCCATCTGGACGCCGACGAATTCGCCGCGGACCGCGACGCCGTCGTCGCGCGTGCACGAGCAGCCGGCGTGGGACTGATGGTGGTGCCGGCGGCGCACGCGGCGCACTTCGCGCAAACGGCCGCGGTCGCTCGCCGCTACCGCTGCGCCTACGCGTTGGGGATCCATCCGCTGTGGATCGACCGCTCGCGCGAGGACGACATCGGCGTGCTGCGCGCCGCGACCGCGGCCGCGATGAACGACCCGCGCTTCGTGGCCATCGGCGAGATCGGTCTGGACTTCTTCGTGCCCTGGCTGGATCACGCGCGGCAGGAATGGTTCTACCGCGAGCAGTTGAAGATCGCGCGCGACTTCGGCTTGCCGGTGATCCTGCACGTGCGCCGCTCGCAGGATGCGCTGTTGAAGTATCTGCGGCTGCATCCGGTCGCCGGCGGCATCGCGCACGCGTTCAACGGCTCGGACGATCAGGCCCGGCGTTTCCTGAAGAGCGGACTGCGGCTCGGCTTCGGCGGCGCGATGACCTACGACGGGTCGCTGCGCATCCGCCGGCTCGCGGCCACGCTCGCCGACGATGCCTGGGTGATCGAAACTGACGCGCCCGACATTCCCCCGCAGTGGCTGCGGCGGGCGGGCGGGTCGCTGCGCAACGAGCCGGCGGAGCTCGCGCGCATCGCTGCAACGATGGCGCAATTGCGCGGTGTGTCGGTCGAAGCCGTCGCCGAGCACAACCGGCGCAGCGCTTGCGCCGCGTTGCCGCGTCTGGCGCACTGGCTGGCGGCCGCCGCGCCGGCGGCGCCCGATCCGGAAGTCGGCTGAACGTGCGCGTTGCCGCGCTGGCCGCTTTCGTCGCGGGCGTGTTCGCGCTGCAACGGCAGGCCGAGCTGCCGGCCGCGTCTACGCTGGCGTTCATGGCGAGCGCGGCGGCGGGGTGCGTGGTGGCCGCGGTCGTTCTTGGCATGCGCGGATCGCGCGCGCGCGACGCTCCGATGCTCGCGGCGCTCGTCGTCGCCGGCGCGGGGCTGGCCGGCTTCGTTTACGCCGCCGCGGTTGCCCATGCACGCATGGCCGACGAACTGGCGTTCGCCGACGAAGGGCGTGACCTGCGCGTGACCGGCGTGATCGCGAGCCTGCCCGCGCAGCTTGCGCGCGGAACGCGCTTCGAGCTTGCGGTCGAGCGCGTGCAGACCCCGGGCATTCGGGTGCCGGCACGCATTGCGCTCGCTTGGTACGGCACGGACGTTCGCGTCAGCGCAGCCGAACGCTGGTCATTCACCGTGCGGCTGCGGCGCCCGCACGGCACGCTGAATCCGGGCGGTTTCGATCTCGAGGGCTGGATGCTCGAGCGCAACGTGCGGGCGAGCGGATACGTGCGCGACGGCCGCGCGGGCGAAGCGCCCGTGCGGCTCGACGGGCTGGTGTGGCAGTCCGCCGCGGTCGTCGACCGCGCGCGGCAGCGGCTGCGCGAAGCGATGCAACGGCGGCTGGCGGCCGAGCGCTACGGCGGTGTGCTGATCGCGCTCGTGCTCGGCGATCAACGTGCGATCGCCGACGGTGACTGGGCGCTGTTCAACCGCACGGGCATCTCGCATCTGGTCAGCATCTCCGGCCTGCACATCACGATGATCGCGGGGCTGGCCGCGCTCGTCGTCGGCGCGCTGTGGCGTCGCTCGCAGCGGCTGCTCGCCCTCGGCTCGGCGCAGACGGCCGCTGCGTTCGCGGCGGTGGCCGCTGCGCTGGCGTACTGCCTGTTGGCCGGCTGGGGCGTGCCGGCGCAGCGGACCTTTTTCATGCTCGCCACCGTCGCGACGGCGCTCGCCGTGCGGCGTGGGCTCGGACCCGCCACGACGCTCGCGCTTGCCGCGGCGGTGGTGTGTCTGCTCGATCCATGGGCGGTGATCGCCCCGGGCTTCTGGCTGTCGTTCGGTGCGGTGGCGGCGATCTTCCTGGTGATGCATGGCCGTTCGGCGTTGCATGCCGCGCAGTCCTGGCGTGCGCGCGGCGCCGCCGCGGTGCGCATGCAACTGGCGGTCACCGTCGCGCTGGTGCCGCTGACGATCGTGTTGTTCCAGCAGGTGTCAGTGGTGTCGCCGCTGGCCAACGCGCTGGCGATCCCGCTCGTCAGTCTGGCGGTCACACCGCTGGCGCTGCTCGGTGCGGCCTGCGTGGCGCTGCCCGAGCCGCTCGCGTCGTTCGCCTTACCGCTGTTCGCGCTCGCTCATTGGCTGTTCGCGCTGCTGGCGGTGGCCTTGCAAGCGTTGGTTGCACTGCCGTGGGCGAGCGTACCCATCGCGGCACCGCCGCCCTGGACGCTGCCGCTCGCGGTCGGTGGCGTGTTCTGGCTGCTCGCGCCGCCCGGCTGGCCGCTGCGCTGGCTGGGCGCGACCTGGCTGCTGCCGCTCATCGTCTGGCCGGCGCCGCGTCCGGGGCACGGCGAGCTCTGGGTGACCGCGCTTGACGTGGGGCAGGGCATGGCCGTGCTCGTCGAAACGCGCGATGCCGCGCTGCTGTACGACACCGGTCCGCGCTACACGCTGGTGGCCGACGCCGGCGAGCGCGTGATCCTGCCCTATCTGCGCTGGCGCGGGATCGGACGGCTCGACACGCTGGTGGTGTCGCACCTGGACAGCGATCACTCGGGGGGCGCGGCGTCGATTCTGCGTGCCGTGCCGGTCGAACGCGTCCTGACCTCGATCGACGCAGCGCATCCCGCGTTGGCGGGCGCGGCGCGCATCGAGCGCTGCGCGGCAGGGGGGCGCTTCGCGATGGGCACGCTCTACGTGCGGGTGCTGCATCCGGTTGCGACCGATTACGGGCGTGCGGGCGTATCGACCAACGCGCTGAGCTGCGTGCTCGCCGTCGGCACGGGCGACGCGCGCGTGCTGCTCTCGGGCGACATTCCGGCGCGCGAAGAGGCGCTGCTGGTGGCACGCGCCGATGCGCTGGCCGCGCCGCTGGCGAGCGCGCCGCATCACGGCAGCCGGCATTCGTCGAGCGACGTCTTCGTTCAGGCCGTACGGCCGCGCTGGGTCATCGTGCAGGCGGGCTATCGCAACCGCTTCGGCCATCCGGACGCCGGCGTCGTCGAGCGCTACCGCCGGGCGGGCGCGCAGATTGCGCGTACGGATCATGCCGGCGCGGTCCAGTGGCGCTGGCGGCGCGACGGCACGATCGAAGTCGAAGCGTGGCGGCACGCACACGCGCGCTACTGGCACAACCGCCCCGCGCCGGTGCACGAGCTGGCGCCGAGCGAAGTGGACGAACCGGCGGAGGGCGCGCCGAACCTCGACGAGGCGCTGCAGCCGTACTGACTTGGGTTCCGCCGTCGCTGCGGGGTCCGGCAAACTCCGCGCGACGCGCACGACAGAGTGGTCGCCGCCGATGCCAGCATCGGGCCGCACGACCACGAGTTGGCCGCGTGGCTCGCACGGCGAATCCCCGCGTCGATGCGCGATGAGCGCGTCGACGTCGAGCTCGTGCATCGTCGGCGCGTCCGCATCACGAACGCCACTCGGGGCGTTCGCCGCGGAGACACTGGGCGGCTTACTCCATTCGACGTAATCCGACGCGTCGCTGCCGCCGACGATTCGCGCACGGTCGAGGCGGCACTGCGCGAGTGCGTGCGGACGCTGAACTTTTTTGTGTTGCGCGATCTGGCCAGGCGCGACGCCCCATCCTGCGTGCCGTGGCTGCAGACCCAACCGACTTCGCCGGTGGGCGCGCCGCTGCCGCCGTCGCTGGCCGCCGATGCGAAGGCGCAGCCGCCCGCAGCCGTGCCGCCGACCGGCGGCGGCGGGTCCGCATAGCGGCGACTACTGCGCGTACCAGCCGCCGTCGACGTTCCACGCGGCGCCGCGGATCTGGCTGCCGGCGGGCGAACAGAGGAATACCGCAAGCGCGCCGAGCTGCTCGGTCGTGACGAACTCGAGCGAGGGCTGCTTTTCGCCGAGCAGCGCGCGCTTGGCGGCCTCGTTGGGAATCTGCTCGCGCGCGGCGCGGTCGTCGATCTGTTTTTGCACCAGCGGCGTCAGTACCCAGCCCGGGCAGATCGCGTTGCAGGTGACGCCGGTGGTCGCCGTTTCGAGCGCGACCGCCTTGGTCAGCCCGACGATGCCGTGCTTGGCGGCGACGTACGCGCTCTTCTGTGCGGACGCGACCAGCCCGTGCACCGACGCGATGTTGATGATGCGGCCCCAGTTGGCCTGCTTCATCTTCGGCAAAGCGAGCCGAATCGTATGGAAAGCCGACGACAGGTTGATCGCGATGATCGCGTCCCAGCGCTCGGGCGGAAAATCCTCGACGTTGGCCACGTGCTGGATGCCGGCGTTGTTGACCAGCACGTCGATGCGGCCGAAGGTCTTCTCGGCGCTGCGGATCAGATCCTCGATCTCGGCCGGCCTGCTCATGTCGGCGCCGTGGTACAGCGTGCGCACACCGAGCGCCTGCAGCTCCTTTTCCACGCCGGCGATCACGCGCTCTTCGCCGAAGCCGTTGACCACGATGTTCGCGCCCTCCGCGGCCAGCGCGCGCGCGATGCCCAGCCCGATGCCGCTGGTCGATCCGGTGACCAGCGCGGTCTTGCCTTTCAGCATGCCTGTCCTCCGTCAGTCCGCGGACAAGTATGCCACTCGTACAATGACGGCCCTTCGTCAGGAAACATCATGAGCGCTTTGCAGCCTCGCTTTGGAACGGTTCGCTGCCTGAGCCCGGCCGGTCTGCATTCGATGGCCTACACGGAGTGGGGCGAGCCCGCCAATCCGCACGTGCTGATCTGCGTGCACGGATTGACCCGCGTCGGCCGCGACTTCGATCGGCTCGCGCGCGCGCTCGCGGACCGCTATCGCGTCGTCTGCCCCGACGTGGTCGGGCGCGGACGCAGCGACTGGTTGCGCGATGCGCAGCACTATCACGTCGCGCAGTATGTCGCCGACATGGTGACCTTGATCGCGCGGCTCGGCGTCGACTCGGTGCGCTGGGTCGGCACGTCGATGGGCGGACTGATTGGCATCATGCTGGCCGGTCAGCCGGGATCGCCGATCGCCAAGCTCGTGATCAACGACGTCGGGCCGACGCTCGACGCGGCGGCACTCGCCCGCATCGGCGAGTACCTCGGCAAGCCGGTGCGCTTAGCCAGCATCGAGCAGGCGGTCGACTACATCGCCGCGATCTCGGCGCCGTTCGGCCTGCGCACGCGTGACGAATGGCGCGAGATCACCGAACCGGTCATTCGACCTGTCCGCGACGCCGACGGTGACGGCTGGGTGCTGCACTATGACCCGCGCATTGCGGTGCCGTTTCGCGCGGCGACGCCAGCGTCCGCGGCCGCCGCCGAAGCGGCGATGTGGAAGCTGTACGACGCGATCGCCTGCCCGACGCTGCTGGTGCGCGGCGAGATGTCCGACCTGCTGTCGCGTGAGACCGCGCAGGCGATGACGCAGCGGGGGCCGCGCGCGCGGCTCGTGGAAATCCCCGGCGTCGGCCACGCTCCGATGTTCCTGCACGAAGGCGAGATCGCGGTCGTGCGCGACTTTCTGCTGGGAGGTGAGCGATGACGATCAGGCGACTGCACGTCGGCCCCCGCATGAGCGAGGCCGTCATCCACGACGGCGTCGTGTATCTGGCCGGCCAGATCGCGGAAGATGCCAGTCAGGACATCGGCGGACAGACGCGCCAGGTGCTGGCGGCGATCGATGCGCTTCTGGCCGAGGCGGGTACCGACAAGACGCGCTTGCTGAGCGCGCAGATCTTTCTCTCCGACATGGCCGATTTCGCCGGCATGAACGCCGTGTGGGACGTGTGGGTGCCGACCGGCCAGACCCCGGCGCGCGCGACCGTGCAGGCGAGGCTCGCCAAGCCGGAGTGGAAGGTCGAGATCGTCGTGACGGCAGCGTTGCGCTGACGCTCAGAACACGCCGGCCGCGAGTCCCGCCGCCAGAGCCGCGCCGACTTCGGCGCAGCGCGCCAGATCGTCGGGCGCGATCGTTTTGGGGGCGAAGATCGCCTCCGGGGTCTGCGCACCGGTGAGCACGATCGTCGGCGACGCGATCTCCTTGAGCCTCAGGCCGGTGGCGATGCGCTGCATCTGGCGCGCCGCGCCGGTGCCATCGGTGCCCGCGCAGATCAGGATCGCATACGGGCGGCCGTTGGTGCGGTCGAGGGCGGCATAGTAAACGCGCTCGAAAAAATCCTTCATCAGGCCGGCCATCGTGGCCAGGTTTTCCGGCGCAACGAACAGGTACGCATCGGCGGCGAGCACGTCCTGCGCCGTCGTTTCGGTCGCGCGCTGCAGACGAACCTCGACGTCCGGCTGCGCGCGTGCGGCTTCCGCGGCGGCCTCGGCCATCTGCCGGGAGCCGCCGGTCAACGAATGCCAGACGATCAGCAGGCGCTTCACTTCAGTTGCTGCGGCGGCTCTTCGGGGCGCGCGTTGGGCCCGGCTGTGTCCGCCAACGGATCCTGCTTGAAAAACAGCGCGAGCTGCCAATACCAGGCCGGAAACGCGTGGTGCAGCCGGCTGGGATCGACGAAGAAAGTCTCGCTCGACACGGCGAAGAACTCGCCTTCGTCGTGACCGGCGTAGGGATCGAGCGGCAGATGCGCGTAGTAGCGGTTTGCCGCCTCGTCGTCCGGGTCGAGACCGGGCGGCAGCTCGTACTCGATCAGCTCCAGTTCGGCATTGAACCGCTCGAACGCCTCGACCAGCGTCGCGCTCCACTGCTGCGGGTCGAGCTCGGGGTGCGTGCTGCGCGTAAACGGGGGGATGCCGTCGGCGTCGCCGTCGAGCATGTCGATCTTGTGGGTGAACTCGTGGATGACCACGTTGTACGCGAGCCCGAGATCGCCCTCGTGCCGTTGCGCGTCGTCCCACGACAGCAGCAGCGGCCCGCCGTCCCAGGCCTCTCCGGAGATCGGTTCGACGAACTGATGCACGACGCCGTCTTCGTCGGTCAACTCGCGTGGAACGAGGAACTCGCTCGGATACACGACGATGCTCGTCCAGCCGCGGTACCAGCCGAGGCCGAGGTTCAGGATCGGCAGACACGCTTGCACGGCGATGTTGACCTGCATCGCTGCGGTCAGCTCGAGCCCGCCGGCGGCGGCCATCTGCTTTTCACCGAGAAAGCGCTCCGCCAGCGCGCGCAGGCGTGCGCGTTCCGCCGCTCCGAGGCGCGCGACGAAAGGCAGCGATGCGAGCGTGGCCTCCCAGAGCGCGTCGGGAATCGCGACCGTGGACGAGGCGCCGAGCCGGGCCAGCAGCGACTTGAACATCGGGGTCATTTTGCCGCAAGCCGCCGTACTCGCTTCCTATAATGGTTCGCAGCGTCGCATCGAAGGCAACCGCCGTGAGCCGGGCGAAACGAATCGAAACGACGGTCGAAGCACCGGTCGAAGCACCGGTCGAAGCGCCGGTCGAAGCGCCGGTCGATCCGGTGCTTGCGCGCAGCGTCGTCGCCGCGCTGTACGTCGACAAGCGGCTGCGCACCGGCGAGTCGTTTCTCGATCACGCCGACGGCATGGTCGCGATCGTGCGACCGCTGCGTGATGATCCCGACCTGCTCGCTGCAGCCTATCTGTTCGGCGTGCACGACGTGTTGCGCGACGCTGACGATTGGCTGCGCGCGCGCTTCGGTCCGACGGTCGCGCAGCTGGTGGCCGACCTGCGCCAGTTGATGCGGCTGTCGGAGCGCACCCGGCCGCGCGGCGTTGAGGCGGGCGAAGATCAGGCCGAGGCGCTGCGCAAGATGCTGCTGGCGATGTGCAATGACCTGCGTGTCGTGCTGTTGCGGCTGGCTTCGCGCCTGCAGACGCTGCGCTGGTTCGCGGCGACCCGCCGGGAAGGCGCCGAGGCCTTCGCGCGCGAGACGCTCGACCTGTATGCGCCGCTGGCCAATCGGCTCGGCATCTGGCAACTGAAGTGGGAGCTGGAGGATCTGTCGTTCCGCTTTCTGGAGCCGGACACCTACAAGCGCATCGCACGCTGGCTCGAGGAGAAGCGGCTCGAGCGCGAACGCTTCATCGAGCAGGCCAAGCGCGAACTGAACGCGTTGCTCGCGAGGGCTGGCATCGCCGCCGAAGTCAGCGGCCGGCCCAAGCACATCTACAGCATCTGGAACAAGATGCGCGGCAAGCAGCTCGCGTTCGACGCACTGTACGACGTGCGCGCGCTGCGCGTGATCGTCGACACCGTCGACCAGTGCTACCAGGTGCTGTCACTGGTGCATACGCACTGGACGCCGGTCGGCAGCGAGTACGACGATTACATCGCACGGCCGAAGCCCAACGGCTACCAGTCGCTGCACACGGTCGTTCGCGACGCGGAGGGCCGGCCGCTCGAGATCCAGATCCGCACGGGGCGGATGCACCAAGCGGCCGAGCTGGGCATGGCCGCGCACTGGCGCTACAAGGAAGGGCGCGCCGCGCGCGCATCGGCCGACGACGAGCGCATCGCGTGGCTGCGGCAGCTGCTGGCGTGGCGGCAGGCCATCGGCACGCCGCAGCGCTCGGGTGAAGCGGCGGCCGAGGACCGCGTCTACGTGCTGACACCGCAGGGCAGAGTGGTCGAGCTGCCGGTCGGTGCCACGCCGATCGACTTCGCGTACCACGTGCATACCGAGCTCGGTCATCGCTGTCGCGGCGCCAAGGTCGACGGTGCGATGGTGCCGCTGAATACGCCGCTAAAGACGGGTCAGACGGTCGAGATCGTTGCCGCGAAGGCGGGCGGACCGAGCCGCGACTGGCTCAACCCGGAGCTGGGTTATCTCGTCAGTGCCCGTTCGCGCGCCAAGGTGCGCCAGTGGTTCAACGCGCTCGAACTCGAGCAGTCGATCGCTGCCGGGCGCGAGATCGTGGACCGGGAACTGCAGCGGCTCGGCAAGACCGCGGTGCGGCTCGAAGACCTGGCGCACCGGCTCGGCTACGCGACGGTCGAGGCGCTGTGCGCGGCCGCGACGAAGGAGGAGTTCAGCCTGCGCAGCATCGAGCAGGCGCTCGTCGCCCCGCCGATGGAAACCGAAGCACCGCCGCCGGCGATCCTGACGGGCAAACCGAAGGTCGCACCGGCAGGCCAGGGCAAGGTGCTGGTCGTCGGTGTCGATTCGCTTCTGACTCAACTTGCGCGTTGCTGCCGCCCGGTGCCGCCGGACGAGATCGTCGGCTTCGTCACGCGTGGTCGCGGCGTGTCGATCCATCGCGCAGGCTGCGTCAACGCGCAGGCGCTGACGCGGCGACAGCCCGAGCGGGTGATCGAAGTCGCCTGGGGCCGCGCGTCGGCCGACGCCGCCTACCCGGTCGACATTCTCGTCCGCGCGCAGGACCGGCAGGGCCTGCTGCGCGACGTGTCCGAGATCTTCGCGCGCGAGAAACTCAACGTCGTCGGCGTCAACACCATCACCGTGCGCGGCGAGGCGCAGATGCAGTTCACCGCCGAGGTCGGCGACACCGCGACGCTGCGGCGCGCGCTCGCGCAGATCAGCGAAGTTCCCGGCGTGCTGTCGGCGCGGCGGCGCTGAGCGCCCGCGCACGCGTCACCGCGCCGATGCGCGTCGCGTGCATCATGCGACCGGATCCGCAGCGCCTCGTGTATCATCCCGATCCGCTACAGGCGCGTAGCTCAGCTGGTTAGAGCACCACCTTGACATGGTGGGGGTCGGTGGTTCGAGTCCACTCGCGCCTACCAGCAACCACATGGGAATCGAAAATGCGGCTGTTCCGAACTACGTCGACCGGCAGTTGAACGGACCGGACGAGTTCGCCATTTCGACGAAGAAGTGCGGCTCGCCCGCACTTTTTTTTCGCCGGATTTTCGACGGAGAGACGCAAGATGATTTCGATTCGCCTTCCCGACGGTTCGAGCCGCTCGTTCGACAGACCGGTCAGCGTCGCCGAGGTCGCGGCGTCGATCGGGTTCGGACTCGCCAAGGCGGCCATCGCCGGCAAGGTCGACGACAAGCTGGTCGATATGTCGTACGTGATCGATCGCGATGCAACGCTCGCGGTCGTGACGGACAAGGATCCGGAGGGGCTGGAGATCCTGCGCCACTCGACCGCGCATCTGCTCGCCTACGCGGTCAAGGAGCTGTTTCCGGACGCGCAGGTGACCATCGGGCCGGTGATCGAAAACGGCTTTTACTACGACTTCTCGTACAAGCGGCCATTTACGCCCGAGGATTTGGCGGCGATCGAAAAGAAGATGGCGCAACTCGCGGCGAAGAACGAGCCGGTCACGCGTGAAATCTGGAAGCGCGACGACGCGGTGAAGTTCTTCGAGTCGATCGGCGAAAAGTACAAGGCCGAGATCATCGCGTCGATTCCGGCGGGCGAGGACATTTCGCTATATCGCGAAGGAAACTTCGTCGATCTGTGCCGCGGCCCGCATGTGCCGTCGACGGGCAAACTGAGGGTGTTCAAGCTGATGAAGGTCGCCGGCGCCTACTGGCGCGGCGACAGCCGCAACGAGATGCTCCAGCGCATCTACGGCACCGCCTGGGCAAGAAAGGAGGAGCAGGATGCATATCTCAGGATGCTCGAGGAAGCCGAGCGCCGCGACCACCGCAAGCTCGGTCGCGAGCTCGACCTGTTCCACTTCCAGGACGAGGCGCCTGGGCTGATCTTCTGGCACCCCAAAGGGTGGGCGATCTGGCAGGCGGTCGAGCAGTACATGCGCAGGGTCTACCAGGACAACGGCTACCAGGAAGTGCGCGCGCCGCAGATCCTCGATCGCTCGCTGTGGGAGCGTTCGGGGCACTGGGAGAAGTACCGCGAGAACATGTTCACGACCGAGTCGGAGAACCGGTACTACGCGCTCAAGCCCATGAACTGCCCGGGCCACATCCAGATCTACAACGCCAATCTGCACAGCTACCGCGAGCTGCCGTTGCGCTACGGGGAATTCGGTGCCTGCCACCGCAACGAACCGTCCGGCTCGCTGCACGGCATGTTGCGCGTACGCGGCTTTACGCAGGACGACGGCCACATCTTCTGTACGGAAGCGCAGATCCTTGACGAGTGCGTTGCCTACACGGCGCTGGTGCAGAAGGTGTACCGCGACTTCGGCTTCGACCAGATCCTGTACAAGGTGTCGACGCGCCCGGAAAAGCGTATCGGGTCGGACGAGAGCTGGGACACGGCGGAGCATGCCCTGATGGAGTCGCTGCGCCGCTCCGGCGTGCCGTTCACGATCTCGCCGGGCGAGGGCGCCTTCTACGGCCCGAAGATCGAATACACGCTGAAGGACGCGCTAGGGCGTGAATGGCAGTGCGGCACGATGCAGGTGGACTTCTCGATGCCTGGGCGGCTCGGCGCCGAGTATGTGGCCGAGGACAACTCGCGCCGGGTGCCGGTGATGCTGCACCGGGCGATCATCGGCTCGATGGAGCGATTCATCGGCGTGTTGATCGAGACCTACGCGGGCGCGCTACCGCCCTGGCTCGCGCCGGTGCAGGCGGGCGTGGCCAACATTTCCGAGGCGCAGGCCGGGTACGCCGCCGGTGTCGTCCAAAAGCTGAAAAAACAAGGCTTTAGGGTCGAGGCCGATTTGCGCAACGAAAAGATCACTTATAAAATCCGCGCCCTCAGTTTGCAGAAGCTCCCGTACATCCTCGTCGTTGGGGACAAGGAGATGCAAGCCGGGACGGTGGCCGTGCGGGCCCGCGGCGGGGTCGATCTGGGCGTGATGCCGATCGAAGCATTCGCTACGCGACTGTCGGAGGACGTCGCGCAGCGCCGCAACGTGGGCGGCACGGTCTAGTTTTCTCTCTTTTTCGGAGCAGCAAACCATCGCACAGGATCGTTCTTCGCATCGGATCAACGGCGAAATCACTGCACCCGAGGTCCGACTGATCGGGGTCGACAGCGAACCTCTCGGGATCGTGAAGCTGGCCGAGGCTTTGCGGCTTTCGGAGGAAAAAGACGTCGATCTCGTTGAAATCGCCCCGACCGCCGTGCCGCCGGTCTGTCGACTGATGGACTACGGCAAGTTCAAGTACCAGGAGCAGAAACGGGCGCACGAGGCGCGGCTCAAACAGAAGGTCATCGAGGTCAAGGAGATCAAGTTTCGTCCCGCGACGGACGATCACGACTACCAGACCAAGGTGCGCAAGCTGCACGAGTTCCTCGAAGAGGGCGACAAGGCAAAAGTCACGATGCGCTTCCGCGGGCGCGAAATGGCGCACCAGGAACTCGGGCTCAAGCTGCTGGAGCGTGTGCGCAACGACCTCGAGGACGTCAGCCAGGTCGAAGCGATGCCCAAGCTCGAAGGCCGGCAGATGGTGATGGTGTTGGCACCGAAAAAGAAGAAATAGTTTCAGAGGGCGTTCGTCGCCGGTCGGTCGCCGGCGGCGGGCGATACAAGTGAAGGCAGGCCGCAAGTCCCGCGAGGGCGCCTGCACTCATCGAAGAAAGGAGGGCACGATGCCCAAGATGAAGACCAAGAAGAGCGCTGCGAAGCGCTTTCTGGTCCGCAACAGCGGATCGATCAAGCGGGGACAGGCGTACAAGCGCCACATCCTCACCAAGAAGACCACCAAGGCGAAGCGTCACCTGCGCGGCCCCGTGGAGATCCACGAGGCGGACGCCAAGTCGGTGCGCCGCATGCTGCCATATGTGTAACGGAGGGGACGCGCCATGCCTCGAGTCAAACGTGGTGTGACCGCGCGCGCGCGGCACAAGAAGGTGCTGGCCCAGGCCAAGGGCTATACGCAGCGTCGCAAGAGCGTCTTTCGCGTCGCCAAACAGGCGGTCATGAAGGCGGGTCAGTACGCCTATCGCGATCGCCGCCAGAAAAAGCGCGTGTTCCGCGCGCTGTGGATCGCGCGGATCAACGCGGCCGTGCGCGAGCACGATCTGACCTATAGCGCGTTCGTCAACGGCCTGAAGAAGGCCGCGATCGACCTGGACCGAAAGGTCCTCGCCGATTTGGCCGTGCTCGACAAGCCGGCGTTTGCGGCCATCGTCGAGAAGGTCAAGTCCAGCCTCGCCGCATAACCGATACGCGCCCTGACCGGGCGCTGCAACCGGGAAACGGGGCCTGGCCTGGACGGCGGGTCCCGTTTTTTCGTTCATGGACACACTCGACGAACTCGTTGAACAAGCGCGCGCCGCGTTCGCCGCGGCCGCTACGCCGGCAGCGCTGGAGAACGAAAAGGCGCGCTTCCTCGGCAAGGCGGGCCGCATCACCGAACAGCTCAAAGGGCTGGCGAAACTCGCGCCGGAAGAGAAGAGGGCGCAAGGCGCGCGGATCAACGCGGCCAAGGAGGCGGTCGAACGGCTGCTCGCGGACCGCCGTCGCGCGCTGGCGGACGCCGAACTTGACGCGCGGCTGGCGCAGGAGTCGATCGACGTCACGCTGCCCGGTCGCAAGCGCAGCGCCGGCGGCATCCACCCGGTGATACGCACGTGGATGCGCATCGAGGAGATCTTCCGCTCGATCGGCTTCGATGTCGCCGACGGGCCGGAGATCGAGACCGACTGGTACAACTTCACCGCGCTGAACAACCCGGAAAACCATCCGGCGCGCTCGATGCAGGACACGTTCTACGTCGACGTCGACGACGGCGAAGGCAGACCGCTGCTGCTGCGTACGCATACGTCGCCGATGCAGGTGCGCTACGCGCGCATGCACACGCCGCCGATCAAGGTGATTGCGCCGGGACGCACCTATCGCGTCGACTCCGACGCGACGCATTCTCCCATGTTCCATCAGGTCGAAGGTCTCTGGATCGACGAACACATCAGCTTTGCAGACTTGAAAGGCGTGTACACGGACTTCCTGCGCCGCTTCTTCGAGAGCGACGACCTGCAGGTGCGCTTCCGCCCGTCGTACTTCCCGTTCACGGAGCCGTCGGCCGAGATCGACATGATGTTCACCAGCGGCCCGAAGAAGGGTAAGTGGCTCGAGATCTCCGGTGCCGGGCAGGTGCACCCGGCGGTCGTGCGCAACTTCGGCCTGGACGCCGAACGCTACATCGGCTTCGCCTTCGGCTCCGGATTGGAGCGGCTGACGATGTTGCGCTATGGCGTCGACGATCTGCGCCTGTTCTTCGAAGGCGACCTGCGCTTCCTGCAGCAGTTCAATTGAGCCTCGTACGAGCGGAAACTCACGATGCAGTTCTCGGAACAATGGCTGCGGGCCTACGTGAACCCGCCGATCGGCAGCGACGAGCTCGCCGAACGCTTGACCATGGCAGGACTCGAGGTCGAGGAAAACGTGCCGGTGGCGCCGCCGTTCGCCGGCGTCTTGGTCGCCCAGGTGCTGGCGGTCGACAGACATCCGAATGCGGACAAGCTCACGGTGTGCCGTGTCGATGCGGGCACGGGCGAAACGCTGACCATCGTGTGCGGTGCGCCCAACGTCGCCGTCGGCATGCGAGTGCCGTGCGCGCTGGACGGGGCGGTGCTGCCGGGCGAATTTCACATCAAGCGCACGAAGGTGCGCGGCGTCGAGTCGCAAGGAATGCTGTGCTCGGCGCGCGAACTGGGACTGTCGGAGGACCATAGCGGCCTGCTCGCGCTGCCGGCGGATGCGCCGATCGGCGGCGACCTGCGCGAGTTCCTGTCGCTCGACGACCGCAGGTTCACGATCAAGCTGACGCCCAACCGCGGCGACTGCCAGAGCGTGCTCGGCATCGCGCGTGAAGTGGCAGCGATCACCGGCGCGCCGCTGGCGCTGCCGTCGTTCGCCCCGGTGGCGGCGACGATCACCGAGCGGCTGCCGGTGCGGGTCGATCATGCCGATCTGTGCGGGCGTTTTTCGGGCCGCGTGATTCGCGGGGTCGACGCGCGCGCGGCCACACCCGAGTGGATGAAGCGGCGGCTCGAGCGCAGCGGCCAGCGGCCGATCTCGGCGCTGGTCGACATCTCCAACTACGTGATGCTTGAACTGGGCCGGCCCTCACACGTGTTCGATCTGGACAAGGTGCGCGGCTCGCTGCGCGTGCGCTGGGGGCGCGCCGGCGAAAAGGTCGAGCTACTAAACGGGCAGACCGTCGAGGTCGACGGCTGGGTCGGCGTGATCGCCGACGATCGCGGCGTCGAGGCGCTCGCCGGCGTGATGGGCGGCGAAGCGACCGCAGTGACGCTGGACACGCGCAACATCTACGTCGAGGCGGCCTTCTGGTGGCCCGAGTCGATACAGGGACGAGCGCGCCGCTACAACTTTGCGACCGACGCGGCGCACCGTTTCGAGCGCGGCGTCGACTACGCGACGACGGTCGATCACATCGAGTACATCACGCGGCTGATCGTCGAGATCTGCGCAACGGCCGAAACGAAGATCGGGCCGGTCGACGACCAGGTGTTGCGGCTGCCCGAGCGCAGACCCGTGCGGCTGCGCACGGATCGGTGCCGCCGCGTGCTCGGCGTGCCGGTCACGGACGACGAAATCGCCGCGGTGTTCGAGCGGCTGGGGCTGGCGGCGGAGCGCAAGGCGGGCGAGTTCCGGGTGACGCCGCCGTCGTATCGCTTCGACCTCGAGATCGAAGAGGACTTGATCGAAGAGGTCGCACGGTTGTGGGGATACGAACGAATTCCAGCGCAGCCGCCGCTGGCCCCGGCCGTGATGCGCGCGCAGCCGGAGACACGGCGAGCCCTGCACGCCCTGCGGCGAGAACTTGCGGATGCCGGCTACCAGGAGCTCGTGAATTTCTCGTTCGTCGATGCGGCCTGGGAGCAGGACTTCGCCGGTGGCGGCGAACCGATCCGCGTGCTCAACCCGATCGCCAGTCAGCTCGCGGTGATGCGAACGACGCTGATCGGCGGGCTGGTCGCGGCGCTCAAGTACAACCTGAATCGCAAGGCCGCGTGTGTGCGCGTGTTCGAACTCGGTCGCGTCTATGCGAAGGACCCCACCGTCGTCGCCGGACCGCTCGCGGTGCCGGGCGTGAGCCAGCCGAATCGCGTCGGCGGCCTCGCCTACGGGCTGGCCTGGGACGAGCAGTGGGGCGTATCCAAGCGCGACGTCGATTACTTCGACGTCAAGGGCGACGTCGAACGACTGCTGCGGCGGGGCGACGCGCGGTTCGTGGCGGCCGAGCATGCCGCGCTGCATCCGGGGCGAAGCGCGCGAATCGAACTCGACGGTCATGCGGTCGGCTGGATCGGCGAGCTGCATCCGCGTTGGCAGCAGAAGTACGAGCTGACGAAGGCACCGTTCGTCTTCGAACTCGACGTCGCCCCGCTGCTACCGATGCCGCTGCCGCACTTTGAAGGCGTGCCGAAGTTCCCTGCCGTACTGCGCGACGTTGCCGTGTGGGTCGATCCGTCTATCAAGCTGCAGCAGGTGTACGACCTGGTCACGCAGCTCGCACGAACGGATGAGCGCCTGCGCGTGCTGCGTGACTTTCGCCTGTTCGACGTTTACCGCCCCGGTGGCGACGATTCAAGCAGGTTCGCGGGAGCAAGCGCTAACGCGTTGTTAAATAAGGAGAAAAGCCTTGCCTTCCGCATCGTTCTGCAAGATACTGACCGCACGCTCGCGGACGCGGATGCGGACGCTGCGGTCGCGGCGATCGTCGAGGGACTGGGCGCCCGGATCGGCGCCCGCTTGCGCCAGTGACAGTCATGCAGAACGACCAACCGATGACCGCCTTCAAGTTCCCGGATCTGCCCTCTTCAGATCGCCGATTCGGCAACGCGCACGACCGCGGCGCCAAGACGGTGACCAAAGCCGAACTGGCCGACGCGTTGTTCGAGCGACTGGGCTTGAACAAGCGCGAGGCAAAGGACATGGTCGACGGATTTTTCGACGAGATCCGGGCGGCGCTGGAGCGCGGCGAGTCGGTAAAGCTTTCCGGATTCGGCAACTTCCAGCTGCGCGACAAGCCGCAGCGGCCCGGCCGCAACCCGAAGACCGGTGAAGAGATCGCGATCACCGCGCGGCGCGTCGTGACCTTCCACGCCAGCCAGAAGCTGAAGGCTGCGGTTGCCGAGGCGCAGGGAGTGCACTGATCGGCGCCCATGCGCGGCGCAGCCGCGCATGGACTCTGCCACCCTCACGCACGTGCCCATGCTGCGTACCGACGCCCAGAATGCGCTGCCGCCGATTCCGGCGAAGCGTTACTTTACGATCGGGGAGGTGAGCGAACTGTGCGGCGTCAAGCCGCACGTGCTGCGCTACTGGGAGCAGGAATTCACGCAGCTCAGACCGATCAAGCGGCGCGGCAACCGGCGCTACTACCAGCACCACGAGGTCCTGCTGATACGGCGCATCCGCGAGCTGCTGTACGAAGAGGGCTTCACGATCAGCGGCGCGCGCAACCGGCTCGATGAAACCGGTCGCTTTGGTCGCGTGCGCGGCAACGGCGACGAACCGCCGCGTCTGACGCTGGCCGCCGTTCGTGCCGAACTCGAGGCGATCCGCGCACTGCTCAAGGCCGAATGAAGCGAGCGAGCATGCGCCGAGCGCGCGAAGAGGCGCCCGTGGAGAGTCCTTTTCTTTTCTCAGCGACTGTCTGCGCCTGCCGCTTCGCGCAGTTCACGCAGCAGGCACGCCACCGCGGACGGCGCAGCAGTGCCATGTACAATCCGCGCCGTTCGGGGCGTAGCGCAGCCTGGTAGCGCACTTGCATGGGGTGCAAGGGGTCGCGAGTTCGAATCCCGCCGCCCCGACCATGGAACACCTGGAGCCGGCCGGTTGCCCGCATCGCGGTCAACCGGCCTGTTCGTTGATGCGGATCCTTGTTTCCAACGACGACGGCTATCTGGCTCCCGGCCTGTCGGCGCTCGTCGAGGCGATGCGGCCGTTCGGCGAGGTCACCGTCGTCGCACCCGAGCAGAACCACAGCGGCGCGAGCAATTCGCTGACCTTGACGCGGCCGTTGACGGTGCACCGCGCGGACAACGGTTTTCTGTTCATCAATGGCACACCGACCGACTGCGTACACATCGCGCTGACCGGTCTGCTCGCGCAGCCGCCGGACCTGGTCGTTGCCGGCATCAACAACGGCCAGAACATGGGCGACGACACGATCTATTCGGGCACCGTGGCCGGCGCGATGGAAGGCTTCTTGTTCGGCGTGCCGTCGATCGCGTTCTCGCTCGTCGAGCGCGGATACGCGCATCTGGATAGCGCCGCGCGCATCGCCGCGGACGTGGTCGCGCGCTATGTGGCCGACCCGATTCCCGGTCCGTTCCTGCTGAACGTCAACATCCCGAATCTGCCGTACGCGGCCATTCGCGGCATCAGCGCGACGCGTCTGGGCAAGCGGCATCACGCGGAGCCGGTGATCCGCAGTGAAAGTCCACGTGGCGACACGATCTACTGGGTGGGCGGGGCTGGCGACGCGCTCGACGCCGGACCGGGGACCGACTTTCATGCGACCGCCAACGGCTATGTCTCGATGACGCCGCTGCGGGTCGATCTGACGCACAACGAACAGCTGCCGATCGTGTCCGCATGGCTGCAGCAAAACCGCAAGTAAGCCTGCGTCGAGACGGCACGCACGCTAACGCGGGGCTGGCGTCCGAGCGTGTGCGCGCGCGCATGGTCGAGCGGCTGCGCGCGTACGGCGTTCGCGATCCGCGCGTGCTGGCGGCGATGGCGTCGGTTCCGCGGCATCTGTTCGTCGATCCGGCGCTCGCGAGTCGCGCCTACGAGGACAGCGCGCTGCCGATCGGCCACGGGCAGACGATCTCGCGGCCCTACATCGTCGCGCGAACGATCGAACTCGCGCTCGAGGGAATCGCCGCGCCGAAGTCGGCGAAGGTGCTGGAAATCGGCACCGGATGCGGCTATGGCGCCGCCGTGCTGGCGCAGATATTCGGGGCCGTCATCTCGGTCGAACGCGTGCGTCCCTTGCACGAGAGGGCGCGTGCGAACTTGCGCGCGCTGCGGCTCGCACAACTGCGCCTGGTCTTTGCCGACGGCGCGGACGGTGTTCCGGCGCAGGCGCCGTACGATGCGATCGTCGCGGCCGCCGCCGGGGAACAGGTGCCGCAGGCGTGGGTCGAACAGCTCAAGCCGGGTGGCCGGATCGTCGCGCCATTCGGGTCGGCCGAGCAGCGGCTGACGCTGATCACCAAGGACGACGACGGACGCGTTGCGCGCCGCGCGATCGAGACCGTCCGCTTCGTTCCGTTGAAACCGGGGACTGCATAACGCATGAAGACTCGTCAGCCGCTCAGTGCGCCGCGCACCGTTGCACGCCGCGCGTTTCCGCTGCTCGCGTTGTTGGCCGCTGCGTGCACGGTGACGTCGGTTCGCGAGGCACCGATCGTCGAGAAGTCCGACCGCGGCGGCGCTCGCAGCGAAGCGGCCCGTGCGCTCGACGCACCGGTCGCGCCGCTGCAACGCGAAGCGAAGGACGGCACTTACGTCGTGCAGCGCGGCGACACGCTGTACAGCATCGCACTCGCCTTCGGGCAGGACTTCCGCGACATTGCGCGCTGGAACGCGCTGGACGATCCGGCAAAGCTCGCGGTCGGTCAGGCGCTGCGAGTGACGCCGCCGGTAGGGGACGCGACGGTAGAGGTCGCCGCGGCGATTCCGGTCGCGCCCACTGCGACGGCACAGGCGCGTGCACTCGGAACGGCGCCGGGCGTCGAGGCGCCCGCGCCACTGCCTCCCGCGGCGAATGCCGTGCCGGCGAGTCCGGCGGCGACGAAGGCGGCAGAACCGGGTAAACCCGCTGCCGTCGCGGCGATCGACACCGGCTTCGCGTGGCAATGGCCGGCGGCCGGCAGCGTGATCGCGACCTTCGACGAGGCGCGCAACAAGGGCATCGGCATCGGCGGCAAGGAAGGCGATCCGGTGGTCGCGGCGAGCGACGGGCAAGTCGTCTACAGTGGCAGCGGCTTGCGCGGCTATGGCAATCTGGTCATCATCAAACACACGGACGATTTCATCTCGGCTTACGCGCACAACCGGCAGATCCTCGTGAAGCAGGGGCAGGCGGTGAAGCGCGGACAGCGCATCGCGGAACTTGGCAGAACCGATTCGGGCGTGCCGAAGCTGCACTTCGAGATCCGGCAACGCGGCAAGCCGGTCGATCCGTTGAAGTATCTGCCGCCACGTCCCTGACGGGCCGCCGCGTGCGAGTTTGCGTCGAGCGCTGAACCGGAGTCGCCATGGTGCGCTTGACGAAAGACGGTCTGGAAGACGAACACGCAGAGGATGGCGCTGCACCGGACGGGAGCCCCGATCCGGGCGCCATCGCTGACGCTGGTGACGGGCAGGGGCTCGCGATCGAACCGGGGGCGGTGCCGGGCGGCGAAGCACCGGAGGCGACCGGGCGCGATGTCGACGACCTGGCCGGCGACGCCGTCCAGCAGTACCTGAATGCGATCGGGGCGCGGCCGCTGCTGACGCCCGAGCAGGAGTACCGCCTCGCCACACAGGCGCGCGCCGGCGACTTCGCGGCCCGACAGGCGATGATCGAACACAATCTGCGGCTCGTGGTGTCGATCGCCAAGCACTATGTCAATCGCGGCGTGAGCCTGCTCGATCTGATCGAGGAAGGCAATCTCGGCCTGATCCACGCGCTCGAGAAGTTCGAGCCCGAGCGCGGTTTCCGCTTCTCCACCTACGCGACCTGGTGGATCCGCCAGTCGATCGAGCGCGCGATCATCAACCAGGCGCGCACGATCCGGCTGCCGGTGCACATCGTCCGCGAGCTGAATCAGGTGTTGCGCGCCAAGCGTCATCTCGAGGCCGAGTATGCGGGCCGCGGCGAGCGGCGCGAGGCGCGTATCGAAGACATCGCGCATCTGTTGGGGCGCAGCGTCGACGAGGTCGCCGACGTGCTGCGGCTGTCGGAACTGCCCGCTTCGCTCGATACGCCGCTGGACAGCGATCCGGGCGCGAGCCTGATCGACCTGCTCGCCGATACCGGCGCTGCGAGTCCGGAAACCGCCGCACTGGCGCGCGAGATCGAGCAGCTCGTCCGCGACTGGCTCGAACGGTTGCCCGACAAGCAGCGCATCGTCGTCGAGCGCCGCTACGGACTGAATGCACGCGAACCGGCGACCCTCGAGGACGTCGCCGCCGAGCTTGGGCTCACGCGCGAGCGCGTGCGGCAGATCCAGCAGGAGGCGCTGCAACGGCTGCGCCGTTCGCTGCTGGCGCGTGGAGTCGAGCGCGACGCGCTGTTCTGAACCGCAGGCACGCGAACGCCACCGCCAGGCCAAGCCGCGGCGTACGCGCACGACTCGATCGAGCACGCTCGCCCGTGTCGCCACCGCCGCGCGCTCGCCCGGCAGGCGCCGCCGATAGAATGGCCGCATGACACCGACCCTCGTGTTCGACATCGAGACCGTTCCCGACGTGGCCGGGCTGCGCCGCTTGCGGCCCGAGTGGGCGGGTCTCGCGGATGCCGACGTCGCGGCGTGTGCATTCGCCGAACGCCGGGAGCGCACCGGCAGCGACTTCCTGCCCCATCACCTGCAGCGGGTCGTCGCGATCGGCTGCGCTTTCCGCGACGACGCCGGCTTTCGCGTCAAGTGCCTCGGCACGCCGGAGGACGAAGAGTCCAAGCTGATTCAAGACTTCTTTCGCCTGATCGACCGCTACACGCCGCAGCTGGTCAGCTGGAACGGCGGCGGCTTCGATCTGCCGGTGCTGCACTATCGCGGACTGATCCATGGCGTGGCCGCTGCCCGTTACTGGGATCAGGGCGAAGACGACCGCGACTTCAAGTGGAACAACTACATCAGTCGCTATCACGCACGCCACACCGACCTGATGGATCTGCTCGCGCTGTATCAGCCGCGCGCCAACGCGCCGCTGGACGAGCTGGCCCGGCTGGCGGGCTTCGTCGGCAAGCTGGGTTTGGACGGCAGCCGCATCTGGGAGGCCTATTGTGCTGGCCGGATCGGTGCGATCCGCGACTACTGCGAAACCGACGTCGTCAACACCTACCTCGTCTGGTGCCGCTTCCAGAAGATGCGCGGCGCGCTGAGCGCAGCGGCGTATGCGGACGAGGTCGCGGCCGTGCGCAGTGCGTTGCACGCGCTCGACGCTCCGCACTGGCGCGAGTACCTGGCCGCCTGGCCGGCCTGAACCGATGAGCGAGACCTTCGTCGTCGAGGTCGAGTCGCTCGACCTTGAAGGGCGCGGCGTGGCGCGGCGCGAGGGCAAGGTCGTCTTCGTCGAGGGCGCACTGCCGCGCGAGCGCGTACGCGCCGAGCGCTTGCGCTCCAAACCGAGCTACGAGACCGCGCGCACGATCGCGGTGCTGCGCGAAAGCAGCCAGCGTGTCGAGCCGCGCTGTCCGCACTTCGGCCTGCACGCCGGCGCCTGCGGCGGCTGCTCGATGCAGCACGTGCAAGCGCGCATGCAGGTCTCGATCAAGCAGCGCGTGCTCGAGGACAGCCTGTGGCACATCGGCAAGCTGCGCGCCGAGCGGATTCTGCGGCCGATCGTCGGTCCTGCGTGGCATTACCGGCAGCGTGCGCGGCTCGCGGTGCGCGATGTCGAAAAAAAGGGCGGCGTGCTGGTCGGCTTCCACGAACGCGCCAGCAGCTATGTCGCCGACATGCGCGAGTGCCACGTGCTGCCCGAGCGAGTCGCTGCGCTGCTGGTGGCGCTGCGCGAGCTCGTCGGGGCGCTGACGCTGCGCAGGCGGCTGCCCCAGATCGAGCTCGCCGCGTCCGGCGACGCGGTCGCGCTCGTGCTGCGCGTGCTGCAGCCGCCGACCATGGACGATCTCGAACGGCTGCGCCGCTTTGCCGACACCCATGCGGTCTCGTTCTGGCTTCAACCCGCCGGGCCGGAAACGGCGCAGCCGCTGGATGCGTCGAAGGCATCGCCGTTGCGGCTCGAACTGCCCGAGTTCGGCGTGACGGTGCCGTTCGGGCCGACCGACTTCACGCAGGTCAACCACCGGATCAACGAGGTGCTCGTGCGCTGCGCGGTGCGAACGCTCGCGCCCGCCCCGGGCGACCGCGTGCTGGACTTGTTCAGCGGGCTCGGCAACTTCACGCTGCCGCTGGCCACGCGCGCCGCGCGCGTGCTCGGCATCGACGCCGCCGCCGCACTCGTGCAGCGGGCGCGGCGCGCCGCTGCGGACAACCGGCTCGCGCACCGCGCCGACTTCGAAGTCGGCAACCTGTTCGCGTGGACGGTCGACGACTGGCACCGTTGCGAAGCCACGCTGGGGCGCATCGATCGCGTGCTGATCGACCCGCCGCGCGAGGGGGCGCTGGCGGTCGCGCGCGCGCTTGCCGCCGCGACGCGCAAGCCGCTGCGCGTGGTCTACGTCTCGTGCAACCCCGCCACGCTCGCACGCGACTGCGCGGTCCTGGTGCACGAAGGCGGCTGGAAACTGCGTGCCGCCGGCGTGGTCAACATGTTTCCGCATACGGCACACGTCGAATCGATCGCGGTACTCGAGCCCGACTGCGGCTGAAGCGCGCTTCGGCCGGCGTTCGCGTGTTAACATTCCACGCTTGTTTGGCGGCGCAAAGCCTTCATTTGTCGAGCTTTTTTGGCTTGCGGACGAGAGCCGTCGAGGCAGGGCGCTGGCCCCGGCGCAAGGCGCGGCGAGGACCCGTTCTGCCCCGAGCGGGATCGATCATCAACCTGGACGCACAAGAACATGACCATCGAAAGGACGCTTTCCATCATCAAACCCGACGCCGTCGCCAAGAACGCGGTCGGGCGGATCCTCGCGCGCTTCGAAGCCGCCGGGCTGAAGATCGTCGCGGCCCGCATGACGCAGCTTTCGCGCGCGCAGGCCGAGGCGTTCTACGCGGTGCATCGTGAGCGTCCGTTCTTCAAGGATCTCGTCGACTTCATGGTGTCGGGCCCGATCATGGTCCAGGTGCTCGAAGGGGAAGGCGCGATCGCGAAAAACCGCGAACTGATGGGCGCGACCGACCCGAAGAAGGCCGCGCCGGGAACGATCCGCGCCGACTTCGCCGACAGCATCGACGCCAACGCCGTGCACGGCTCGGACGGTCCAGACACCGCGCGCACCGAGGTTGCGTTCTTCTTTCCGACGATGGACATCCACTCGCGCTGACCGCATGGGCGACGTCAACCTGCTCGACCTGGACGCTGCGGGGCTTGCGGCTTTCGTCGAATCGTTCGGCGAAAGGCGTTTTCGTGCGCGTCAGCTGCTGCGCTGGATCCACCGGCGCGGCGCGAGCCGGTTCGAGGCGATGACCGATCTGGCGAAGTCCCTGCGAGCCGAGCTGGCCGCGCGCGCGACGGTCGCCGCACCCGCGGTGGTGCGTGACTCGATCTCGGCCGACGGCACGCGCAAGTGGTTGCTCGACGTCGGCCATGGCAATGCGATCGAAACCGTGTTCATCCCCGAGGACGATCGCGGCACGCTGTGCGTTTCCACGCAGGCCGGCTGCGCCGTCGCCTGCACGTTCTGCTCGACGGGCAGGCAGGGCTTCAACAGGAACCTGACGACCGCCGAGATCGTCGGCCAGCTCTGGTGGGCCGAGCACGCGCTGCGGGCCGCCTTCGCGTCGACGGCCGAGCACGAGCGGGTGATCAGCAACGTCGTGCTGATGGGTATGGGTGAACCGCTGCAGAACTACGAAGCAGTCGTGCGGGCGCTGCGGCTGATGCTCGACGACGATGCCTACGGGCTATCGCGGCGGCGCGTGACGGTGTCGACCGCGGGCATGGTGCCGCAGATCGACCGCCTGGCCGCCGACTGCCCGGTTGCGCTCGCGGTGTCGCTGCACGCGCCGAACGATCGGCTGCGCGACGACCTGGTACCGCTGAACCGCAAGTATCCGCTGCGCGAGCTGCTCGCCGCCTGCCGGCGCTACCTGCGCAGTGCGCCGCGCGACTTCATCACTTTCGAGTACGTGATGCTCGACGGCGTCAACGACGGTGATGCGCACGCGCGCGAACTGATCGCGCTGACCGCCGACGTACCATGCAAGTTCAACCTGATTCCGTTCAACCCGTTCCCCGGTGCCGGGTTTGTGCGTTCTCCGGCCGAACGCATGCGCGCATTCGCGCAGATCCTGACGGCTGCCGGCATCGTCACGACCATGCGCAAGACGCGCGGCGACGACATCGACGCGGCCTGCGGTCAGCTGGCCGGTGAGGTGCAGGATCGCACGCGCCGCGCGGGGCAGGCGGCACGGCGCCTGCCGCCGGTCGTCGCCGCAGCGCGCTGACGGGAGACATCATGCGCTCGTTGATCCCGCTCGCCGCTGCCGCACTTTCCGTTCTGGTGGCGGCCTGCACGACGACCACGACCGTCGACGGTACGACGACCGCGGCGGCGGCGCCGGCGCCGGCGGTCGACGCCGACGCGCGCAAGCGTGCCGACATCCGCCTGCAGTTGGCGGCGAGTTACTACCAGAAAGCGCAGTTCAACGTCGCGCTCGAGGAAGTGCAGCGCGCGCTGCAGGCCGATCCGAACTACGCCGAGGCGTACGGCCTGCTCGGCCTGATCTACATGGATCTCGGTGACCGGCGCGAGGCCGACGCCAATTTCGCACGTGCGCTGAAACTCGATCCGGCCAGTCCCGAACTGAACAACAACTACGGCTGGTATCTGTGCCAGACCGGTCGGGAGCGCGAGTCGATCGACTACTTTCTGCGCGCCGCGCAGAACAAGCTGTATGCCACGCCGGGCAAGGCGCTGCAGAACGCCGGCGTGTGCATGATGCAGGTGCGCGACTACAAGGCGGCCGAACAGCACCTGCGGCGGTCGCTGGAGCTGGACGCCACGAGCCCGTTCACCAAGTTCCACCTGGCGCGGTTGTACCTGGCGACGAACCAGCTCGAGCGCGCGGCGTTCTACTACGGGCTGCTCGAAAAGCAGGTGGATGCGACGGCCGAGACGCTGTGGCTCGGTCTGCGCATCGCGCGCGCCGGCGGCGACGTCCGCACCGAGCGGCAATTCGCCGACGAGTTGCGCCGCCGGTTTCCGAACTCGCCCGAGGCGGCGGCGCTGCGACGCGGTGCTTTCGATGACTGACCCGGGCCAGGCGCCGCTGCCGGCGCAGACGGACGTGTGCGTCGAGGGCGCGGCGGCCGACGCGGTGCCGTCGTACGGGCGCGCGCTCGCCGCCGAGCGCGAGCGCCAGGGCATTTCGGTCGCCGACATGGCCGCACGCTTGCGCCTGCATCCGAAGCAGATCGTCGCGATCGAGGCGGAGGACCTCGACCGCCTCCCCGGCGGCCCCTTCGTGCGCGGGTTCGTGCGCAACTATGCAAAAGAACTGCGGATCGACCCGGCGCCGCTGCTCGACGCTGTGCGGCGACGGTTGGCGCCCGCGGAAAGCGCGGTGGCAGGTGCGACGCTCGGTCAGTCGCCGGTGGTCCGCGACGCCACGCGCGAGCGGGTCTCGCGCGGCGTGGTCATCAGCGGTGCGGTCGGCGCGCTGATGGTGTTCGGCATCATCGGCTGGCTGTCGACGCAATCGG
Source organism: Burkholderiales bacterium (assembly GCA_037446035.1). GTDB lineage: Bacteria > Pseudomonadota > Gammaproteobacteria > Burkholderiales > Burkholderiaceae_F > DSNY01. Next base: position 27,633 of record JBBIJJ010000001.1, read on the forward strand.
CGCCGCCCGCGGTCGAACGCGCAGAGAAGGCCATTGCACCGGCGCCGCCGGCCGCCGGCGATTCGGTGCCCGCGGCGGGGGCCGCTGCGCACACCGGTGCGCCGGATGCTGCCGCCAGCGCTGCCGCCGAACCGACCGCTGCCGTGACGGCTGCTCCGACGCCGGGCAGCGCGATACGGCTTGCATTCCGCGAACGCGCCTGGGTCGAGGTCACGCAGTCCGACGGGCGCGTGCTGCTGTCGCAGAACAACGATGCCGGCTCCGAGCAGAAGCTCGACGGCAAGCCGCCGTTCAAGCTCGTGATCGGCAATGCCTCCGCCGTGACGCTCGAGTATCGCGGGCGCGTCGTCGACCTGAAGCCGTTGACGAGCATCGAAAACGTCGCCCGCGTGACGCTGGAATAGGCAAGCGAATGAACTCGCCGACCGCCGTCTTGAGCTGCGCGCCGACACCCGCCGGCGTGGCGGCGCGACGCCGCACGCGGAAAATCGAAGTGCGTTGGGGCGCGCGCGCGGTGTACATCGGCGGCGGCGCGCCGGTGCTCGTGCAGTCGATGACCAACACCGACACGGCCGACGCGATCGCCACCGCGATCCAGGTCAAGGAGCTTGCTGCGGCCGGTTCCGAGGTCGTCCGCATCACCGTGAACACGCCGGAGGCGGCGCGCGAGGTCGCGGCGATCCGCGCGCAGCTCGACCGCATGGGTGTGGACGTGCCGCTGGTCGGCGACTTTCATTACAACGGCCACAAACTGCTGACCCGGTATCCCGAGTGCGCGCAGGCGCTGTCGAAGTACCGCATCAACCCGGGCAACGTCGGCAAAGGCGCGAGGGGCGAGGACAACTTCGCGCAGATGATCGAAGTCGCCTGCCGCTACGGCAAGCCGGTGCGCATCGGCGTCAACTGGGGCAGCCTCGACCAGGCGCTGCTGGCGCGGATGATGGACGAGAACGCGCGCCGCACTGAACCGTGGGACGCGAACGCGGTGCTGCGCGAGGCGCTCGTGCGCTCCGCGATCGACAGCGCGCAGCGCGCCGAAGCGCTCGGCCTGCCCGGCGACCGTATCGTCCTGTCGGCCAAGGTCAGCGGCGTGCAGGATCTGATCGCGGTGTATCGCGACCTTGCGCGCCGCTGCGATTATCCGCTGCACTTGGGGCTCACCGAGGCCGGCATGGGCAGCAAGGGCATCGTCGCGTCGACGGCTGCGCTCGCGGTACTGCTGCAGGAAGGCATCGGCGACACGATCCGCGTCTCTTTGACGCCGGCACCGGGCGAACCGCGGGCGAGGGAAGTCGAGGTCGCGCAGCAGATCCTGCAGTCGCTCGGGCTGCGTGCGTTCGCACCCCAGGTCATCGCCTGTCCCGGCTGCGGCCGCACGACCAGCACGTTCTTCCAGACGCTCGCCGGCAAGATCCAGGACTATCTGCGCGCGCAGATGCCGGTCTGGCGCGCGCAGTATCCGGGTGTCGAATCGATGCACGTTGCGGTGATGGGCTGCGTGGTCAACGGTCCGGGCGAAAGCAAGCACGCCAATATCGGCATCAGCCTGCCCGGTGCCGGCGAGCTACCGGTGGCGCCCGTGTTCGTCGACGGCGAACGCGCCTTCACGCTGAAAGGGGAACGGATCGCCGAGGAGTTCCAGGCGATCGTCGAGGACTACGTGCGGCGCACTTACGGGCGCGCGCAGGTCTGAAGAAGATGAGCAAACCGAAGCTTGCCGCGGTGCGCGGCATGAACGATCTGCTGCCCGCGGACGCCGTGCTGTGGGAGTGGTTCGAGGCGCGCGTATACGACTGGCTGCGCAGTTACGGCTACCAGCAGATCCGCACCCCGCTGCTGGAGCACACCGAGGTGTTCGTGCGCGGAATCGGCGAGGTCACCGACATCGTCGAAAAGGAAATGTATTCGTTCGAGGACCGCTTGAACGGCGAGAACCTCACGCTGCGTCCGGAGTTCACCGCCGGTGTCGTGCGCGCCGCGATCGAGCACAACCTGACCTACGAGGCGCCGCGCCGCCTGTGGAGCATTGGTCCCGTCTTCCGCCACGAGCGGCCGCAGCGCGGGCGCTACCGCCAGTTCCATCAGGTCAACGTCGAAGCGCTCGGCTTTGCCGGCCCGGACATCGACGCCGAGCAGATCGTGATGCTGGCAAGGCTGTGGAAGATGCTCGAGCTGCCGCGCGTGCGGCTCGAGATCAACTGCCTCGGTCAGGCCGACGAGCGGGCGCGACATCGCGCCGACCTGATCGCGCACTTCGATCGCCACGCCGATCGCCTCGACGCCGACGCAAAGCGGCGCCTGCACAGCAATCCGTTGCGCATCCTCGACAGCAAGAACCCGGACATGGCGCCGATCATCGCTGCGGCACCCAGCGTCATCGACTATCTGGGAGCCGCCTCGCGCGCCTTTTTCGAAGGGCTGCAGACGCAGCTGGCCGAGGCCGGCATCGCGTTCGAAGTCAACCCCCGGCTGGTGCGCGGGCTCGACTACTACAACCTCACCGTGTTCGAGTGGATCACCGACGCGCTGGGCGCGCAGGGAACGATCTGCGGCGGCGGCCGCTATGACCCCCTGATCGAGCGCATGGGCGGCAAGCCGACGCCCGCGTGCGGCTATGCCATCGGCATCGAGCGCGTGATCGAGCTGCTGCGCGGATCGGCCGTCGCCCGGGTCGCACCGACGACCGACGTGTACGTGCTGCATCAGGGCGGCGCCACCGCGCGGGCAGCTTTTCTGCTGGCCGAGAGGCTGCGCGACGCTGGTCTGGACGTGATCTGTCACGCCGGCGAGGCGAGCCTGAAGTCGCAGATGAAGCGGGCGGACGCCAGCGGCGCCGAGTTTGCGGTGATCGTCGGTGAAGCCGAGCTTGCGGCGGGCACGGCCGCGGTCAAGGCGCTGCGGGCGCGCGACGGCGCAGCGCCATTTGCCGAGCAGAAAGCGGTCGCGCTGGACCGGCTCGGCGACGCTCTGGTCGAGGCGCTGGAGTCGCTGTCGGACTAGGACTGATTGGGAGCGTGAGAGCATGGCCTACGATCTGCAGGAGCAGGAGCAACTGGCGACGTTCAAGGCGTGGTGGGACAAGTACGGAAACTTCGTCCTCACGGTCGTCACCTTGGTGCTGCTGGTCTTCGCCGCCTACAACGGCTGGCGCTGGTACGAACGAACGCAAGCCGGCCAGGCTGCGGTGGTCTACGAGCAGTTCCTCAAGGCGCTGGCTGCGCGCGATGCGGCGCGCACGAAGGAGCTGGCCGGCACGATCATCGAGCGGTACGGGCGCACCGTGTACGCACCGCTCGCCGCGCTCGGTGCCGCGAAGGCGTACCACGAAGCCGGTGACATGAGCGCGGCGAAGGCGCAGCTTGCCTGGGTCATCGACAAGTCGGGCCGCGCCGAATTCGTGCCGATCGCGCGCGTGCGGCTGGCCGGAGTGCTGTTGGACGAGAAGGCGTACGACGAAGCCCTGAAAACCCTGTCCGGCGACGTTCCTGCCACGCATGCGGCCACGTTCGCCGATCGGCGCGGCGACATCCTGGTCGCGCAGAACAGGATCGAGGAGGCGCGCGCGGCCTACCGCGAGGCGCTCGCCAAGGCCGATGCGCAGCATCCGCTGCGCGCCCTGATCCAGTTGAAGCTCGATGCGCTGCCGGCGCCGCTGCCGTCCTGAGGTGCCGATGAATCCTGCGTACTTCGCGACTGCGCTGCGCGCGTTCGCCTGCGCGGTGTTCGGCGCAGCGCTGCTCGCCGCGTGCGCGTCGAGCAAGGACCCCTCGCTGAGACCGGCCGAGCTCACCGAGATCAAGCCAGCGGTCGAGTTGCGCGCGCGCTGGTCGGTGTCGATCGGGGCGGCGCGCGGCGCGCCGCTGCAGCCCGCCGTGGTCGAGAACGCGATTTACGCGGCGGCTGCCGACGGCACGCTGGTGCGGATCGCGCCGGAAACGGGCGGGGTGGTCTGGCGCGTCGACGCCGAAACGCCGATCTCGGCCGGTGTGGGCTCCGACGGGCTGACGGTGGCCGTGGCCACAGCGCGCGGCGAAGTGCTGGCCTACGATGTCGAAGGCAAGCTGCGCTGGCGCGCGCAGGTTTCGAGCGACGTGACGGCTCCTCCGCTGGTCGGGCGCGGCGTCGTCGTCGTGCGCTCGACCGATCATCGCGTCGCCGCGTTCGAAGCCGACAGTGGCAAGCGACGCTGGACCTACCAGCGACAGCAGCCGCCGCTTTCGCTGCGGGTCGGCACCGAAATGGCTTTCGCCGGCGACAACGTCGTCGTCGGTTTTCCGGGCGGCCGGCTGGTCGGCGTGGCGCTCGCCAACGGTGCGGCGCGCTGGGAAGTGGCGGTGTCCGAGCCGAAAGGCACGACCGAGGTCGAACGGCTGGCCGACGTGGTCGGCGCAGTCGCGGTCGCGGGCCGCGACGTGTGCGCGGCGAGCTTCCAGGGGCGCATCGTATGCGCCGACGCGGTCAGCGGGAATCTGCGCTGGGCGCGCGAGCTCTCCGCGGGCGCCGGGGCGGCGATCGGCGACTCGCAGGTGTACGCGGTCGACGCGCACGCCAGCGTGCTGGCTTTCGCGCGCGACACCGGCGCGAGCGTGTGGAAAAACGACCTGCTCGCCAACCGTGCGCTGACCACGCCGGTGCCGTTCGAGCGCTCCGTCGCCGTCGGCGATCTGGGCGGATACGTGCACCTGCTGGCCGCGGCCGACGGCGCGCTGGTCGGGCGGGCACGCGTGGATTCCAGCGCCATCGTGGCGCGGCCGCAGCGCTGGGGGGGCGCACTCATCGTGCAGACCCAGGACGGCACGGTGGCCTTGCTGGGCGCGGCACGCTAGAACGTCGGCAGCGACCATGAAACCCGTCGTTGCGCTCGTCGGGCGGCCGAACGTGGGCAAGTCGACGCTGTTCAACCGGCTGACGCGCTCGCGCGCCGCGCTGGTGGCCGACTTGCCCGGACTCACACGCGACCGCCATTACGGCGAGGGGCGCGTCGGCCCGGTGCCGTACATCGTGATCGACACCGGCGGCTTCGAGCCCGTCGCGCACGAAGGCATCGTCAAGGAGATGGCCGAGCAGGCCGAAACCGCGATCGCCGAAAGCGACGTGGTCGTGTTCGTGCTGGACGCGCGCGAGGGCCTGACCACGCAGGATCGCCGCATCGCCGAGCGTTTGCGCGTGGCCGGCCGGCGCGTCGTGCTCGCGGTCAACAAGGCCGAAGGCCTGCCGCCCGCAGCGACCGCCGAGTTCCACGAACTGGGGCTGGGCGAGCCGTATCCGGTCTCTGCGGCGCACGGCGACGGCGTCGGCGACCTGATGCAGACCGTGCTGGCCGGATTCGAGACGCCGGCCGCGCCGAGCGAAGCGCCGGGCGAGGGCGAGCGCATCCGCGTGGCGATCGTCGGGCGGCCGAACGTCGGCAAGTCGACGCTGGTCAACGCGCTGCTCGGCGAGGAACGCGTGATCGCGTTCGACCAGCCCGGCACCACGCGCGACGCGATCGAGGTCGAATTCGACTATGGCGGCGAGCGCTACACGCTGATCGACACCGCGGGGTTGCGCCGCCGGGGCAGGGTGTTCGAGACGGTCGAGAAGTTCTCGGTCGTCAAGACGCTGCAGGCGATCGAGCGCTGCAACGTCGCGGTGCTGCTGCTCGACGGCGCGCTCGGGATCGCCGAGCAGGACGCGCACATCGCGGGCTTCATCCTCGAGGCCGGCCGCGCGCTGGTCGTGGCGGTCAACAAGTGGGACGGGCTCGACGAGCAGCGACGCACGCTGGTCAAGCGCGAACTCGACCGCAAGCTGCACTTCCTCGACTGGGCGCGGCTGCACTTCATCTCCGCGCGCAAGGCCACCGGGCTGGCGGCGCTGATGCGCTCGGTCGCCAGCGCGCATTGCGCCGCGTTTGCCAAATTGCCCACGCCGCGGCTGACGCGGGCGCTGCACGCCGCTGTCGAGCGCCAGCCGCCGCCGCGTGCCGGCCGCACGCGCCCCAAGCTGCGCTACGCCCACCAAGGCGGACAGAACCCGCCGGTGATCGTTATCCACGGCAACGCACTCGGCCGCGTGCACGACAGCTATCGGCGCTACCTCGAAGGCTACTTTCGGGCGCAGTTCAAGCTGGAAGGCACGCCGCTGCGCATCGAGTTCCGGACCGGAGCAAACCCCTATGCGGGCTAGCCCGGCCCTGCGGTGGCAAAGGCTGCGCTTTTCATTTACATTGAATTTCCGTGCCGCGCACCGATCTAAAGTCGGTCGCGTGAGTTCGCCGGGCCGCCCCGCCTGACGCGGCGTTCGTCCAGATCGGAGCCAACATGAGCAACAAAGGGCAACTCCTACAAGACCCCTTCCTGAACGCGCTGCGCAAGGAGCATGTTCCGGTATCGATCTACCTGGTCAACGGCATCAAGCTGCAGGGTCAGATCGAGTCGTTCGACCAGTACGTGGTCCTGCTGAGAAACACGGTCACGCAGATGGTCTACAAGCATGCGATCTCCACCGTGGTGCCGGCGCGACCGGTCAACCTCGCCCCGACGGAGGCCTCGACCTGAGCGTGTTCCAGGTCGATTCCCGGCGCGCGAATCGCGATTCGCGCGCGCTCGTCGTCAGCGTGACGCTCGGGCGCGGCGCCGCCGCGCACGCGGCGCGGGACGCGCTCGACGAGATGATCGAGCTGGCGCGCTCGGCCGGTTTCGAGGTGCGCGGCAGTTTCAGCGCACGGCGCGAGCGGCCCGATCCGGCGCACTATCTGGGCGCCGGCAAGGTCGAGGAACTCGCGCGGCAGCTCAAGGCGGCCGACGCCGGCGTGGCACTGTTCGATGTCGCGCTGTCGCCGGCGCAGCAGCGCAACCTGGAGCGCGAGCTGCAAGTCCCGGTGCTGGATCGCGCTGCGCTGATCCTGGACATCTTCGCCCAGCGCGCGAAGAGCCGCGAGGGCAAGCTGCAGGTCGAACTGGCCCAGCTCGAACATCTGTCCACGCGGCTGGTGCGCGGCTGGACGCACCTGGAGCGGCAGCGCGGCGGTCTGGGCAAGACCGGCGGTCCCGGCGAAAAGCAGATCGAGCTCGACCGTCGCATGATCGCGGCGCGAGTCAAGCTGCTGCGCGAGCGTCTCAAGACCCTGCACAAGCAGCGCCGCACGCAGCGGCGTGCGCGCGCCCGGCGCGACGTGTTCTCGGTGTCGCTGGTCGGCTATACCAATGCCGGTAAATCGACCCTGTTCAACGCGCTGACGCGCGCCGATGCGTTCGCCGCCGACCAGCTTTTCGCCACGCTCGATACGACCTCGCGCCGCTGCCACGTCGCCGGCGACGTCGGCGCGGTGCTGTCGGACACGGTCGGCTTCATCCGCGGGCTGCCGCACCACCTGGTCGAAGCCTTCAAGTCCACGCTCGAGGAGTCGATCGAAGCCGATCTGCTGCTGCACATCGTCGATGTTTCGACGCCGGCGCGCGCTGCGCAGATGGCCGAAGTCGAGCGTGTGCTCGACGAGATCGGCGCCGGGCAGGTGCCGCGCCTCGTCGTGTTCAACAAGATCGATCGCATCGATCGTGCGCCGGCGGTCGCGCGGGATCCGTGTGGTAGGATCTGCGCCGTTTTCGTCAGTGCGATGTCGGGGCAGGGGCTGGACCTGCTGCGTGAGGCGATCGCCGAACGTGCGCGCCAGGCCCGTGCTGCAGCGGTCGCGCTTCCCGAGATCGAGTTCCCAGCTTCAACCGGTGTTCCTGCCTAATCCGGCGCGGTCGGGCCGCGCGCTTCACTCCGGCCATCTCTCATGCTCTCGCTGTTCGGTCTCGCAATGTCGCTGAACGATCCACAGTGGGGACGCGGTGGCGGCTCCGACTCGGGCGACGGCAAGGACGAGGGATCGCGTCGGCCACAACGTCCCGGCGGGCAGGATGGCCCGCCCGACCTCGACGAGCTGTGGCGCGACTTCAACCGACGGCTCAACGGCCTGTTCGGCCGACGCGGTGACGGCGGCGGCGGTCGCGGCGGCACCGGCGGCGGGCTGGGCCCGTTGCGGCCCGATGCCAAGGGCGCAGGGCTCGGCGTGCTGGCCATCCTCGCGGCCGCAGTCGTGCTCTGGATGGGCAGCGGCTTTTACATCGTGCAGGAAGGCCAGGTCGGTGTGGTCACGACCTTCGGCAAGTACGAGGCGAGCACGCCGCCGGGTTTTCGCTGGCGCATGCCCTGGCCGATCCAGTCGCACGAAGTGGTCGACGTGCTGTCGGTGCGCACGCTGGAGATCGGCGCACGCGGGCGCGGCGACCGCCTGAAAGAAGCGCTGATGCTGACCGACGACGAAAACATCGTCGACATGCACTTCACGGTCCAGTATCGCATCAAGGAGGACGTGAACGGCGCGCGCGATTTCGTCTTCAATCACCGTTTCACCGGCGGCAGCGCCGCCGAAGCGGTGACGCAGGTCGCCGAGTCCGCGATGCGCGAGGAGGTCGGACGCAGGCTCATGGACGCGGTGCTGTTCGAGTCGCGTCAGGAAATTGCCGACTCGACGCGCCAGCGTATGCAGACGATGCTCGATCGCTACGGCACCGGCATCCTCGTGCTGGAAGTGGCGATCCAGAACGCACAGCCGCCCGAGCAGGTGCAGGCGGCGTTCGACGACGCGGTCAAGGCCGGACAGGATCGCGAGCGCCTGATCAACGAGGGGCAGGCCTACGCCAACGATGTCGTGCCGAAGGCACGCGGTGCCGCCTCGCGTCTGCTGCAGGAGGCCGAGGGCTATCGCACGCGCGTGATCGAAACCGCGCAGGGCGACGCGGTGCGCTTTCGCCAGATCCTGGCCGAGTACAACAAGGCGCCGGCGGTCACGCGTGAACGCATGTACCTGGACACGATGCAGCAGATTTTCTCGAACGTCACGAAGGTCATGGTCGATGCGCGCGGCGGCAACAACCTTCTTTTCCTGCCGTTCGACAAGCTGATGCAGCAGGCGATCGCCGAAGCCGGTCAGGGCGGCGGCCGCGTGGTCCCGGCGCCGCCGACGCAGGTCGCCCCCGATGCGGCGTCGAACGACACGCGCGCGCGCGACGGCGCGCGCAGCCGCGAGCGCGAGACGCGGTGAGCGCGCAGGGGATGCCATGAACAAGATCCTCGGCACCATCGTCGCGCTCATCGTCGCCGCCGTCGTCTTTCGCGCCAGCGCCTTCATCGTCGACCAGCGGCAGTACGCGATCGTCTTTGCGCTCGGGCAGATCAAGGAGGTGATCACCGAGCCGGGGCTGCACTTCAAGCTGCCGCCGCCGTTCCAGAACGTCGTGTATGTGGACAAGCGTATCCTGACGATCGACACGCCGCAGACCGATCGGGTGCAGACATCGGAAAAGAAGAACCTGCTGGTCGACTCGTTCGTCAAGTGGCGCATCAGCGACCCGCGCCGCTACTGGGTGAGCTTCACCGGCAGCGAACGTGCCGCGCAGGAGCGCATCTCGTCGCTGGTGCGCGACGCGCTGAACCAGGCGGTCAACAAGCGCACGGTCAACGACATCACGTCGCGCGAGCGCGACCGTGCGATGGAAGAGATCCGGCTGGCCGTACAGGAGCGCGTCAAGGAAGTCGGCGTCGAAATCGTCGACGTCCGGCTCAAGCGCGTCGACTTCGTGCCGGAAATCAACAGCGACGTTTTCCGCCGCATGGCCTCGGAGCGGCAGCGGGTGGCGACCGAACAGCGCTCGATCGGTGCGGCCGAAGGCGAGAAGATCCGTGCCGACGCCGATCGCCAGCGCGAGGTGCTGCTGGCCGAAGCCTATCGCGACGCGCAGAAGATCAAGGGTGACGGCGACGCGCGCGCCGCGGCGATCTATGCGCAGGCCTTCGGACAGAATCCCGAGTTCTTCAATTTCTACCGCAGCCTCGAGGCGTATCGCGCCAGCTTCCGCAGTCGCTCCGATCTGCTCGTGATCGACCCGTCGTCGGAGTTCTTCAAGTTCATGAAGAACCCGGCGCCCGGACGCAGCCCGCGCTGATGCTGACCACTGTCGGTCTGGCGGTTGCGCTGATGCTGGTGCTCGAGGGCCTGATGCCGTTTCTGGCACCGGCGGCGTGGCGCGAGATGTTTCGTCGCGTGATCGAGTTGAACGACGGCCAGATCCGCTTCATCGGCCTGGCGGCGATCCTCGTCGGGCTCGGTTTGTTCTGGATCATTTCGTAGGTCGACGGGCGCGCCGCCGCGCGGCGCGCCGGGCTCGCATGGCGCGCTGGCTGCTGCCCGAAGGAATCTCCGACGTACTGCCGCGCGAGGCGCGGCGGCTGGAACAGCTGCGCCGTGTACTGCTCGACCTGTACCGGGGCTACGGCTACGAGCTGGTGATGCCGCCGCTGGCCGAGTACGTCGACTCACTGCTGACCGGCGCGGGGGCGGACCTCGACCTGCGCACCTTCAAGCTCGTGGATCAGCAGAGCGGACGGATGATGGGGCTGCGCGCCGACACGACGCCGCAGGTGGCACGCATCGACGCGCACATCCTGAACCAGCGCGGTGTCGCGCGCCTGTGCTATGCCGGCAGCGTGCTGCATGCGCGACCGCTGCATCCTCTGGCGACGCGCGAACCGTTCCAGATCGGGGCCGAGCTGTACGGCCACGCCGGCCTTGCGGCCGACGCCGAGATCCTCGAGCTTGCGGTCGAATCGCTGCGCCGCGCCGGCATCGAACGCGTGCGACTCGACCTCGGACACACCGGCGTCGTGCGCGCGATCCTCGGGGCTGCCGCCGGTGACGCCGCGGGCGACGACATTCTCGCCGCGCTGATCGCCAAGGATCTGCCGGCGCTGCAGGACGCCGTCGCTGCGATCGATGCGGCCGCGGGCGCGGCGCTGCTCGCACTCGCGCGCCTGCATGGCGGCCGCACGGTGATCGCGCAGGCGCGCGCTGAGCTGCCGCCCCTGCCCGCGATCGCGCGCGCGCTCGACGAGCTCGAGCAGCTCGCGCGCTGCACGACGGCTGACGAGCTGAGCATCGATCTGGCGGACCTGCATGGTTACCGCTATCACACGGGGGTGACGTTTGCCGCCTACGCGCCGGCGCTGCCCGGGGCGATCTTGCGCGGCGGCCGCTACGACGACATCGGACGCGCCTTCGGTCGGGCGCGGCCGGCGACGGGCTTTTCGATCGACCTGCGCGATCTGACGCGCGGGCAGGACGACGGCGCGCGCGCGGCCATCCTGGCGCCGCCGGACGACGACCCGCAGCTGGCCGCACTGGTGCGCTCGCTGCGCGCCAGCGGCGAGATCGTCGTGCGGCAACTGGCGCCGGACGAACTCGTCGACGGCAGCGACTTCGACCGCGAACTCAAGCGCATCGACGGTCGCTGGACGGTCGTCGCGCGCGCCGCCAACTAACCTGCGAGGAAGGAACATGGCGAAAAACGTCGTCGTCGTCGGTACCCAGTGGGGCGACGAAGGCAAGGGCAAGATCGTCGACTGGCTGACCGAGCAGGCCGACGGTGTGGTGCGCTTCCAGGGCGGACACAACGCGGGGCACACGCTGGTGATCAACGGCCGCAAGACGATCCTGCGGCTGATTCCGTCGGGCATTCTGCGGCCCGAGGTCGCGTGCTACATCGGCAACGGCGTCGTGCTATCGCCGCAGGCGCTGCTGGCGGAGATCGACGAACTCGCCGCCGCCGGCGTCGACACCGCCGCGCGGCTCGTGGTCAGCGGCAACTGTCCGTTGATCCTCGACTATCACGTCGCGCTCGACAAGGCGCGCGAGCTGAAAAAGGGTGCAGCCAAGATCGGCACGACCGGGCGCGGCATCGGGCCAGCCTACGAGGACAAGGTCGGCCGGCGCGCCGTTCGCGCACAGGATCTGTTCGACGCGCAGCGCTTCGCCGAACGCGTGATCGAAGCGCTCGACTTCCACAATTTCGTGCTCACGCGGTATCTCGATGCCGAGCGGGTCGATCCGCAGCGGGCGATCGATGCGACGCTCGCGCTGGGCGAACGGCTCAAGCCGATGATCGCCGACGTGTCGTACCGGTTGAACGCGGAGATGGGGCACGGTCGACGCTTTCTGTTCGAGGGCGCTCAGGGCGCGCTGCTCGACGTCGATCACGGCACGTACCCGTTCGTCACCTCGAGCAACACCGTGGCGGGCGCGGCGGCCGCGGGCGCGGGCGTGGCGCCGCAGCGGCTCGACTACGTGCTGGGCATCACCAAGGCGTACGCCACGCGCGTGGGCTCCGGGCCGTTTCCGACCGAGCTGCTCGATGCGACCGGCGAACGCCTGCGCACGCGCGGCAACGAATTCGGTTCGGTCACCGGACGGCCGCGGCGTTGCGGGTGGTTCGATGCTGCCGCGCTGCGGCGCTCGGTGCAACTGAACGGCACGACCGGGCTGTGCATCACCAAGCTCGACGTGCTCGACGGGCTGCCGACCGTGCGGCTGTGTACCGGATACCGCTACGGCGGAACGACCACTGACATCCTGCCCTACGGCGCCGACGCCGTGGCGCAGTGCGAGCCCGTATACGAGGACTTCGAGGGTTGGAGCGAATCGACCTTCGGTGTGCGCGACTGGGATGCGCTGCCGCGCAACGCGCGGCGCTATCTCGAGCGCCTGAGCGAAGCGACTGGCGTGCCGCTCGACCTCGTGTCGACCGGACCGGACCGCGAGCAAACGATCGTATTGCGGCAGCCTTTCGGACCGCACGGGGTGGCTCGATGAAGGACCTGCACGTCGGCTGGGACGAGTACCACCGCTTGATCGAACAGCTCGCGCTGCAGGTGTACGAGTCGGGCTATCGCTTCGACTCGATCCTGTGCCTGGCACGCGGCGGGCTGCGCGTCGGCGACGTGATCTCGCGCATCTACGACATGCCGCTCGCCATCCTGGCAACCAGTTCGTACCGCGAGGCTGCCGGAACCCGGCAGGGTCGCCTTGACATCGCCGAGTTCATCACAACCACCGGCGGCGGCCTGCACGGCAAGCTGCTGCTGGTCGACGATCTGGTGGACTCGGGTGTGACGCTGACGCGCGTGATCGAGCATCTGAAGCAGCGCTTTGCCGCGCTCACCGAGGTGCGTACCGCCGTGCTCTGGTACAAGGCGGCAGCGACGTTCAAGCCCGACTACTACGTGCAGTATCTGCCGACGAGCCCCTGGATCCACCAGCCGTTCGAGGAGTACGACTCGCTGCGGCCGCATCAGCTCACCGCGCGTCTGCGCAGCCGTGCACGCGACGAAAAGTGAGGGTCAGTCGGCGACGCGCGCGGAAAAACGAAAAAGCCGGCGGCGGCCGGCTTCTCGGTTGGTGCCCAGGAGAGGACTCGAACCTCCACACCTCGCGGCGCTAGTACCTGAAACTAGTGCGTCTACCAATTCCGCCACCTGGGCACGCTGCGAGGCGCGCATTGTAATTGCCGGTCTTGCGATGTCAAATGAAGCATGCGCCGGCGACCGGCAGGCGACGCCTCAGAGCGCACGCCTTGCGCAGGCGCGATGCGCGCGCCGACGGGGACCCGGTCCGGCGCTGCGTAGTCGCCGGGTTGCCGATGCCGCCGCAGCGACACGACAGACCGCGATGAGCGCGGGCACAAGGCTTTCGACAAGAAAGAGAACGATTGTCCTTGAAGCAGGAAATCCCTGATCGCGATGCGATCCTCGCGGCACTGACGCATGCGCGTTCGCCGCTGGGGCCCGAGGAGCTCGCGCAGCGGCTGCACGTGGCGGCCGACGCGCGCGCTGCGTTCGACGCCGAAGTCGCCGCGCTCGAGCGCGCCGGCCGCATTGTGCGCAACCGCGCCGGGCTGCTGCTGGTAGCGGCGCGCGCCAACCTGCTGTCCGGCCAGGTGCAGGGCCATCGCGAAGGGTTCGGCTTTCTGATCCGCGACGACGGCGGCCCCGATCTCGTGCTGCCGGAGCACGAGATGAGCAAGGTACTGCACGGTGACCGCGTACTGGCGCGCGTGACCGGACAGGATCGCCGCGGCCGGCCGGAAGGGGAGATCGTCGAGGTCATCGAGCACCGGACCAACCGGCTGGTCGGCCGCTTTCTGAACGAACGCGGCGTGACCATCGTCGTTCCGGAAGACCAGCGAATCCAGCACGACATCCTGGTGCCGCCCGGCGCGACGCTGTCTGCGCAACACGGGCAGGTGGTGGTGGTCGAGATCGTGCAGCAGCCGCAGCGGCATGTGCAGCCGGTCGGCCGCGTCATCGAGGTGCTCGGCGCGATCGACGACCCGGGCATGGAGATCGAGATCGCGGTACGCAAGTTCGCGGTGCCGCACGAGTTCTCGCCGGCCACCCTCGCGCAGGCCGAGGCGATCCCGACCACCGTGCAGCTGCGTGAACTGAAAGGGCGCGTCGACCTGCGCGACGTGCCGCTGGTGACGATCGACGGCGAGGACGCGCGCGACTTCGACGACGCCGTCTACGCCGAGCCGATCGGATCCGGCCGCAAGAAATGGCGACTGCTCGTCGCGATCGCCGACGTCAGTCACTACGTGGGCAGCGGCGATGCGCTGGACGCCGAGGCGCAGAACCGCTCGACCTCGGTGTACTTTCCGCGGCGGGTGATCTCGATGCTGCCGGAGCGGCTGTCCAATGGCATCTGTTCGCTGAATCCGAACGTCGATCGCCTCGTGATGGTGGCGGACATGGTGATTGCGGCCAAGGGCGCCATTGCCGCCTACCAGTTTTACCCGGCGGTCATGCACTCGCATGCGCGCCTGAACTACACCGAGGTGTGGGAGGCGCTGTCGGTGCCCGACAGCCGCGCAGCGACGGCGCTTGCGCCGCTGCTGCCGCAGCTCGGCGATCTGTACGACCTGTACCAGGTGCTGGCGCGCGCGCGCGAGGCGCGCGGCGCGATCGATCTCGAGACGATCGAGACGTCCATCGTTTGCGACGCCAACGGCCGCATCGAGCGCATCGTCGCCCGCACCCGCAACGACGCCCACAAGCTGATCGAGGAGTGCATGCTGGCCGCCAATGTCTGCGCGGCCGACTTCTTGCTGCGGCACAAGCACCCGGCGCTGTTCCGCGTGCACGAGGGGCCGACGCCGGAGCGGCTGGCCAGCCTGCGCACGCTGCTGAAGACGCTCGGCCTGCAGCTCGAAGGCGGCGACTCGCCCGAGCCTGCCGACTACGCGCGGCTGATCGCAAAGATCCGCGCGCGTCCCGACCGGCAGCTCTTGCAGACCGTGCTGCTGCGCTCGATGCAGCAAGCCGTCTACAGCCCGCACAACGTCGGTCATTTCGGCCTGGCTTACGAGGCGTATGCGCATTTCACTTCGCCGATCCGCCGCTATCCCGACTTGCTCGTGCATCGCGCGATCAAGGCGATCCTGGCGCGCCGGACCTACACGCCGGTGCTCGTCGGCGCCGCCGTCGACGCGGTACCGCCGCCGGTGCGCGGCCGCACGCGCGCGGCGCGGCCGGAGTCGAAGGACGACGCGCCGCTCGCGGCGTGGGAAAAACTCGGTCTGCTGTGCTCGGCCAACGAACGCAGGGCCGACGAGGCCTCGCGCGACGTCGAAGCCTGGCTGAAGAGCTACTACATGCGCGAGCGTATTGGCGAGGTGTTCAGCGGAACGATCAGCGCGGTCGTTCCTTTCGGCATCTTTGTCGTGCTCGACGACCTGTTTGTCGAGGGACTGGTGCACGTCTCCGAACTGGGCGCGGAGTACTTCACCTTCAACGAGCCGATGCACGAGCTGCGCGGCGAGCGCACCGGTTTGCGCTACCGCCTGTCGGACCGCGTCACGGTGCAGGTCGCGCGCGTCAATCTCGAGGCGCGACGCATCGACTTTCGCCTCGTGCGCGCGACCGATCGTAAGACGCTGCTGGCCGGGACGCCCGCTCCGGCAAAACCGGGCAGGCCGACGAAGCCCGGCGAAAGCCCCGAGCAGCGCAAGGCGCGCCGCGCGATCGCCGCCGCCCGCAAGCTGCGCGACGGCGACAAACGCGAGCGCGCCCGCACGGGCAAGCGCGGCGTCGGCGGAATGCGGATCGCCAAGACGCGCCGGCGCGGAGGTTGAATGGGCAGCCGTCGCGTCGTCGCCGGCTTTCACGCGGTCAACGCGCGGCTGCGTCACGCGCCCGGCTCGATCGATGTCTTGTACGTCGACGGCGAGCGAAGCGACGCACGGATGAAAGACTTGCTCGCGCGCGCCGAACAGGCGCGCGTGCGCATCGCCGCCGTCGACGGGCGGCGCCTGCACGGCCTGGCGGGCGACGTGGCCCATCAAGGTGTGGTCGCGCTGTGCGCGGAACCGGCGGCGGGCACGACGCTCGACGATGTCGTCGCCGGGGTACGCCAGGACACGCTGCTGTTGCTGCTCGATGGCGTAACCGATCCGCGCAATCTCGGTGCCTGCCTGCGCGTGGCCGACGCCGCTGGCGTCGCCGCGGTGATCGTGCCGCGCGACCGCTCCGCGGCCCTGACCCCCGCGGTCGCGAAGGCCGCCGCCGGTGCGGCCGAGACACTAGCGCTGATCCCGGTGACCAACCTGGCGCGCGCGATGGACGCGTTGAAGGAGGCAGGCGTGTGGATCGCCGGCGCCAGCGGCGAGGCGCCCACTTCGCTGTACGAGCTGAGCCTCGGCGGACCGCTGGCATGGGTGCTCGGCGCCGAGGGCCAGGGGCTGCGGCGACTGACACGCGAGCGCTGCGACTGGCTGGCGCGCATTCCGCTCGCCGGTCACGTCGAGAGCCTCAACGTATCGGTCGCCGCGGGTATCTGTCTGTTCGAAACGATTCGTCAGCGCCGGGCCGCGGTTCGCGCTTGAATTCGACGCGCGGCGCGGGCACGATGCCGCCATGCTGATGGGGCTTTTCGCGCTCGTCGTGCTGGCGCTGTTTGCGTGCATGCCACTCGCATGGCTGGCGCTCGGCGTGCCGTGGATGACGCTGGTGATCACCTTCGTGCTGATCCCGTTGGCCGACACCTGGGTCGGTCCCCCGCGGCGCGCGGCGATGCAGGCGCTGCCGGCGCCGGTCGCGCGCTGGATCCCGCGTATGCATCTTGTCTGGCAGACCGTGCTGCTGTTCGAAGCCGTGCGGCTGGCGCCGACGCTTGGCTGGAGCGAGCTGACCGTCTTCGCAGTGGCCGTGGGCACGGTCACCGGCGGCATCGGCATCACCGTGGCGCACGAGCTCGGCCATCGCGCCGCGCGGCTCGACCGCACGATCGCGAAAGCGCTGCTCGTTTCGGTGCTGTATGGGCACTTTTTCGTCGAACACGTGCGGGGTCATCACGTGCGCGTGGCCACTCCCGCCGACCCCGCGACCGCACCGCGCGGCATGAACGTGTACCGCTTCATCCTGCGTTCCGTGGCGGGCGGCTTCGCGCACGCGTGGAGGCTCGAAGCAATTCGCCTTCGGCGCAGCGGACGATCTGCGTGGCATCCGACGAACTGGGTGCTGGGCGGCACGGCGATGTCCGGCGCGGTGCTCGGCGTGGCGGCCTGGCAAGGCGGCGTGCCCGCCCTCGCGTTGATGGTCCTGCAGGCGGCGGCAGCGGTCGTGCTGCTCGAGATCGTCAACTACATCGAGCACTACGGCCTGCAGCGCCGCCGTTTCGGTACGCGCTACGAGCCGGTACAGCCGCGCCACTCGTGGAACGCCGAGTTCGCGGTCAGTAACTGGTTGTTGTTCAACCTGCCGTTGCACTCTGACCACCATGCGCACATGCAGCGCCCGTACGAGGCCTTGCGCACGATGCCCGCAGCACCGCAACTGCCGGCAGGCTACCCGGCGATGGTGGTCGCTGCGCTGATTCCGCCGCTGTGGTTCGCACTGATCGAACCGCGGCTTACGCAGGCGCAGGCCGCCGCGCCATGAGCGCCGCGCACGACATCGCAGCGTCCGCGCGCCTCATCGCCGGTGCGCGCCGCTGCACGGTGCTGACCGGGGCCGGCATGTCGGCCGAAAGCGGTGTGCCGACCTTTCGCGACGCGCAGACCGGGCTGTGGTCGAGGTTCGATCCAGCGCAGCTCGCTTCGCCCGAAGGCTTCCGGGCCGATCCGGCGCTGGTGTGGCGCTGGTATGCATGGCGGCGCGCGCTGGTCGCGCGTGCCGCGCCGAATGCCGGTCAGCGCGCGCTGGCGCGCGCGAGCGGACGTTTCGAACGGCTGACCCTGGTCACGCAGAACGTCGACGGCCTGCACGATCGCGCCGGCAGCCCCGACGTCATCGAACTGCACGGCAACATCCTGCGCACCCGGTGCTTGGCCGAATGCGGGGTCCGATACGAAGATCCGACCGCGGTTCCGGCGGGCGAGCCGCCGCGCTGCCCGTCGTGCGGCAGCTGGCTGCGGCCGGATGTCGTGTGGTTTGGCGAGATGTTGGATCCCGCGCTGTTGGCGCGGGCGCAGCAAGCGGCATCGGACTGCGATCTGATGCTCGTCGTCGGCACGTCCGGACTCGTGTACCCGGCGGCCGGCCTGCCCGCGCTCGCGCGGGCGAGCGGCGCGCGCGTGATCGTCGTCAATCCAAACGAGACCGAACTCGACGATCTGGCCGACGTCGTGGTGAGAGCTGCGGCGGCGCAGGCACTGCCGGCGATGTTGTCAGAACGCGCGCCCTGAGGTCGCCACACGGTTCCGGGCCGACCACGCCTTGAGCCGCACACTCGGCCGCGGGTATACTGCGCCGCTTTTGCCAGCCTTGCCGCACCCGAACGACGCTTGGGGCGGCTTCAATCCACAAGGAGTGTCAATGCGTCACTACGAAATCTGCTTCATCGTCCATCCGGACCAGAGCGAGCAGGTGCCGGCGATGATCGAGCGCTACAAGGCCTTGATCACCGGCCAGGGCGGCAAGGTCCATCGCATCGAGGACTGGGGTCGCCGCCAGCTCGCCTATCCGATCGAAAAACTGGTCAAGGCTCATTACGTGCTGATGAACATCGAGTGCGGCAAGGCCACGCTCGACGAACTGGAGCACGGCTTCCGCTACAACGACGCCGTGCTGCGCCATCTGACCGTCGGCATGAAGAAGGCCGAAACAGGGCCGTCGCCGATGATGAAGGTGGTCGAGAAGGAAGAGGCGAAGAAGGCGGCCGCCGAACAGGCGTCGGCCTGAACGAGCGGGACGGAGCCGCGTCGGACTTGAACCGCTTCCGCCTGCGCGCCGTGCTGGTCGAAAAGGCCGCACTGCGCTACACGCCGGCCGGGCTGCCGGTGCTCGAGGCGGGACTCCGGCATACCGGAACGGCGGTCGAGGCGGGGACCGAAAGGGAACTGGCGTTCGACCTGACGGCGCTGGCGCTGGGCAGCGTGGGCGAGCAACTGAACCGCGAGCCGCTCGGCGCCGAAGTCGAACTGGCCGGATTCTTGGCACCGCGCAGCCGGCGCTCCAGCCGCATCGTTCTGCACGTCACCGAATACACACGGATCTCAGGAGTCTGAAATGGCATTCACACGAGGTAAACCCAAGGGCAAGGGTGGGCGCCGCGGCGGCCAACAGAACGCGCTGTTCAAGCGCAAGAAGTTCTGCCGCTTTACGGTCGAAGGCGTCGAGAGAATCGACTACAAGGACGTCGAGACGCTGCGCGACTTCATCAGTGACAACGGCAAGATCATGCCGGCGCGGCTGACCGGCACGAAGGCGCACTACCAGCGGCAGCTCGACACGGCGATCAAGCGCGCGCGCTTCCTGGCGCTGCTGCCTTACACCGACAATCATTGAGCGGGGCACGCCATGCAAGTCATCCTGCTGGAGAAGGTCGTCAATCTGGGCGGTCTCGGCGACGTGGTCAAGGTCAGGGAAGGCTACGCACGCAATTATCTGATTCCGCAAGGCAAGGCACGCCGCGCGACGGAAGCGGCGATCAAGGAGTTCGAGGCGCGCCGCGCCGAACTTGAGAAGGCGCAGTCCGACCGGCTCGCGGCCGCGCAGGCGGTGGGCGAAAAGCTCAACGGACTGACGCTGACGATCCCGGCGAAGGCCGGCGTCGACGGGCGCCTGTTCGGTTCGGTGACCAACTACGACATCGCCGAAGCACTGGGCAAGCAGGGCTTCCAGGTGGCGAAGGGTCAGATCCGCATGCCTCAGGGTCCGCTGAAGCTCGTCGGCGAGCACAGGGTGTCGGTCGCGCTGCACGCCGACGTCGTCGTCGAGATCGGTGTGACGGTCGTCGCCGAGCAGGCGTAGTCAGTCCGTGCGCCTGCCGGTGCGCGAGCGCGGGCCGGCGCGCGTGATAGATTCGGTCGCACCCCTCGGAGCGACGATGAATTCGCCTGTCGCGGACCCGCAGTTTGCCGCCGTCCGCACGCCGCCGCACTCGATCGAAGCCGAGCAGTCCGTGCTCGGCGGGCTGCTGCTGGACAACGCGGCGTGGGACAGGATCGCGGACATGGTCTCCGCCGATGACTTCTATCGGCAGGATCACCGGTCGATCTTCCAGCACATCAGCCGGCTGATCGACCAGGGCAGGCCGGCCGATGCGGTCACCGTCTACGAATCGCTGCAGACCGCCGGTCGCGCCGACGACGCCGGCGGGCTCGTCTATCTGAATGCGCTCGCGCAGAACACGCCGTCGGCGGCGAACATCCGGCGCTACGCGGAGATCGTGCGCGACCGCAGCGTGCTGCGGCAACTCGTCACGGTCGGCGACGAGATCGCTACGAGTGCGCTCAACCCGCAGGGGCGCGAGACCAAGACGATCCTCGACGAGGCCGAGTCGAAGGTCTTCAAGATCGCCGAAGAGGGTGCGCGTGGCAAGCAGGGCTTCATCGAGATCGAGCCTTTGCTGACCAAGGTGGTCGAGCGCATCCAGGAATTGTTCGAGCGTGCGCACCCGTCCGACGTGACCGGCGTGCCGACCGGCTTCACCGATCTGGACAGCAAGACCTCGGGGCTGCAGCCCGGCGACCTGATCATCATCGCGGGCCGGCCCTCGATGGGAAAGACTTCGCTGGCGCTGAACATCGGCGAGCACGTCGCGATCGACCAGGGCCTGCCGGTGGCGGTGTTCTCGATGGAGATGGGCGCCGCGCAGCTCGCGCTGCGCATGTTGAGTTCGGTCGGCCGTCTCGACCAGCAGCGGCTGCGCACGGGCCGGCTGCTCGACGAAGACTGGCCCAAGCTCACCAGCGCGATCCAGAAGATGCACGAGGCACCGCTGTACATCGACGAGACGCCGGCGCTGAACTCGCTCGAACTGCGCGCGCGCGCGCGGCGCCTGTACCGCACCTGCGGCCGGCTCGGTCTGGTGATCGTCGACTATCTGCAACTGATGTCGGCGACCAGCACCGGCGAGAACCGGGCGACCGAAATCTCGGAGATTTCGCGTTCGCTGAAAGCGCTCGCCAAGGAACTGGCCGTTCCGGTAATCGCGCTGTCGCAGCTGAATCGAACGGTCGAGCAACGCGCCGACAAGCGACCGGTGATGTCGGATCTGCGCGAGTCGGGCGCGATCGAGCAGGACGCCGACTTGATCCTGTTCATCTACCGCGACGAGGTCTACAACCCCGACAGCGCGGACAAGGGTGTCGCCGAAATCATCATCGGCAAGCAGCGCAACGGCCCGATCGGACGAGTCAACCTGCGCTTCGGCGGCGAATTCACCCGCTTCGACAACCTCGCGCAGTCCGCCCACGCCGGGGCTGCGCCCTTCTGAAGCGAGCGCGCGTGTGCGACTCGCACCGGATAGCCGCGAACCGCGCCGTCTGATGCACCTGTTGCGGCGCGGGCTGCGGCCGCGCGGCGGACGCTTCTTCGTCCTGTTCAACCGGCACGCCGAGCTGTGCGTCGCCGGGCTGCGCGCGCTGGTCGACCTGCTCGCGGACGTGAAGGACCCCGACGGCCGCGTGCGCGACATCGAGGCGATCGAAAAACGCGGCGACGGCGTCGTCGACGAGGTGCGCGGCGCACTCGAACGGGCATTGTTTCCGCCGTTTGCGCGCGTGCAGGTGTTCGAACTGGTCAACGGCATGGACGACGTGCTCGATCTGACCGAAGACGCCGCGCAGTCGCTCCATCTGTACCACATCACGCACGTGACGGCCGACGCGGTTCGGCTGGCCGAGCTTGCGCTCGACTGCGCGTTGAGGTTGCAGCAGGCGATCGGCGCGCTCGAGCGGATGACGAGCGCGCGCGCGATCCTTGCGCTGTGCGCGGAGGTCGACGCGCTCGAGGCGCAGGGCGACCACGTGATGCGCGCGGCGATGTCGAAGCTATTCCGCGAGGAACCCGACGCGCGCCAGCTCGTCAAGTTCAAGGCGATCTACGAGGTGCTGGAGTCGTTGACGGACAAGTGCAAGGACGTCGCGACGCAGATCGAGTCGATCGTGCTGAAGTACGGCTGAACCGGCACAATGACGACGCTGCTGTGGCTGCTGGCGATCGCGCTGATCGCGATCGGCATCGCGGGCACCGTGCTGCCGGCCTTGCCGGGCGTGGTGTTCGTCTTCGCCGGCATTGCGCTTGCCGCGTGGATCGACGACTTTGCGCGGATCTCGGGCTGGACTGTCGGCGTGGTCGCGGCGCTGGCGGCCGCCGGGTTCGTCGTCGACCTCGTCGCCGGCGCGCTGTCGGCGCAACGTGCCGGGGCGAGCAGACTGGGCTTGCTGGGTGCGGCGCTCGGCACGGTCGCCGGCGTCCTCACGGGCTTGTGGGGGCTCGTGTTGATGCCGCTCGCGGGGGCCGCGGTGGGCGAGTTCATCGCCCATCGCGACGCGCTGCGTGCCGGCCGCGTCGGTGTGGCGACCTGGATCGGCCTGTTGGTCGGCGCGGTCGCGAAGCTCGCCATCGTCTTCACGATGGTCGGCATCTTCGTCGCTGCCCTGTTGATCTGACGACCGCCGGTCGCGCGCCGCGCGACCCCGGCGTTACAACACGTCGGCCGCGTGATCCGCGAGCCGGGATCGCTCGCCCCGCTGCAGGGTCACGTGACCCGAGTGCGGCCAGCCCTTGAAGCGGTCGACGACGAAGGTCAGCCCGGAAGAGCCCTCGGTCAGATACGGCGTGTCGATCTGCGCGATGTTGCCGAGGCAGACCACCTTGGTACCCGGGCCGGCGCGCGTGATCAGCGTCTTCATCTGCTTGGGCGTCAGATTCTGGCACTCGTCGATGATCAGATACTTGTTGATGAACGTGCGACCGCGCATGAAATTCATCGACTTGATACGGATGCGTGTGCGGATCAGATCGTTGGTCGCGGCGCGTCCCCATTCGCCGGCGGCGTCGTCGCTCTTGTTGAGTACCTCGAGGTTGTCCTCCAGCGCGCCCATCCACGGCGCCATTTTTTCTTCTTCGGTGCCCGGCAGGAACCCGATGTCCTCACCCACCGGCACCGTCGCCCGCGTGACGATGATTTCCGAGTAGCGTCGGGTCTCGAGCGTCTGCGCCAGTCCGGCGGCGAGCGCAAGCAGCGTCTTGCCGGTGCCGGCCTGGCCGATCAGCGTCACGAAGTCGCACTCCGGATCCATCAGCAGGTTCAGCGCGAAGCTCTGTTCGCGGTTGCGTGCGGTGATGCCCCACACGGCGTTCTTCGCGTGCATGTAGTCGCGCAGCACGCGCAGCACCGCGGTCTTGCCGCGGATCTCCTTGACCTGCGCGTAGAAAGGCGCGCCGTCTTCGAGATAGACGAACTGGTTGACCAGCAGGTCGGCGACCACCGGACCGGCGATACGGTAGTAGGTATGACCGCCGTGCTGCCACGATTCCATGCCTTTGCCGTGCTTGTCCCAGAAGTTCGGCGACAGCGCCAGCACGCCGGTGTACAGGATGTCGGTGTCCTCGAGGACCTTGTCGTTGTAATAGTCCTCAGCCGGCAGCCCGAGCGCGCGCGCCTTCACGCGCATGTTGATGTCCTTGGATACCAGCACGACGTCGCGCCCGGCGTGCATGTCCTTGAGCGCGCGCACCACACCGAGGATCTGGTTGTCGGCCTTGCCAGCGGGCAGGCTCGCCGGCAGCGGACCCGACACGGCCATCGTCTGGAAGAACAGCCGCCCGCCGGCGTCGGTGTTGCCGAGAGCGTTCAGCGGGATGCCGTCCTCGATCGGGGTCTTGCAAGCCGCTACCAGCGCATCGAGCGTGCGCGAGACCTGGCGGGCGCTGCGAGCGACCTCCGACATTCCCTTCTTATGGCCGTCGAGTTCCTCCAGCGTCATCATCGGCAGGAATACATCGTGCTCCTCGAAGCGGAACAGGCAGGTCGGGTCGTGCATCAGCACGTTGGTGTCGAGCACGAACAGCCGCGGAGGCCCGCCCGCCGGCCGCGCGCGCTTGCCGTTTCCGCGCGGCTTGCTTTCGATCACCGCCAGCCGGGCGGCAGCCGGTTGCGGCGCTGGTGGCGCTTCCTGCGCGCGGCCGCGCGGGGCCGGATGAGTGGGCGCGGGCTTGGCCGTCTCGGTCGGCAAGGGAATCAGGATCGTGGCGGGTCGGGCTGGTGCTTTCGGCAGTGGCATCGCGGTGGCGGCAGCAGCCGCGGAAGGAAGTTCTGATCGGCCGGTTACTTCAGCGCCTGCGCGGCGGCGAGCACCTCGTCGACATGGCCCGGGACCTTGACGCCGCGCCACTCGCGCCGCAGCCGGCCCGTCGTATCGATCAGGAAGGTGCTGCGCTCGATGCCGCGCACCTGCTTGCCGTACATGTTCTTCATCCTGATCACGCCGAACAAGGCACACAGCTTCTCATCGGGGTCCGAGATCAGTTCGAACGGGAAACCCATCTTGCGCTTGAAGTTTTCGTGCGACTTCAGACTGTCGCGCGACACGCCGAGAACTTCAGCGCCGGCCTGCTTGAACCTCGCATAGTTGGCGGCGAAGTCCTTCCCCTCGGCCGTGCAGCCCGGCGTGTTGTCCTTCGGGTAGAAGTACAGCACGAGCGCGCGGCCGCCGAGCGAGGCGAGCGAAAAGGGGCCGCCGGTGGACTCGGCCGTGAAATCCGGGACTTTCTTGTCGAGTGCAACGGTCATGGAGCGCTCAGGCGTCCTGCAGGATGGCGGCGACGACACGTCGCCCCTCTGCAGCGAGAATGTTGAAGGTACGGCAGGCGGCCGCCGTGTCCATCGCCTCGACGCCGATGCGCGCGCGCGTCAACGCGGCGTACAACGTGGGCCGGGGAAATCGCTGGCGAGCGCCGGTGCCCAGCAGCACGATCTCGGGCGCAAATGCGAGCAGTGCTGCGAAGTCGCTCTCGGCGAGCGCTTCGAAACTGCGCGCGCTCCACGCCGAGGCGGCGTGCTCGGGAGAGAAAACCAGACTGCCGGTGAAGCGGACCGCGTTGATTTCGATGTAGCCGGGCCCGTAGGCCGTGACGGTGTTCAGCGATGTGCGCGGATCCAGGTGCAGTTTCAAGTGGCTGCGGCTCCTCGTGGCGCGATTCCGCGTGCGGCGCGGGACGGCGAAGGTTCCGGTAAATTATAGGCATACCTTGTACCGCAACAGCGAGCGCGCCGCGCAGGTCCCGGGCGCTTCAGGGCGAAGGTCGCGCCGCGGCGCTCGCAACTGCCCGGTCCCGCCGTGCGGGACGGGGCAAGAGTAACGGGCGCGAAGCGCTTGTGTTCCGGGACGCTACTCACCGTCAAGCCCGTTCGCCGCATCGAGGAAGTCATGGCCGAAGTCCCGCGCGAGTTTGCGCGCATCAAGCGTCTGCCGCCGTACGTTTTCAACATCACCGGCGAACTCAAGATGGCCGCCCGCCGACGCGGGGAGGACATCATCGACATGAGCATGGGCAATCCGGATGGACCCACGCCGAAGCACATCGTCGACAAGCTGGTCGAAGCCGCGCAACGGCCGGACACGCACGGTTACTCGGTGTCGAAGGGTATTCCCCGGCTGCGACGCGCGATCACGAACTGGTACAAGACGCGCTTCGACGTCGAGTTCGATCCGGACTCGGAGGCGATCGTCACGATCGGGTCCAAAGAGGGGCTCGCGCACCTGATGCTCGCCACACTGGACCGCGGCGACACGGTGCTGGTGCCGAACCCGAGCTATCCGATCCACATCTACGGCGCGATCATCGCCGGTGCGGACATCCGCTCGGTGCGGATGACGCGCGGCGTCGATTTTTTTGCGGAGCTGGAACGCGCGATCCGCGAGTCGTTCCCGAAGCCGAAGATGATGATTCTCGGCTTCCCGAGCAACCCGACCGCGCAGTGCGTGGACCTCGCTTTTTTTCATCACGTCGTGGAGCTGGCGCGGCAACACGGCATCTACGTCGTGCACGACCTGGCCTACGCCGACATCACGTTCGACGGCTTCAAGGCGCCTTCGATCATGCAGGTGCCGAGCGCGCGCGACGTCGCGGTCGAGTTCTTCACGATGAGCAAGAGCTACAACATGGCCGGCTGGCGCATCGGCTTCATGGTTGGCAACCGGGAGCTGGTCGCCGCGCTCGCGCGCATCAAGAGCTACCACGACTACGGCACGTTCACGCCGATCCAGGTGGCGTCGATCGCCGCGCTCGAAGGACCACAGGACTGCGTCGAGGCGATCCGGCGCGAGTACCAGCGTCGGCGCGACGTGCTGACCAAGGGATTGCACGAGGCCGGCTGGCTGGTCGAAGTGCCGAAGGCGTCGATGTACATCTGGGCCGAGATCCCCGACCCGTACAAGGCGATGGGGTCGCTGGAATTCGCGAAAAAGGTGCTCGCCGACGCGAAGGTCGCGGTCTCGCCCGGCATCGGCTTCGGTGACTACGGCGACGACCACGTGCGGTTCGCGCTGATCGAGAACGAGCAGCGCATCCGGCAGGCCGTCCGCGGCATCAAGGAAATGTTTCGCAAGGACGGCTTGATCCCGGCAGCCCGGGCGGCCGCCTGACAGGGGCGCCCCGGAGATTGCGAGCGGCGCAGCGCATACACGACTTCCGCGCGGATCATCATGAACCCAATCAAAGTCGGACTGCTCGGTTTCGGCACGGTCGGTCGCGGCACCTACGAGGTGCTCCGGCGCAACCAGGAGGAGATCCGCCGGCGAGCGGGGCGCGGCATTCAGGTCGCCGCGGTGGCCGTGCGCGACGTGAAAAAGGCGCGCGACGCGATTGGAGCGGCGCTGCCGATCACGTCCAGCGCGCAGGACATCGTCCGCAGTCCGGACATCGACATCGTCGTCGAACTGATCGGCGGTTACGAGCCGGCGCGCACGCTGGTGCTCGAGGCGATCGAACGCGGCAAGCACGTGGTCACCGCAAACAAGGCGCTGCTCGCGCTGCACGGCAACGAGATCTTCGCCGCGGCGAGCAGGCGGGGCGTGATGGTCGCGTTCGAAGCGGCGGTGGCCGGCGGCATCCCGATCATCAAGGCGTTGCGCGAGGGGCTGACCGCCAATCGGATCGAGTGGATCGCGGGCATCATCAACGGCACGAGCAACTTCATCCTGTCGGAAATGCGCGCCAAGGGCCTTTCCTTTGACGCCGTGCTGAAGGAGGCGCAGCGGCTCGGCTATGCGGAGGCCGACCCGACCTTCGACATCGACGGCATCGACGCCGCGCACAAGCTCACGATCCTCGCTTCGATCGCGTTCGGCGTGCCGATCAACTTTGCCGCGGCGTACACGCAGGGGATCGCGGACCTCGCCGCCGAGGACATCCGTTACGCGGAGCAACTCGGCTACCGCATCAAGCTGCTGGGAATCACCAAGCGCACGGGCAAGGGCGTCGAGCTGCGCGTGCACCCGACGCTGGTGCCGATGCAGCGACTGCTGGCGAGCGTGGAGGGGGCGATGAACGCGGTGCTCGTCAAGGGCGACGCGGTCGGCGTGACGCTGTATTACGGCAAGGGCGCGGGCGCCGAGCCGACCGCGTCGGCCGTCGTCGCCGATCTGGTCGACGTCACGCGCATGCATACGGCCGACCCGGAAAACCGGGTGCCGCATCTGGCGTTCCAGGCCGAGCATCTGGCCGATCTGCCCTGGCTCGGGATCGAGGAGACGGTCACCTCGTACTACTTTCGCATGCGGGTCGCCGATCAGCCCGGCGTGCTGGCCGACATCGCGCGCATCCTCGCCGACCGCCGCATCTCGATCGACGCGCTGTTCCAGCGCGAGCCGTCGGAAGGCGAGAACCAGACCGACATCATCATGCTCACGCACGATGCGGTCGAGCGCGACGTCAACGCCGCGATCGCGCGGATCGAGGCACTGCCGACCGTGCTGGCGCCGGTGATCCGCATCCGGCAGGAAGAGCTGGTCTGATGCGCTACGTCAGTACACGCGGCAAGGCGCCGGAGCAGGGCTTCCTCGACATTCTGCTGTCCGGACTCGCGCCGGACGGCGGGCTGTACCTGCCGGCGTTCTATCCGCAAATCACACCCGCCGAATTCGATGCCTGGCGAACGCTGCCCTACGCCGAACTGGCCGCCGCGCTGCTGCGCAAGTACGCGACCGACATAGCGCTGGCCGACCTCGAGGCGCTGTGCCAGCGAACGTACACCTCCGCTGTCTTCGGCCACGGGCGCGCCGACAGCGACGCCACGCAGATCGCCCCGCTGCGCTGGCTCGAGCCCGAGCTGGCGCTGCTGGAGCTGTCCAACGGGCCGACGCTCGCGTTCAAGGATATGGCGATGCAGTTGCTCGGGGGGCTGTTCGAGTACGCGCTCGCGCAGCGCGGCGAGACGCTCAACGTGCTGGGCGCGACCTCTGGCGACACGGGGTCGGCGGCCGAGTACGCGCTGCGCGGCCGCCGCGGCGTGCGTGTGTTCATGCTGTCGCCGCACGGACGGATGAGCGCGTTCCAGCGCGCACAGATGTATTCGCTGCATGACGCGAACATCTTCAACATCGCGATCGAAGGCGTGTTCGACGACTGTCAGGATCTCGTCAAGGCGGTATCGAACGACCTCGAATTCAAGCGGCGCTACCGCATCGGCACGGTCAATTCGATCAACTGGGCGCGCGTCGTCGCGCAGGTCGTCTACTACTTCAAGGGCTACTTCGCGGCAACGCGGGCCAATGGCGAACGCGTCTCGTTCGCCGTGCCTTCCGGCAACTTCGGCAACGTGCTCGCCGGCTGGATCGCGAAACAGATGGGATTGCCGATCGCCAGGCTCGTGGTCGCCACCAACGAGAACGACGTGCTCGACGAGTTCTTTCGCACCGGCCGCTATCGTCCCCGCAAACCGGCCGAGACGCGGGCCACGAGCAGTCCGTCGATGGACATCAGCAAGGCATCGAATTTCGAACGCTACGTGTTCGACCTGGTCGGGCGCGATTCGGGTGTCGTGCGCGAGCTGTGGTGGGCGCTCGATACGCGCGGCGAGTTCGACCTGGCAGGCACGCCCTGGCTGGACAAGATGCGCGCGTGCGGACTTTTCTCCGGGTCGAGCACGCATGCCGACCGGCTGGCGACGATCCGCGCCGTGCACGCGGCGAGCGGCGTGCTGATCGATCCACATACCGCCGACGGCGTCAAGGTCGCGCGCGCGCACGTCGAACCGGGCGTGCCGATGGTCTGCCTCGAAACGGCACTGCCGGCGAAGTTCGCCGACACGATCGTCGAGGCCGTCGGTTTCGCACCGGCGCCACCGCCGGCCTACGCCGACCTCGAGTCGCGGCCGCAGCGCTGCGACGTGCTTGCCGCCGATGTGCAGGCGCTGAAGCGCTACATCGCGCAGCGCGCGCGCTGACCGCACCCGGGCTCATGAAGGTCATCGGCTTCATCGGTTACTCGAATACCGGCAAGACGACGCTGATCGAGAAGCTGATCCCGCTGCTCGCCGCGCGCGGCCTGCGCGTGTCCGCGATCAAGCATGCGCATCACGGTTTCGACATGGATCGACCGGGCAAGGACTCGTATCGCTATCGCGAGGCGGGCGCAGGTCAGGTGCTGATCGCCACCGAGCAGCGCTGGGCGCTGCTGAGCGAGACGCCGCAGCGCGCCGCCACGCTCGAGGAACTGCTCGCGCAGTTGGCGCCGTGCGATCTCGTGATCGTCGAGGGCTTCAAGAAAGAAGGGTGCATTCCGCGCATCGAAGTGCGCCGCACCACCAACACCGAGCCGCCCATCTTCCCGGGCGATCCCAACGTGATCGCGGTCGCCGCCGACCACGCGGTCGACACCGCGTTGCCTGTGCTCGATCTGAACGACGCGGCTAAGATTGCGGCGTTCATCGTGCAGCGCCTGCAGTTGCCCTGATGCTTTCCGTCGAAGAAGCCCTCGCCCGCCTGCTCGACAGCGCGCAGCCGGTGGCCGACGTCGAGACGATCGCCACGCTCGACGCCGACGGCCGCGTGCTGGCGGGCGCGGTCGTCTCGACGATGGACGTGCCGCCGCTGGACAATTCGCAAATGGACGGCTACGCGGTGCGCGCCGCCGACGTGCCGGTGGCGCCGACGACGCTGCGCGTGTCGCAGCGGATCGCCGCCGGCCAGGTCGGCGCTGCGCTGCAACCGGGTACCGCCGCGCGCATCTTCACCGGTGCAGCGGTGCCGACCGGGGCCGATGCGATCGTGATGCAGGAGGCCACGCGCAGCGACGGCGACCGCGTGACGTTCGACGAAGTGCCGCAGCCGGGCGCATGGATCCGCCGCGCGGGATTCGACATCGCGCGCGGCGCGCAGGTGCTCGCCGCCGGGCACCGGATGCGGCCGCAGGACTGCGGGCTGGTCGCCTCGATCGGCGTGGCCCGCCTCGCCGTTTACCGGCGGCTGCGCGTGGCGGTGTTCTTTACCGGCGACGAGCTGGTGATGCCTGGCGAGCCGCTGCCGC
The DNA here is from genome assembly GCA_037446035.1 of Burkholderiales bacterium. GTDB lineage: Bacteria > Pseudomonadota > Gammaproteobacteria > Burkholderiales > Burkholderiaceae_F > DSNY01. The sequence continues at coordinate 58,248 of JBBIJJ010000001.1, forward strand.
CAGGGCGCATCTACAACTCGAACCGCTTCGTGCTGCGCGGGCTGCTCACGCGGCTCGGCTGCGAGGTGGTCGATCTGGGCATCGTCCCCGACGACCTCGGGCGCACGCGCGCGGCCTTCGTCGAAGCCGCCAGCCGCGCCGACCTCATCATCACGTCGGGCGGCGTGTCGGTCGGCGAGGAGGACCACGTCAAGCCCGCGGTCGCGGCGGAAGGCTCGCTCGACCTCTGGCAGATCGCGATGAAGCCCGGCAAGCCGCTCGCGTTCGGTCACGTGCGCAGCGTGCCGTTCATCGGGCTGCCCGGCAATCCGGTCTCGAGCTTCGTGACCTTCCTGCTGTTCGCGCGGCCGTTCATCCTCGCGCGCCAGGGGGCGGCCGAGCGCGCGCCGCGCGCGCTGCCGTTGCGCGCCGACTTCGACCTGCCGAAGCCCGACAGGCGGCGCGAGTTTCTGCGCGTGCGTGTCAACGCGCAGGGCGGCGTCGAGGCCTTCGGCAACCAGAATTCCGCGGTCCTGACCTCGACCGCCTGGGGCGACGGGCTGGTCGACAATTTGCCGAATCACCCGATCGCGCGCGGTGACACGGTCCGCTATCTATCCTTTGCGGAGTTGCTGGCATGAAGGTGAGGGTGCTGTACTTCGCCCGGCTGCGTGAAGCGATCGGACGCGACCGCGAGGACCTGGAGCTGCCCGCGGGCGTGGCCACCGTCGCGGCGCTGCGCGACTGGCTCATTGCGCGCGGCGACCCGTGGGCGAGCGCTTTTGGCGAGATTCGGCGCGTACGCGCCGCGGTCGACCAATCGATGGCGCCCGACGACGCGGGCCTGCGCGAAGGCGTCGAGGTCGCGTTTTTCCCGCCAGTGACGGGAGGCTAACCGTGCCGGTGCGCGTGCAGCGCGAGGACTTCGACGTCGGCGCGGAGATCGCCAAGCTGCGGGCGCACGATCCGCGCGTCGGCGCCGTCGCGACCTTCGTCGGCGTGGCGCGCGATACCAACGACGGCGAGCGCGTGGCGACGATGACGCTCGAACACTATCCGGGCATGACCGAACGCGCGCTCGAAGACATCGTCGCGCAGGCCAAGCGCCGCTGGAACGTGATCGACGTCCTGGTGATCCACCGCGTCGGCGAGCTGAAACCGCTCGAGCAGATCGTGCTCGTCGCCGTGACCGGCAGCCATCGCGGCGAAGCGTTCGCCGCGTGCGAATTCGTGATGGACTACTTGAAGACCGAAGCGCCGTTCTGGAAGAAGGAGTCGACTCCCGCCGGCACCCGCTGGGTCGAGGCGCGCGACGCGGACGAGGCGGCGCGCGATCGCTGGACCGAACGGAACGCGCCGCGATGAGCGCGCTGGCGGCGCTGGCCGTGGCCGTCGGTGCGGTGCTGGGGGCGTGGTTGCGCTGGGGCCTGGGCCTGTGGCTCAACCCCCTGTGGCCCGAGGTTCCGCTCGGCACGCTGGCCGCCAACCTGGCCGGCGGCTTCGTGATCGGCGCGGCGATCGAATTCTTCGCCGCCTACCCTGGCATCGCGCCCGAGTGGCGGCTGGCGCTGGTCACCGGCTTTCTGGGCGCGCTGACGACCTTCTCGACGTTTTCCGCCGAGTCGGTGGCGCTGGTCCTGCGCGGCCAGTACGCGTGGGCGGCCGGTCACGCCGCCCTGCACCTGGCGGGCTCGCTCGCGCTGACGCTGGCGGGAATGATCGTTTTCCGCTGGCTGGCGAGGTAGTGCATGCGGCAGGGCGTACAACTGCAGTTCTACTTTCCCGAGGGGGCACGGCACCACCACGCGCTGCTGCACGAATGGCTGCTTGCGCAGGCACGCGCCTGTGGCATCCAGGGCGCGTCGGTGTTTCGTGCGATCGCCGGCTACGGCCGCCATGGCCGCATGCACTACGGGCACTTCTTCGAGTCCGCCGGCGAACTTCCGGTCGAGGTGAGGATCGTGACCACGGCCGATCTGGCGCAGCGGCTGCTCGACGCAATCGACCGCGAACAAGTCGGCGTTTTCTACGTCCGTTCCGCGGTCGAGTATGACTGGACCGGCAGCCCGCCCGGCGGTTCGTGACGCGCGCCCGGCCCGTCGCACGATGGCGCGGCGGCAGCGGTGAATCCGCGCTGACGACCGCAGTCGCTCGCGCTTGGGCGAACCGCCCGCGCGCCAGGTCATCGCCACCTGGTCACGCCGGGTGGGATCGGCATAGACTGGTTCGAATCCGCGCGGCAGCGGCGGCGCAATCGGCTTCTTCGACAGACCGATGCTCGCTCGTTCGCCCAGAATCGGCCCGCCATGGTGCCGTTTTCGCGTCGGGTCCGCTGCGCCGCCCTGTGCGGCGGCCTGCTGCTTGCCGCCGCCGCTGCAGCCCAGGCGCCGCATCCGGCGCAGGTGCCGATCGCGCAAGCCATCGCCGCCAGCCGCGTGAATCCCGAAGACGGCCGCCGCCTTGCCGAGAGGGCGGTCGAACTGGCACGGGCCGAGCAAGATGTCGATCTGGAGCTGCGGGCGCTGCTACTGCTGTGCGAGCACTACGCGGAGCGAGAACACGCGACGGCCAAGGAGATGCTGACGCGCGCCGGCGTCCTGCTCGCGCGCGCCAGACGCGGCGGCCTGCGCGCCGGCATGCTGTCCTGCGAAGGCGAGATCCATGAGGCGGCCGGCGACAACGCCAAGGCGCTGGCCTTCTATGAGCGCGCGGTATCGGTCGCGGAGGCCGAGCACGACGACGAGATGCTCGCCAACGCAGCGTTCCTGCGCGGCTGGCTGCGTGGTGTGCTGGGCGACTACGCACTGGGATTGATCGACTTGCGGCGCGCGCTGGCCCTGTACGAAAAGCTGGCGCTGCCGGACTACGCGCGCACCGCCGTCAACGGCATCGCCACGGTCTACAACCGGATGGGCGACTACGCGCAAGCGCAGCACTACTACGAGCAGACGCTGCGCGCACAGCTGGGGGCCGGGACTCAGCGCGAGGCGATCGTCACCCTGTACAACATCGGCCGCACGCGTGAGAACCTCGGGCAGTGGGATGGCGCGCGCAACGACTTCGCGACGGCGCTGGAGATGAGCCGCAAGCTCGGGTACGCGCGCGGCGAGGCGTACGCGCTGCGCGGCCTGGCCAGCGTGGACAACGCGCAGCGTGCGGCCCGCAGCGCGCTGCAGCGGCTCGACGAGGCGCAGCGCCTGCAGGCGCGTGTGCCCGACGCGCGGCTGCGCGCGCAGATCGAACTGCAGCGGGGCGTCGCGCTGCGGCTGCTCAAGCGCTACGGCGAGAGCGTGATCGCGCTCAACAACGCGGCCGAGGTCTTTCGCGGCGCCGATTCGCTTGCCGAGGTGGCGGCGGCGCACGCCGCGCTGGCCGATACGTATGCCGAAATGGGCGATTGGCGCGCCGCCTATGAGGCGCAGCGCAGGCTGAAGGAGGGCACCGACCGCTTGCACGCGCAGCAGATCGATCAGCGCGTCGCCCTGCTGAAGATCGAGTTCGACCTGGCCGCGAAGGACAAGGAAAACGCGCTGTTGATACGCGAGAAGGCAGCCACCGAAGCCGCGCTCGGCGAGCAACGGCGCGCCGGGCGGCTGCAGGGGATCGTCATCGCGCTGGTGGTGCTGTTCGCGGGCCTGTTGGCGGTCCTGGCGCTGCGGCAGCGGCGCGCCGGCCGGCAGATGCGCACGCTTGCGATGACCGACGAGCTGACCGGCCTGTCCAACCGCCGCCATCTGTTGACCCGGCTCGCCGCGCTGCTCGATGCGCCCGGGGTGCGGCCGTGCGCACTGCTGATGGCCGACTTGGATCATTTCAAATCGATCAACGATGCCTACGGTCACCTGATCGGCGACGAGGTGCTGCGCGCGGTCGGCATCGCCCTCCGGGACGCTGTGCGCGAGCCGGTGTTGCTTGGCCGCCTGGGCGGCGAGGAGTTCCTGGTGGTGCTGCCGGACAGCGATCTGGAAGCCGCGCGCCACGCCGGCGAACGCGTCCGCGAGGCGGTCGCCGCGATCGACGCACGCCGCTGGTTCAAGCATCGGACCCTGACGGTCAGCGTCGGCGTCACCGTCGCACGGCCGGGCGTCGATACGGTCAGCAGCGCGCTGCGGCGCGCCGACGAGGCGCTGTACGCGGCCAAGACCGCGGGACGCGATTGCGTTCGCACGCGCGAAGAGCAGCCGGCGCCGCTGCGGCTCGCGGTCCAGCGTGACGCTGCCTGAGGCGGATCGCTGCGGCGGCGCCGCGCTCAGAAGGTGTGAATCTTTCTGCTGCGCGGCCCGCTGGCGTCGTTGCGCGCTGCTCGGGCCTCGCCTATCTACTTGATATGTCTCGGCCCTGCGGCTGCGTGCGCCTAGCCAGCGGCCCGCTCGCGACGAAATCTTC
>JBBIJJ010000002.1:0-51071 GCA_037446035.1 Burkholderiales bacterium
ACGGTCGCTTCGCTCGGACTTCCCGACGCTGCGGCCGCCTGGAATGTCTACTCCTCCCGTGCGAGGCCTGTGCAGGATCAGGCATGGGTGAAGGAGAAGCATCCGCAGTGGTGGATCGTGAAACGCAGCGCTTAGAGTGACGGGGTTGTGATGAGGCACGCTGCAGGCAAGCGCCGATTCACCGTATCGATGCTGTTCGTCGCCACGGTCAGCGCGGCGGCTACTGCGTGTTCGGGAGGCGCGGAAAGTGAACCGCCCGCAACACCCGCACCTGCACCCAACCCCGCACCGCCACCGGTCGCGCCCGGACCGTCGCCAACGCCGCCACCGCCGGTGACACCCCCATCGGGCAGCGGGGATTTTGCGACCCGTTGCGCACAACCGGGCGTGATCAAGTGCATCGGATTCGATGACGCCGCCTCGATCGCCGGGAGGTGGGGCGATGCATCGGGGATTACTGCCGGTGACTCGACCGCACCAACCATCGACTTCGACGTCAAGGCTTCCGGCGCGGGCTCGTTGAAATTCACGATTCCGTCGAACTCGGGTTCGGACAGCTCCGGGACATTCTTCACCAACTTTGCCAACGATCTCTCGGTCCAGTTCGGCGGCGACCAGGAGTTTTACGTCCAGTGGCGCCAGCGATTCAGCTCTGAGTTGATCAGTACGAAGTATCAAGGTGCCGGCGGCTTCAAGCAGATCATCATTGGAACCGGTGACCAGCCGGGCAAGGTGTATTCATCGTGCTCCGACCTCGAAGTCGTGATGTTTAGCTACGAGCAGGAGGGATTCCCGGCGATGTACAACTCCTGCTCCGGCTCGAAATCGCACGGACCGTACGACGGTTTCTACCAACCCTTCGGGGCTTACGACTTCAAGCTTCAAAACGGCCGGCCTTCCCCTTACTGCTTGTACTCGCAGGGAAGCACCTCGCCGAAGTCGTACTTCGCGCCGCAAGGAAATTGCTTTGGCTACGTCGCTAACGAGTGGATGACGTTTCAGGTCCGAATCAAGCTCGGGCCGCGCGTAGGCGACGAGTTCGTGGGAAGCCAGGTAACACTATGGATGGCGCGCCAGGGACAGCCGGCGCAGCTGGTCATCGATTGGGGCCCATACAACCTGACCGCCGGTCCGCAGGGCGAAAACCAGCGGTTTGGAAAACTCTGGCTCTTACCGTACAACACCGGCAAAAGCCCGGCGCAGTCGCATCCGACGGCCTATACGTGGTACGACGAACTGATCGTTTCGCGCTCGAGGGTCGTCGATCCCCAATAGCTTGACGCGCGTGGAACGCCCAGCTTTCGGCGGATGGGCGCCACGGTTCCACTGCCGGCGGTCAGGCAGTCCGTAAGAACCACAGATTGCCTTCGTACGAAGGGCAGTACACGACTCCGGCGAGCCCCGGTGCGTACAAGAACCTGCGGTAAACCTCATTGATCGACGCGGGGATGGATGCGCCCCCCGATGTGGGCAGCACGTCTACGCCGAACGTTTGCGCGTCGATGCGATACACGGCGGCGCCTGGAGCGCTGTTCCTCAACAAGTATGCGTCCAGTGTCGGCTCATACACCAGCCCGTTGCCGTTTCCGGAAACCGCGCCAGCGTTTGGGCCGCTAAAACTCACCCGCTGAACGGTGTTCGTTTCAATGTCGTATGAGAAGCGATCGTTGTTCGTACCCCCGACAATCAGGACGCGATTGCGGCGAGTGTCGAGCGCTGAGGCCGACTCAAAACCGTACACCGGCGTCCCCGTCAGGAGACGAGTCCACGTATTCGAGGCGCTGCTCCAGCGCAGCACGGACCAATAGGCGAACGCGTAGACGTCACCTGAGCTCTTTTGCTCGACAATCGCCGCTCCAAAGTCAGCCGATAACTCCGATGGCGGATTGGGGAACGTTCCCGCCGGATCCCACTCGTTGGCGGAGATGTTAAACCCGTCGCTGGCACTGAATTGCCAACCGTCACCGTATCTCGAACCGACGAAAACCATCACACGGTTGCGCAGTTCGTTGCAGACGGATCCGTAGTAGGAATGACGTGATGTCGGTCGCCCGTCCGCGTAGTGAGAACTGTTCGCTCGGACTTGATTGACGGGTGTTGACGCTCGCCGCTCCACCCACGCGGGACTGTCGACGGAAAGCCGGATGGCGTTCACCTCGTTCCCGGCATAGTCGTTGTGCCCGCCGTTCGCTGCGGAGTAGATAGTGGAATCGCGAGTGTCGATTGCAAAGCCGCACCAGGCAATGACCTTTGATTCTGGCCCCGTCGTAGCAAGGGTCGGAAAGGTCTTTACGGAAATGGGTGCGCTTGCAAGCGCACTGCCGGCAATCTGACGCCATTCGCCGATGGCCATGCCTTGGCGCCAGGCTGGCAGGGTGCCGTCGTTAGGCGGCTGAGATGGAGGCGGCGCGGGAGGCGGGTCGGGTGGCGGCGCTGGTGTGGGAGCAACGGACGGCGAAACTCCGGCGTCGCCCCCGCCGCAAGCGGAAAGCGAGAACAGCCCGAGAGCCGTGGCCGATGTCTTCAGAAAAGCCCTGCGCTTCATGGAACTCCTGGATGCGTTCCCGGAACGCGAAAGGGTTGCTGGCGAACCCGGCATGAACCCGTGTCAGACGTTAGCCCCCTTGCAGCGGCATTCGCCATGCGCCTCGAAGCACGCTGCGAAGGCAGACCGAGGCACCCGCCTTTGTTGGGCCACCACGATACTGCCGATTATGGCCCCCCCTCATCGGGCAGCAACCCCGACTTTGGGTTAGTCCGTGTAAGCAGCTGAAGCTCTATACGCAAGACTCGCCTCAGGGCGCTCGCGTCCCGATCTGCTGCAATGGCTATCGGTTCCCTCGTGCCTGGGGCCCCGACAGGAGGCGGCAGTCTGTCAAAGTCGCCGGCAAATCGCATCCGTCGAGCGACTTCCGCTACGCTGGGTCACTGCCTGTGTAGATCTCCGTTGGCTACGGAAGTCAGAAGTGCGCACTCGACGCAAAGGGGACCGCTGGGCAGGTTCGGCTACTCGGCCAACGGACTAGCTACATGGCGTGAACGCTGCTTGCACGGCGCGGGCCATAATGTCGGTCGGGCCGTAACCTAGGGTCAGCTTGAACGCGGCGCTCAGTCGGGGGCGAACCGCACGCAGATCGCTTCTTGACCGGGTTGGAAGGGGTAGTGCGATGCATCGGATCGGTCAGTGGTCAGGAACGATATTGCCGATCGTTGCCGCGGTCGGTTTGATGTCGTGCGCGCTCGACGAACCTCGCCCGATCGTCACCCTCGTCGCCGAACCGCCAACGATAGCCAGCAGCGGATCGTCCACCCTCAGGTGGAACTCGGATCGGGCGAAGTCCTGCGTCGCGTCCGGCGCATGGTCGGGAAGCAGGCCGCCGTCGGGTTCCGAAGCCGTCGGGCCAATCACGTCGGCGCAGAACTACTCACTGACGTGCACGAACCGTGGGGGCTCAGAGACCAAGTCGGTCACGATCAAGGTCGATACGGCACCGCCGCCTTCGGCGCCGTCCGTATCGTTCAATGCGAGCCCGCTCAACATCCCGAGTGGTGCGGCTGCGACGCTGACGTGGGCGTCGAGCGATGCAAGCTCGTGCCTGGCGTCGGGCGCGTGGTCGGGCGCGAAGGCGACCGCCGGTTCCGAGACGACGGGGCCACTTACGGCGAGCAGCACGTTTTCGATTTCGTGCAGCGGAGTCGGTGGAACGGCTTCGCAATCAGTCACTGTCGTGGTGCAAAGTGCGCCGCCGCCGCCGCCGGCGCCCACGCTATCTCTCAGTGCAGATCCAGCGAGCGTCGCCAGCGGCGGCGCTGCAACGTTGACTTGGTCGTCGGCCAATGCCGCTTCGTGCGCTGCGTCCGGAGCATGGTCCGGGCAGAAGCCAACTTCCGGGGCCCAGTCGACGGGGCCGTTGACTGCCAGCAGCCCGTTTTCGCTATCGTGCACCGGTGCCGGCGGCACCGTAACGCAGACGGTAACGGTGAGCGTCAGTGCTCCTCCGGTCCCCGCGCCGACACTGACGTTCGCCGCGAATCCCGGCACTGTCGAAAGCGGAAGCGCGGCGACGCTAAGTTGGACAGCGTCCAATGCCACGGCGTGCAGCGCGTCGGGGGCGTGGAGCGGGACTAAGCCCACGATGGGCTCGGAGTCCACGGGTGCACTTGGTGCGAATGCCAGCTATTCGCTGACATGCACCGGTGCCGGCGGCGCGGTGACGAAATCCGTGACGGTCATCGTGCGCCCGCCTGCGGCGCCCACGGTATCGCTGACGGCCAGCCCGCTGAACGTCTCCTCCGGCGGCACTTCGACGCTCACCTGGTCCTCGTCGAATGCCAGCGGTTGTCTAGCGACCTCCGATCCCGCCAACAGTGCTTGGTCGGGAAGCAAGCCGACATCAGGAAGCATTAGCACGGGACCGCTGACGGCGGCGAGCAATACGTTCTCGCTGACATGCACGGGTGCTGGAGGAAGCGCAAGTCGATCCGTCATCGTGTCGGTTGGCACGGCCTCGGCGCAGACGGGTCTCGACTTTCCGGGTAACGCCGGAGTGACGAACACCATGCGATTCCGGTTCTTAAATCCGTTGCCTATCTATCCTGCAACCTACATTTGGCGCGCTTACCCGAGGCGGCAGGCTGGCTATTACACGACCTTCTTCTGGGGCAACGATGACGGACAGAACAACCTGAACACATTCCTGTGGCTTCCCGGTGGAGGCGCCGATAGCTACTACGGCGCGCATCCGTACCCGAATCCGGCACCCAGCGGCACGAACCACGATTGGGAGATCGCGGTCGAGCAAAACGACTTCGTCAATGGGCGGGTAGTCTACGATCGGTGGTACACGCAAGCGCTCGTGGTCTGGGCGGACGCCAACGGCAACAAGCACCACGAGTTCTACTGGGATCTGCCGAACACCGACGCGAGCCATCGAGTCGTGCGCGTGTCTGATCCGAGTTGGGGCAACCGCAGGCCCCCCGTTCCGGCGCTTACCTGGGGCGATGCACCGTGGGCCCCCGGTCAAGAGGTATTCAACGGCGTGCTGCGCGGCATCCAGATCTACTCGACCAACCTGTCGCTCGCAGACATCTTGGCCGAGGCGAATGCCCCGCTGTCCACTGCAGCGGGTGCGGCGAATGTCTGGTACCTGAACCTCAATCCGCGACCCGACGACATCTCCGACAAGTCCGGACGGGGGCACAATCCGGCCTGGGTCGGCAACGAACGTCCGCGACTTTGGACCGGCCCCTGATCGATCGCAACGCTTTGGCAAGCGTGTGCCCGTGCGGCACCCTTCGGCTGCAGTGACGACCACGGGCACGGGCTAGACTGCGTGGCCGAGCGGGCGGCGGTTAACGTCGCTGCCCTTGTTCCTGGTGCTGCCTCCACCGATTGGCTCGCTGAAGCGCGCCGGCTTGTGCATCATGGTCCCTCTCGCCGGAGTCCTGCCGTCTTGAAGTCGAAACGAAACTGGCATTCACGGCATCAATTGATCGCCCGCGACCGACGGGACCCTCGCCATGAGACATTCGGCCGATGCTACGCAGCGAGCGTGCCGGCCTGCTGCTTTGGTTTACGTTGAGCCGAATGTCGACCGAAATCGTGCGCGGGATGACGCATGGCGCCGCCTGGATGGTGCTTTTCAAGGTCATTGATCGCCCGCTCGGACTGATCAGCACGTTCATCCTTGCCCGGCTGTTGCTTCCGGCCGATTTCGGAATCGTCGCCATGGCGATGTCGGTCATTGCGGTGATCGAGCTGGCGACATCATTCAGCTTCGATGCCGCGCTGATACAGAAATCGCGGCCGCGTCGCGAGCACTATGACTCGGCATGGACGCTGAACGTCCTTGTGGCGGTGAGCTGCGCGGCGGCGACGATCGCACTGGCGCCGGTGACGGCATCGTATTACGCCGAACCACAGCTGACGGCCGTCATGTGGACACTCGCGCTGGGCTGGCTCGCGTGGGGATTTGAAAACGTCGGCGTGGTGGACTTTCGTCGAGAATTGAATTTTCGCCGCGAGTTCTGGTTTCTCGCCTCAAAGCGGCTGATCTCGTTCGCCGTCACCGTTGCGGCCGCTTTGATGTTTCGTTCCTACTGGGCCCTGGTGATAGGCATGGTCTCGGGACGCATCGTCGGAGTGCTGCTGAGCTACGCGATGCATCCGTTCCGACCTCGCCTGAGTCTTGCAGCAAGTCGCGAGTTGTTTTCGTTTTCCGGTTGGATGCTCGCGACGAATCTTCTGGGCGCAGCGGTCTCGAGGCTGCCGCACTTCGTGCTCGGTCGCAGCTTCGGCGCGCAGGCGCTCGGCGCATATACGGTTGGCGCCGAATTCGCGCAGATTGCCAACAGCGAACTGGCGGCACCCATCAATCGCGCGCTGTTTCCCGGTTTTTCACGGCTCGCCGACCGGCCCGAAGAGTTTCGCCGCGCGTGCGTGGGCGCGACCGCCGTCATGATGTTGATCGTTCTGCCGGCTAGTGTAGGGATCGCCGCGGTGGCTGAGCCGCTTGTGCGCGTACTGCTCGGCGAACGGTGGGGCGCCGCGGTGCCGGTCATTCAGGTATTGGCGATCTCTGGTGCACTGTCGGCGGTTGTTTCGAACAACGTATCGGCCTATCTGGCCATCGGCCGACCGCATCTGGTCACGGCAATTCTGCTGTGTCGGCTCGTCGTCATGGTGCCTCTGCTTTATGTAGCGGCTGGGCGTGGCGAGTTCATCGCGATCGCGTATGCAGAGATGCTCGCGGTCATTGTCAGTCTGCTTTTCAGCTATCCGGTGCTACTGCGCCAGCTCAAGCTGTCACCTCTTAACTACATGGCCTCACTTTGGCGGCCACTCTGCGCCAGCATCGTGATGGGGCTGACCGTGCATGCGGGGATCGTCTGGATAGGCAGCGACGGTTCGGCCCACGGTGCGCTGATTCAGCTAGCGGCGGGTGTGCCTCTCGGCATCGCGCTTTACGTACTGCTCGTATTGGGCCTGTGGGTCGCTTCCGGTCGGCCGGACAGCGCCGAGTCACTTCTTGCCAAGCGCACATGGGCCGCTTGGCGCTCTCTCGCGGTTCGCTTACGGTAGCTTCGGACGCAGGCTGAGGGCGTCCGCATCCGCGAGACCTAGCCCGGTCACTTCACGAGGTCGCCCCCGTTTGCGTGCGGTCTGTCTCGGTGAATCGCCCCTGTCGCGCTGCGGGCTGTCAATCCAATTCGTACCGCCGGGGCTACGCTGGTTTGCGCGGCGCATGCGGGCGCGGCTCGGCCTCAAGTGCTCGCGAAGGCCACTTGGCCTTCGACTGCGCCCCTCTCGGCCAATCCGCATCCCACATCCGCTCGCGCAATTCCCGCGTCCCCCATGAAATATCCGGGCTAGGCGGGCGCAGCGAGGCGCCGTCGGTGCGTTCGCAGAATGATCGAGAAGATTGCGCGGTATTGAGTTTCCAGTGCGGTGACGTACCCGTCGTCGGCTTTCGTGATCTGCCCCGCAGCCTCGATCCGATGCTGCTCAAGTTGGTGAAAGCGATCGATGAGGCCGGCCACGCTCAGATCGTCGAAATCGATCGCGTACCGTTCCTGACCCATTTCGCGCATCAGGTCACGCGTTTTGCGGTAGTAGCAGATCGCGAGCACCGGCCGACGCGCGTGCAGCGACAGCAGCGTGCCATGGAAGCGTGTGGCGACAACGATGTCCGCGGCTCCGATGGCTCTCATCAGCTCGTCGACCGTGTGGGGACGCTTGACGGGTTCGGGCTGAACAAGACGGGTCGCGCACTCGGGGCGCATCGCACGCACCACCTCGTCGGCAACGTTGAGGTCCTTGAGCTGCGTCGGAAAAAAAAACACGGGATAGCCGTTGTCGACCAGATGCTCGGCGAGCGCGGCGAGCGTCCGAACGAAACCAGCGTATCGACCCGTGTCGGCCGTGTACCAGTAGAAGCTGTCGTACAGCGGCATCGGGTTGATGCCTACGGCTGGCTTGCCGTGTGCACTGCGGTCTCCATGCGTCGATGGATCTGCCGCCGGAAGCACGAGACTATGTGCGAGATCCGGAAACACATGACTCGCTGCGCCGCGCGGCGCAGCGCCGACGAGCCGTTGGGACGCGGCATCGCGAAAGGACAGGTAGTGTGACAGACGCACGGCGAAGCGGACCATTCGCTGGCTCAGGCGCGCGTCGAGTGGCCCGGCGCCTACACTGACGTACAGCAGCCTGCACCCTGCAAGACGCGCCAGCAACGACCACTTCAACAGCGTGTAAGGAAACCCCCAGGGTCCGCCAAAGTTGTCCAGAAACTGGTTCGAACCGGCAATGATCAGCGCATCGAGTCCCCGCAGCCTTGAGTAGGAGTGCCAAAGGAACCTGATCTCGCGCACCGCGAACAGCGCGCCGCGGGCGAGCTTGCCAGCCGTGCTGCGGATCCGTCCTTTCGGAATGAACTCGGCGATCCGGTCGAGCAGGCTGATTGCTTCGGCAGCGGCTCGGTCGGTAGCGCCCGCCGCCCACTGGTCATCCAGCACTTCACCGAACCGCTGGCGGCCGCTCTCCTGTCGGATCGGAAACGCGGTCAAGCCATAGCGCCGCGCAGAGTCCTCGGGGTCCATCGAGAAAGCCACGACGCGCGCTTGCGGCCATTCGCGCCGGATCCGCGCAACCAGTGCCTCGATGATCGCCTCGTCGCCCAGATTGCGGTCGCCATAGTGGCCAAACACGCCGACGGCAGGTGCTGTACCCCGCGCCACTTGGTCCGCTGCGGCTGCCCCTTTTTTTGCGGAAGTGCTTGCGGTCGTCGTCGACATGCAACGCAGTATAGCGGGGGCGTTCCTCGCAACCCCGCGCGACGCATGCTATGGGCTTGTCGGTATAGTCCTACACGTTGTGCCGCACGCGTGTGAGGGAGTAAAACGTCTGTCTCGCCGGACACTATCGGGTAGACGCGGTGCCACGGCCATGCCGGCGCAACCAGCCCAGGAGCATTCGAACGCATGTGCGGGATCGTAGGCGTGTTCAACGTCGCATCGAGTGACGAGGCCGCCCGCTTGGTCGCGCGAATGAATGCGCAGATCGTCCATCGTGGTCCTGACGATGAGGGTGTCTGGGTCGGCGATCGCGCCGCGGTAGGGATGCGGCGGCTGAGCATCATCGACCTGGCCGGCGGCCACCAACCGATGCTAACCGACGACGGTGTCGTTATCGTCTTCAACGGTGAGATCTACAACTATCGAGTATTGCGCGCGCGGCTCGAGCGCGACGGCTACCGATTTCGAACGCAGTCGGACACGGAGGTCATCCTCAACCTGTACCACCAAGGGGGACTGCGTGCACTAAACGCGTTGGAAGGAATGTTCGGGATTTGCCTGGTCGATTTGCGCTCGGGCGAGGCTCACCTGGTGCGGGACCGGCTCGGCATCAAGCCGCTGTATTTCGCCGAGTTCGGCGGGCGGTTCCACTTCGCGAGCGAGATCAAGGCGATCCTGGCCGCGCTGCCGCAGCAACCGGAGGTGGACCCGCAGTCGGTCTACGACTACCTGGCATTGCGCTACGTGCCGGCGCCGGGGACGATCTGGCGCGGTATCAGCAAACTACCCCCCGGGCACCGCCTGTCATACGACCTGGTCCGCAACACTTGGCAGCTTGAGCGCTACTGGTCGGTCGACTTCAATGCTGAGCCGGCCGATCCGACGCGGGACTATGAAGGCGAGTTCCGGGATCGCTTTCTCGCGGCGGTCGAGTCGCACCTGATCACATCGGACGTTCCGGTGGGAACTCTGCTGAGCGGCGGACTTGATTCGAGCGCAGTGACTGCTGCGATCGCCGAACTCGGCGTTCGCGGCCTGAGCACGTTCTCGGTCGCATTTGATGAGGGCGGTTCTTTTTCCGAGCTCGAGTTCGCCCGCGCGGCGGCCGAACAGATCGGCGCGCAGCATCACGAAGTAGTCATCGGACGGCGCGAGTTCGTTGACTTTCTTCCTGAATTCGTCTGGTACACGGACGAGCCGCTGGCCGACCTCGCAAGCATTCCGCTCTATTACGTGTCGCGACTGGCGCGCCAGCACGTGAAAGTGGTCATCTCTGGGGAGGGCGCCGACGAGATCCTTGCCGGGTACGACTTCGAGCGTTACGCGCAACGGGTGGATTCGAGGCGGCGCCTCCTCGGCTGGGTGCCGAAGCCGATGTTCAGAGTCGCGGCTGCATTGGTCAACGGACGGCGCAGTGAAACGCTGCGCCGCATGAGCCAGGAAGGGTGGGCAGCGTCGATCCAGGTGCGGCAATCGAGCGCGACCAACTATTGGCGCGACCGAAGCTTGGCCGAGCTGTGGCGAGGATCGCCAGCCAGGCCGGTCGAGAAGCTGATCGAGCGCTGGTACGACAGTGGCAGGTCGACGAAGCCGCTCGACATGCTGCAGAACGCCTGGTGCCAGGACTGGCTGGTCGAGGATCTGCTGATGAAGGCCGACAAGATGACGATGGCCAACTCGATCGAGCTGCGCGTGCCGTATCTGACGAATTCGTTGGTCGAATGGGCGCAGCGCCTGCCGGAGTCGTGGCGCGTGGGCGATCGACGCAACGGCTATTCGTCGAAGCGAATCCTGCGGTCGTTTGCTGCGAGCAGACTGCCGCGCCAGATCATCGAACGGCCGAAGCAGGGATTCCCGGTCCCTGCCTATCAATGGCTCGCGGGTGATCTCGGCGAATGGGCCTCACAACGTCTGTCCGACGAGCGCTCGCCCATCTATCAGTGGTTGGCGCGTGAGCCCGCATTAGCTGCCGTCTCGGCGGCTCGCGCCGGTGACGACGATGCTGCCCATCGTACGTGGGCGCTGCTGATACTCGACGAGTGGATGCGCCGCTGGCTCTGACTCCGAGACGGGCAGCATTTCAGGGAGACCGCAAGCGTCGGCGTTCAGCCTACCTACGCGCGCGGCAACTGTAGTTGACGGCGAAGTTGACGCGCCCGCGGCTGAAACGGTCCATCAAGAGTCCGACTGCGTTTATCAGGGGGTAGAGCGACTTTCGCAGTATCCGGTGCGCCAGATCGGAGCGCACGAACGTTTCGAGAAACACGTTGACGGTCCGACACATGCCGGCGATCGAACCGCCCTCAGCGCGGATCTCCAGCGCGGAAAAGTCCGCGAGCAGAACCCTCAGCCCGTCGGGCATGAAGCTCCACCGATGGTCATGCATCAAGGGAAAGATGGCCGGTACCGTCAGATAGAGCAGTCCTCCCGGTTTGAGCGCGCGTCGGATCTCGGCAATGACTTGACTCGGCGATTTAACGTAGTTCAGCACCTGCGTGCAGATGACCAGATCGAAGCTTCCGTCGCGAAACGGCAACTGCTCTCCGACGCCCGCGACATCGAGCAGACCCTCGAAGACAGGGTCGATTGCAACGTACAGTGCCTCGCGTCCTTCCAGCAACGGGCGGTACGGCTGCAGACGACCACCGACGTCGAGCACGTACAAGGCTTCTCTTGCCAGTGGCAATTGTCCGCACCAACCGGCAATGATCTCGCGGCGGGCGCGCTGGACCAGATAGTCGGGATCGCCGAGCTTCGGAAACAGGATCCGGCGGCTCAGTTCGAGCGCCGCTTCCCGGTTTCGCACGATGCTTGGAGCAGGCGATCGGGTGATGTACGAATACCCGAGGTCCTAGTCGGTTGGATCCCTACAAACACACGTGTACTCCATACCGCCTCCGCTTGACCGGCACGGTACTCTCTTCGCACGCCGTGGGAATCCGTACCAACCGAACCGGAGGGCATGAGCAACGTCACACCCTGGTCATGGCCTACCGCCGAGCCAGAGACCGCAAGCCTAGGAAAATCTCTCGCCCTAGTTCTCTGCGCTCCCACCACGCCATGCGCGCAATGTGCACGAGGAGACGTGCTTTATCGGGGTACGTCAGTGGGGCGCGCAAAACCGCTCGAACGTTTTCGAACCGATGGCGCCACTCGCGCAGCAGCAATCCTGCGTTGCGTTGCGCATTTGGCGCGTAGAACGCTCGAACCTGCTCGTCGGACGTAACCCACGAGTAAGCGCCCGGGTGGAGGCGGCGAAAGAACAGCACCTCGGAGACCTCGACGAACCGACCGTGCAGCGAGATCTCCGCGAGCAGCGTGCAGTCCGAACCGCTAAACGCTCCGAGCAAGCGCGTACGCTGAAGCACGTCACGTCGCATCAATCCGTAGACAGCGTTGCACCAAGGATCCTGCCTTGTGACGGCGCGGAATCTGTCGAATGGCGATGCATGCTCGAGCCCTTGGGCTTCGGGGTAGGGACCCAGCAGTTCGCCATCGGCTCCAACGAACGCGACCCTGCCGCAGGCGAGCACCGCAAGTGGATCGGCTTCGAGCGCCGCGAGGCACAGCTCCAAGGCGGCGGGCGCCATGTAGTCGTCGGCCGATAGCCAACGAAAGTAGCGGCCCGTTGAAAGCTCGAAGACGCGGCAAAAGTTACCCGCTGCGCCCATGTTGGCTTCGTTCCGGTAGTAGCGAATGCGACCGTCCCGTGCCGCGTGCTCGCGGCAGATCGCCTCGGTGCCGTCCGTCGACGCGTTATCGCAGATCACCAACTCGAAATCGGCCATCGTTTGTGCCAGCACCGACGCGATAGCGGTGCCGACGTAGCGCGCGCCGTTGTAGACGGGCATGCCCACGCTGATCAACGGGCTCGACGTTGTCATGCAGAGGCACCCTCCGCAGCGAGCAGCCCGGCATTGACGAGTTCGTCGGCCACCGCGTGCAACGAGTCGAACGGCATGCGCGACCGCTCGGCAATGTCAAGCAGACTGCTGCGGCCATCGGATTGGTTCAATATCCACAGCATCGCAAGCTGGCGGTCGGGGATGTCCTGGTATCCGCCGGTGGAACGATACAAGCCGCGACGCCCGAGCTGGGGCTCTCCGAACGGGCTGAGATTGCGGTAACGGACGTCGTTCTCCAGCACGTGGATGATGCGCAGGCAGGCGAGCCACGAGTCCCCGAGCGAATCGGCGGTTACGAAGTTCGGATCGTCGGCGGACGTGTGATATTCAGGGAACTCGCCGTTCGGCGTGCGTGTTAGGCGTCCGACCGGTAATGCGATACCGGGGGATCCGAACTGGCGCTCGTCATAGCCCCAAGGCGAAAAGTCGATGACCCTGCCACCGGGATGCCGCGTCTGCAGTACGTGAATCGCAGCCCGATCGATAGCGGCGTCGCCAAAGCGGCTGCGCTTGTAATTGAGCGGTCCGCGGTCGCCAAGCAGCGAAAGCACCAGGCCATGACGGACCCGGGGTAGTTCAGATGCGTGCAGCGCCAGCCACGCAATCGAGCCGATCGTGGCCGGTGCGAAGACAAAGCGATACGTGTACCGCGTTTCACATCCGTGCAGCCAGGCGGCCAGTCGGGCCGCGACGACGAGTCCGGACAGGTTGTCGTTCGCAAGCGAGGGGTGGCAGGTGTGCGCGAAGATCAGCACCTCGTCGTCGGATTTGCCGCGGTGCAAGTGCTCGGCAATCGACATGCTGCCGGGTTCGAGCTTGGAGCGCACCACGGCATGGTAGCGGCCGGGCGCCAGCCGCTCGTACAAGCGATGCGGCAGGCAGAAGCCCCAATCGTCCTTGTAGTAAGTCGTTCTGTACGGAATCCAGTCCGGGCGATCGGGCATCGAGTGCAGGTGCGGACGCAACTCGTCGAGCGTCAGCCAGCGGTCGACGGGGCGGCTGTAGCTCATCACGTGCAGCGTGTGGTCCCGAAAGTCCAGGACGCGGCGACCCGCCTCGTCCTCGATGTACGCATCCTGGATCGTCCACTCATAGGGCACGGTCCAATCGAAGACGGGCGTTCCGCTTGGTATTTCGGTGACCGCCAGCGGCGCTTCCTTGTCCAGACGGTCCAGTGTCGCGCGCACTCCGGGGCCGGTCAGACTCCGGCAAAGCGGATAGAGCTCGATGAGCAGCGCGTGCATGCGCTGTCCTTCTGACTGCGACGCGTCGACCGCGTCGGCATCGAGTCGCGACCCGGCCGAGCGCCCGCTCCGTGCGTTAGAGGACCAGTTTGCGGGCATGAAACGCTTCCGCGAACCCGCTGGGTGCGCGACACTCGACGCCGCGCAACGACATCACGGCGTCGAACACTTCGGGCCGGAACCAGGACTTCGAGCGTTGTGAAGCGAAGTGCCGCATCAGGTGCGTAAGTTTGCGCTGCCGAGTTCGCAACGACAACGGCACGAATGCGTTCGGCTGACCAAGGTCACCTTCGTACTTTGGCACTTCGTACTCCAGGATCAAGTGGTCGCGCCAGGTGTTCCACGTTAGTTCGCCGACAATCCGGTGATCCTGGTGTCGGTCTTCGAGCCGATGCGTCAGGATCAAGTCGGGGGATACCTTTCGTCTCAGGTCTTCGAAGCATGCCTTGATGTCCTGAAACTGGGCCGGGAAGAACCCATCCATGAACTTCTGCAGGACCACGTCGCCGGCGGCCGCTGCACGCAGGAAGACGCGAGCACTCCGGCTAGCCTCGATGGCGCGCTCACCCGGAGCACTGAGCACTGCCCAGGTCAGGGTGATCGGTCCCCGTTGCAGCAGCTCGAACAGAAAGCCGGCGCACCCGATTTCAATGTCGTCGCTGTGCGCTCCGAGGCACAGCACATGCAACGGCGCGCCGTTTCGATGAAGCGAAAGTTCCAGCATCGGGGCACTATTGAGCCCTACGAATCCTTGTGACACGTGCCAACCGTCCGGCGCCCGCAGCCCTCGTCATTCCGAGCCGAAGGCGAGGAATCTCTCCCGCTCGCCACGGCGAGATCCCTCGCGCTGCTCGGGATGACGGAACCGGCGCTTTGGAAGTCGAAAACAACTCGCAAGCTGGCGCGGTCACGAGGTTGGGTAATCGTCAATAAGCGGCGGACTTGTCCCAGACCATCCACGGACAGTCCCCCCGCGCTTCCATGCGATCCAGCCTGATCTTGTCCTTGAACGTGTCCATCGCCGCCCAGAAGCCTGAGTACTTGTAGGCGAACAGGCGACGTTCGGCGATCAGCCGGGCAAAGGGTTCCAGCACGAGTTCCTCGCCATCTCGCATGTACTCGAACACCTGCTGCTTCAGGTAGAAAAACCCGGCGTTGATCCAGTAGTCGGACCGGCCGACGTCCTGAATGTCGGTCACGAGCCCGTCGGGATCGCTGCTAACCGCGTGAAAGCTCTGCGAGGGTCGCACGGCGAGCAGAGTCGCCAGTGCGCCGGTCGCGCTGGCCCAGGCTACGTACTTGTCCAGCGGCAAGTCGGTCAGGCCGTCGGAGTAGTTGGCGAGAAATGCGTCTTCGTCCTTGAGCAGGTGACGCACGCGCATGAGCCGCTGACCCAGGTTCGAGTGCATGCCGGTATCGACGAATGTGATCCGCCAATCGTCGATCGCTGGGGCGAGTAGCTCGACCTTTCGCCTGCCTTCCGACAGGACGAAATCGGTCGACATCTCGTCGCGGTAATTCAAGAAGTACTCCCGAATCAGATCTCCGCGATAGCCGAGGCACAGGACGAAGTCTTTGTGGCCGAAGTGGGCGTAGTAGCGCATCAAGTGCCAGATGATGGGCCGATAGCCGACATTGACCAGCGGCTTGGGAATCGTGTCGGAATGCTCGCGCAGGCGCGTACCCAAACCGCCGCAGAACAGGACGACCTTCATTGCAAGCCGACTGCAGCGGGAACCGGCCGCGCACGCCAAAACAAGTCGTCGTCGATCTGCCCCGTGCGCTGCAGATACTTCAACTGTTTCAGCCGCGTGAACGCCCGGAACTCGTAGGTTTCGGGCGCGAACTCGATGCGCTCGAACAGCCGGCGCAGCTCCTCGGCGCCCTGGCGCGCGGTCCAGCGCGCCTTGAAGCCCGGCAGCCGGGTTGCGATCTTGTCGAATGACACGCGGTAGCTGCGGTTGTCGGCGCTCGGCGGTCCGGCGGTCACCTCGCAGCCGGGAAACGCCTCGGCGACGATCGCCGCAATCTCGCGCACGCGGTAGTTCTCGGGCGTGGAGCCGACATTGAAGATCTCGCCGTTGACGGCGTCCGTCGGCGCCTCCAGCGTGCAGCGAATCGACTCGCAGATGTCTTCGATGTGGACGATCGGCCGCCACGGGCTGCCGTCGCTCACCATGGCGATCTTTTTCTTCGTCCACGCGAGCGCGCACAGGTCGTTGAGCACGATGTCGAAGCGCATGCGCGGGGAAGGACCGTACGCGGTCGCATTGCGCAGAAACGTGACACAGAAGTCCGCGTCGGCCAGCGTCTGCAGGTCGCGTTCGACCATCACTTTGCACTTTGCGTAGGCGGTCTGCGGATTGGTGGGCGAGGTCTCGTCGAGGAACTCGCCGCTGCCCACGCCGTAGACGCTACAAGACGAGGCGTAGACGAAGCGGCGCACGCCGGCTTCGCGCGCGGCCTTGGCGATGCGGACCGACCCTTCGTGATTGATCTTGTACGTGATTTCCGGGCGGTTCTGGCCGAGCGGATCGTTCGACAGTTCGGCGAGGTGGACGACGGCGTCGAAGCCCTCGAAGTCTCTCGGTGTGACCGTGCGCAGGTCCTTGTAGATCGTGGGTGGGGCAACCGGCAGACCGATCGGGTCCAGATAAAGCGTGCCGTCGCGGTAGAAGCCCGTGTCCAGGCCGGTGACGGAGTGCCCGGTCGCGGCCAGCAGGGGGGCAAGCCGAGCGCCGATGTAGCCCTCGGTGCCGGTCACGAGAATGTTCATGTCGGTATCGGTCGTTGGTGATTGAAAAAGTCGTGCCGTTCAGGTCGCCTCGGCCGTCGAGGTCTGGTCGGTCCGATCTAGATCCGTCTAGGCGTTTTCGGCCAAAAGCGCAGGACGCGTTCCGTGCCGGTTCTTCGGCTTGGTCGGAGCAAGCTCCGGCTGGGCAGGAGGCCGTCGTCCGTCTTCGGCTCAGTGATTGATTCGCCTCATTATCGAGGATCGTGACACCCCCACCTTGCGAGTTCGCTTCGCGCTGGCTGTCGCCGGTTCCGTCATCCCGAGCGCAGCGAGGGATCCCGGCACTGCGAGCAGCGCAGATTCCTCGCCGTTGGCTCGGAATGACGAGGCCTGAGGCATTCGGGCGCCAAGCGGTTGGCACGTGTCACGAGAATAAGAAATGGTCATTAGAAGACCCGGACTTCCGGAATCGGCACGACGAACTTGCCACCCCACTCGCGGATGTATGCCGCCTGCTGTGAGATCTCGTCTTTCAGATTCCACGGCAGGATCAGCACGTAGTCCGGGCGCGCCTCGCGGATCGCCGCCGGCGCCAGGATCGGAATGCGTGTGCCGGGCGTGAACTTGCCCTGTTTATACGGGTTGGCGTCGACGGTGAAGTCCAGAAAATCGGTGCGGATGCCGCAGTAGTTCAGCAGCGTGTTGCCCTTGCCGGGCGCGCCGTAGCCGATGATTCTCTTGCCGCGCTGCTTGGCGTCGATGAGAAAACCAAGCAGTTTGCGTTTCGTGCCTTTGACCTGTTCGTCGAAGCCGCGGTAGCGCTCCAGCGTCATAAAACCGTCGTCGATCTCGCGCCGGCGCAGCGCGGTCACGCGTTCGGTGACCGGCAATTCGGCGTTTTCCGCGTGCCGGCCGTAGATGCGCAGCGAGCCGCCGTGTGTGGGCAGCTCCTCGACGTCGAACAGCGTGATGCCGTGGTGGGCAAAGATTCGCTCCACCGTCACGAACGACAGGTAGCTGAAGTGCTCGTGGTAGATGGTGTCGAACTGGTTTTCGGCAATCAGCCGCTGCAGATGCGGAAACTCCATCGTGATCACGCCATGCGGCGCCAGCAAGACCTTCATGCCGCCGACGAAATCGTTGATGTCCGGCACGTGGGCCAGTACGTTGTTGCCGAGCAACACGTCGGGCCGTCCGTGCTCGGCGGCGATCGCGGCCGCAGTCTCGCGGCCGAAGAACTGCACGGTCGTCGGGACGCCTTTTGCGATGGCCGCCTGTGCGACGTTGGCGGCCGGTTCGATGCCCAGCACCGGCACGCCGCGCGCCACGAAGTGCTGCAGCAGGTAGCCGTCGTTGCTGGCGATCTCCATCACCTTCGAGCGGGCGCCCAGCTTGAAGCGCTCGATCATCATCTCCGCGTAGCGGCGGGCGTGCTCGACCCAACTGGTCGAGTACGAAGAGAAGTACGCGTACTCGGTGAAGATCTCGTCGGGTGTGACGAACTCCTGCAGTTGCACCAGGAAGCACCGGTCGCAGACGTAGGCGTGCAGCGGATAAAACGGCTCCATCTCGTGCAGCTGATCCGGTCGGATGTGCGTCTGGCACAGCGGCGACATGCCGAGATCGACGAACGTCGCCGTCAGCGGCGTGGCACAGAAGCGGCACGTGAAGCTGCGGGCTCGGCCCTTGGAGCCGGCGCTGCTCGATTCGGACGGCGGGCCTGCGGTATTCATTGATCTCCTTGATCGGCGGTGCGCGTCGTTTGCGGTTAGGCGGGACCGGTCGGACTGGAATCGACATCGACGATCAGGCTCACGCCTTCCCCCTGCTGCCATGCAGCAGGAGGTCGCGGACTTGCGCTGAGCCGCCGCCAATCGCCAAACCGATTTGGCATGCGAACCGATCCCGCGAACAGGGTACCCGAAGGTCGCTTTGCCGTCATCGCTTGCTGCTGCCAGCCGCAGTGTGGGCCGATCGACGGTCCGCGATGACCCGTCTTTCGCCGATCGGTGGTCGCTCCAACCGCAGGGATACCCGCGAGGGCGTCCCTGCCAGCCGAGCGACTCCGTCCTTTTCGGGCCGGTTGCGCCGGGGGGCCGTGACTTGTCTGTTCGCCGTTCGTCGGGCAGATGCAGCCGAACTGCGCATCGCTGCCGAATCCGTTGCTTTCTACCAAAAAATTGGTACCAAATACCGCAAACCTGGGATAGAGTGGCCTCGGCCGCGATGGCCATCGGGCACGGCATCAGACCAGAACGGATCGCACGGCGCGCGGGATTTTTCTGCATGCCGTGTGAGGCAGAAGCCGCTGAACTAGGGCTTGTGCGCCCGCTAGCGTGATGTCGGCAATCGGATCGATCGCGAATCTATGCCACGCCACGGTCATCCAAGCACGCGAGCATCCCGCGGGGCTGCACGTATGCCGGACCGATCGCGGCGCCGCTAAGCCGGCTGGTGGCGCGGCGATCAGCATAGGAGCGGCTGGAGAGGGGCATGGTTCGAGTTTTCCGGCATCACATTCCCGTCGGAACGATCATCCAGGTGTTCGCGGATGCGGCGATCTTCCTGGGGGCCGTGCTGCTCGGCGTCTACGTGCAGCTTGCGCCTTATGGCGCTTCGGTCGCGGCGGCGTTCGAACACGGCCTGCTGTACGCGTTGCTGATGCTGTCCTTGAATTCCGCTTTCGGGCTGTATCGGCGTGACGAGGCGGTGACCTTTGGCGTCATCGTCGGTCGCTTGCTGCTGGCGCTGCTGCTGGGTTCGCCGCTGGCGTATCTGCTCTTCTACCTTCTGCCGGACGGGCACAGCGCGCGGACGGTGCTCGGCTACACGCTGCTGTACGCCGCCTGCGGGCAGATCCTGCTGCGCCAGATCATGTTCACCGCGCGCAGCGCGGGCATCGGTGCGCGGCGCGTGCTGATCGTGGGTACGGGCGCTGAAGCGAGGACGGTGGAGGAGTCGCTGAGGTCACTCGGCTATCCGCGCTATGCAGTGGTCGGGTTCTACGAAGCGGGTGCGGCCGATGGCGGCGCTTTGCCTGCGCCCCAGCGCGTGTATGCGCGCGAGCACGACTTTACCGAACTCGTGCGGCGGTTGCGCGTGCAGGAAGTGATCGTCGCCGTGCGCGAGCAGCGCGGCGGTGTGCTTCCGCTGCGAGAGTTGCTCGAGTGCCGGATCCGCGGCATCCCGGTGACCGACCTGGCCGGTTTCTATGAGCGTGTTCGCGGCGAAGTACCGATCGAGTCCCTGAAGGCAAGCTGGCTGATCTATGGACAAGGTTTTGCGCAGGGCGGCCTGAGAACCGCGATCAAGCGCGCGTTCGACATCGTCGCGGCGACGGTGCTGTTGATCCTCGCCCTGCCCGTGATGCTGTTCGCCGCGTTGGCCATCTTCGTGGAGAGCGGGCTGCCGATCATCTACCGGCAAGAGCGCGTCGGGCGTGGCGGACGGACGTTCATGGTGCTGAAGTTCCGCAGCATGCGTACGGACGCCGAGAGAGACGGCGTGGCCCGCTGGGCGGTGGCGGGGGATTCCCGGATCACGCGCGTGGGCCGGATCCTGCGCAAGACGCGCATCGACGAGTTGCCGCAACTGATCAACGTGCTTCGCGGCGACATGAGCCTGGTCGGACCGCGGCCTGAACGCCCATGCTTCGTGACCGAGCTGAAGGAAAAGATCCGCTTCTACGACGTACGTCACAGCGTCAAGCCCGGACTGACCGGGTGGGCGCAGGTGCGCTACAGCTACGGCGCTTCGGTCGAGGACGCGAGCAAGAAGCTCGAGTACGACCTGTACTACGTCAAGAACCACTCGTTGTTCCTCGATGTCTTGATTCTGGTCGAGACGGTTCGAGTCATCCTGTTCCGCGAAGGCGCCCATTAGCGGGGCCGCGTCCGCGAGGATGCCGCCGGGCGGGGCCGTCGACCGCGCACCGGCTGGTTGCGGTCGGGCAAAATCGCCTCCGGAACTATTGCCCGTCTCTTAACCTCGTGACACGTGCCAACCGCTTGGCGCCCGCCTGCCTCAGCCCTCGTCATTCCGAGCCAAGGGCGAGGAATCTCCGCTGCTCGCAGTGCCGAGATCCCTCGCTGCGCTCGGGATGACGGAATCGGGGACGGTCAGCGCGACGGGAACTCGCAAGGCGGCGGTGTCACGAGGTTGGGTAATGTTCAATAGTCCGTTGCGGTCCGTCGTCTTGAACCCCGATTGGTCGACCGATCCCGCCGTCTGGTCCTACGGACTTGCGGCACTCGCTTTCGGCGCCTTCGCGATCCAGCTTGCTGTCGGCCGGCGCGGATCGGGGGTGGGCGGGCTGCTGCTGGCCGCAGTGGCTCTGCAGGCGATGTGGGCCTTGGCATCGCTCGTGTACGCCGCTTCAGGCACCGAGTTCGCCTGGAAGCTGGCCCGCGTTTTCGACGGGTTGCGCTACGGGGCGCTATTTGCCTTTCTTGCGTTGATCCGGCCGGGCGGCTCGACCGAGCGCCCGTCTGAGGCCGGTGCGCGCCGCTTGCGGCGCCTTGTCGCCGTGCTACTGGCACTCGCGGCGGTCGCGATTTATCTCTTTTCCCCGCCCCCGAACACGCTGGCCAGCGGGTATGGCGTTGTCATGCCGACGTTGCTGCTGGGCGCGAGCGTGGCGGGAATGGTGCTCGTCGAGCAGGTCTATCGAGGTACTCCGGAAGCGCAGCGCTGGAACGCGCGGCCGCTGTGCGTAGCGCTGGCTGCGGTGTTCGGCTTCGACCTGGTGCTGTACTCCGACGCGGCGCTGTTCCGCGAGCTCGACGCCCATCTCTGGGCGGCACGTGGCCTTGCGCACGCGCTGGTCGTCCCGGTGCTCGGTATCGCGACTGCGCGCAACAAGGAATGGCGCTTCGACGTCGCGCTTTCGCGCGGCGTCGTGGCCGGCTCGACCGCACTCGTGGTTTCCGGCGGCTATCTGCTCGCGGTCGCGATCATTGGCTACTACGTTCACTACTTCGGCGGAAGCTGGGGCAAGGCACTGGTGACCGTCGTGCTGTTCGCTGGGATGCTTGTCTTCGTGCTCGTGACCGTGTCCGGCACGTTTCGCGCCAAGATGCGCGTGTTCATCGCCAAGCACTTCTTTCCGTACCGGTACGACTACCGCGAGGAGTGGCTCGCCTTCACTCGCACGCTATCGAGCCCCAGCATGCCCGGCTCGATTCGCGAGCGCGGCATCCGTGCGCTGGCG
Organism: Burkholderiales bacterium; assembly: GCA_037446035.1. GTDB lineage: Bacteria > Pseudomonadota > Gammaproteobacteria > Burkholderiales > Burkholderiaceae_F > DSNY01. The sequence continues at coordinate 21,889 of JBBIJJ010000002.1, forward strand.
GATCTGGTCGAAAGCACCGGCGGCGCCTTGTGGACGAGAGGTGACGACGGCGCCTACGTGCAGGTTGCGCGCGTCAATCTGCCGGCGAGCGAGGAGGTTGTACCGGCGTCGGACTGGTTGCCTTCGTTCCTGCGCGCCACCGGCTGGGTGATCGATCTGCACGAGCTGCGGCGGGATCCCGCCAAGTACCAGGTCGAGCGGATGCCGTCATGGCTGCTGCAGGTTCCTTCGGCGTGGCTCGTCGTGCCGCTGTTCGAAGGCGAAGACCTGCTCGGCTTCGTGCTGCTGGCCGATCCGAGAGTCCAGTTCGAACTGAACTGGGAGGTGCTGGACCTGCTGAAGACCGCGGGACGGCAAGTGGCCGGTTTCCTGGCGCAGGAGCGCGCCACGGAGGCGCTGCTGGAGGCCCGGAAGTTCGATGCGTTCAATCGCATGTCCGCTTTCGTCGTGCACGATCTGAAGAACCTGGTCGCGCAGCTGCAGTTGCTCTTGAAGAATGCGGAGCGCCACCGCGCCAACCCTGACTTTCAACGAGACATGCTCGCCACCGTCGAACACGCGGTCGACCGCATGAATCACCTGATGCAGCAGCTTCGTTCCGGCGCGCAACCCGTCGAGCGCGCTGGACCGGTAGATCTGACCGCCGTGGCCGATCGCCTGCGGCGCCGTTTCGGCGCGGTGCAAGCAGCGCTGGCGTTCGACGTGGAGCCAGGGGTGGTCGTGCTCGGCCACGAGGACCGGTTGGAGCGCGTTTTCGGGCATCTTCTGCAAAACGCGATCGAGGCGTCGGGAGATAATCCGCGCGTTCACGTGCGCGCCCGCCGCAACGGTGCGGCGGCCGTCGTCGAGGTCGCCGACCAGGGCGTGGGGATGAGTGCCGAATTCGCGCGCGAACGTCTGTTCAAGCCATTCCAGTCGACCAAAGCCGCCGGCATGGGCATCGGGACCTACGAGAGCCAGCAGTACGTCAGCAGCGTCGGCGGCCGGATCGAGGTCGACACTGCGCCGGGCGCCGGCACGACCGTGCGCGTGTTTCTTCCACTAGCGGCCGCGCGCAGCGCGGCCGTGACCGAGGGTGTGGCATGAACGACGAGGCGCGTAAACCGCTGTTGATCGTCGAGGACGATCCCGCCCTGCAAACGCAGATGAAGTGGGCGTTCGACGCCTACGAGGTTGTCTTGGCCTCGGACCGCGAGTCGGCGCTCGCGCAGGTTCGGCGCTTCGCGCCAGCCGTGATCACGCTCGACCTCGGTCTGCCGCCGCTGCCGGATGAGCCGACCGAGGGGCTTGCCACGCTGCAGCAGATCCTGACCTTGCTGCCGGATGCCAAGGTCATCGTGCTGACCGGGCAAAGCGACCGCGCGAACGCGCTGCGGGCGATCGCGCTCGGCGCCTACGACTTCTTCGCCAAGCCGTTCGATCCGGACGTGCTCGGTCTGACGATCGAGCGCGCCTTCCGTTTGCACGAGCTGCAGGAAGAAAACCGCCGGCTGCAATCGACGCGGCAGGCGGCCGCGCTGGCCGGCATCCTGACGCGCGACCCGGAGATGCTCAAGGCGTGCCGCACGGTCGAGAAGGTCGCACCGACCAATGCGACGGTGCTGATCCTGGGCGACTCGGGCACCGGCAAGGAGCTATTCGCGCGCGGGCTGCACGAGTTGTCGCCGCGCCAGAGACAGCGCTTCGTCGCGATCAACTGCGCGGCGATTCCCGAAACGCTGCTCGAAAGCGAGCTGTTCGGCTTCGAGAAGGGCGCATTCACCGGCGCAGCCAGGCAGACGGTCGGGAAGATCGAAACCGCGCACCGCGGCACGCTGTTCCTCGACGAAATCGGCGACCTGCCGACGGCGTTGCAGGCCAAGCTGCTGCGCTTTCTGCAGGAGCGTTCGATCGAACGCCTGGGCGGGCGCGAGGAGATCGCCGTGGACGTGCGCGTGGTGTGCGCCACGCATCAAAACCTCAAGGCACTGATCGCGGAAGGCAAGTTTCGCGAGGACCTGTTTTATCGGCTCGCGGAGATCGTGATCCACGTGCCACCGCTGAAGCAACGCAAGGGCGATGCGGCGCTGCTCGCGCACGCGTTCGTGCAGCGCTACGCCGCCGAGCACAAGCGCGGCACGCTGAAGCTCGCGCCCGATGCGATCGAAGCGATCGAACGCCACGACTGGCCCGGCAACGTGCGCGAGCTGGAAAACGTGATCAAGCGCGCCGTGATCATGGCCGACGGCTCGTCGATCCGCGCGGCGGACCTGGACCTCGAAGCGAAGGGGGAGGCCGACGACCTGAACCTGCGCGCGGTGCGCGACGAGGCGGAACGCGGCGCCGTGCTGCGCGCGCTCGCGCGCGTCGACGGCAATCTGAGCAAGGCGGCCGAGCTGCTGGGTGTGAGCCGGCCGACGCTGTACGACCTGCTGCATCGATTCGGACTGAAATGAACGGACTGCAAGATCCCCGCGGCCCTCGGCCGACCGAAATCCCCCCGGCCCTCGGCCGCCCCCCCTTCTCGAAGGGAGGCCACGACCAGCCCCCTTTCGAAAAGGCGGCGGCGCGCGCAGCGCGCGGGGGATGTCGAGCGGTGGCCCGCACGACGGCATCTCGATGGGCACGCCTGGCGCGATCGCTCGCGCTGCTGCTCGCTGCGGTCGCGCTCGCCGGCTGCCTCAAGGACAGCCCGGAGAAGCTCGTCGCGTCGGCAAAGGACTACTTGGCACGCGGCGAATACAACGCCGCGGTGATCCAGTTGAAGAACGCGTTGCAGGAGGCGCCCGGCAACGGCGAAGCGCGCCTGTTGCTCGGCCGTGCGCTGCTCGAAACGCGCGATCCGGTGTCGGCGGAGAAAGAACTGCGGCGCGCGCTCGAATACCGGCAGTCGCCGGAGGCGGTGCTGCCATCGCTGGCGCGCGCGCTGATGGAGCAGGGCGAGGCGGCCAAACTCGTCAGGGAATTTTCCTCCCACCGCCTCGCCGATGCCGCGGCGGATGCCGCGTTTCGCGTGCAGCTCGGCGATGCGTTCGTCCTTCTCGGCCGGCGCCAGGATGCAGCCGACGCGTTCAACGCCGTGCTCGCCGCCAAGCCGGGGTTCGCTCCCGCGCGCATGGGCCTGGCGCGACTCGCGGCGTTGGAAGGTCGTTTCGACGAGGCGATCTCGATCGTCGACGAGGTCAAGTCCGCCGATCCGAAGATCGCCAACGCCTACCTGTTGAAGGCCGAGTTGCTATCGACGCGGGGCGAAGCCGACGCCGCGCGCGCCGAGTTGTGGCGGGCCGTCGGCGCAGAGCCGGGCCACCTGCCCGCGCGATTCGCGCTGATCTCGCTGCTCATCGAGGCGAACGACTTCGACGGTGCCGCCGCACAGATCGGCGAGACCCGCAAGTACGCCCGCGGCGATCTGCGCGTCGCCTACTTCGAAGGGCTGCTCGCCTTGCGCAAGGGCGACGTGCAGCGCGCGCGCGACCACGTGCTGCAGGTGCTCAAGCATGCCCCCGACCACGTGCCCAGCCTGGTGCTCGCCGGCGCGGTCGAATTGCGCGCCAACCAGCCGCTCGCGGCCGAGGCGTATCTGCGCAAGGCGGTCAGCCGCGTGCCGGAGCACCTCGGCGCGCAGCGCATGCTGGTTGGCGCCTTGTTGCGCGCGGGTCAGCCAGGCAAGGCGGTCGAAGCGCTCCAAGCGCTCGTGCAGCGCGCGGGCGACGCGGACCCGCAGGTGCTGATGCTCGCCGGCGAAACGTATCTGGCCGCCGGCGACCTGAAGCAGGCGGCGAGTTTTTTTTCGTCGGCGGCGGCGTCGGACACGCAGAAAGTCGCTGCGCGCACGCGGCTCGGGCAGATCGCACTGGCCACGGGACGAACCGAAGTGGGGATCCGCGAGCTGGAGGCCGCATCCGAACTCGACGCAGGTCAGTATCAGGCGGACCTCGTGCTGATCGTCGGCCACCTGCGCGCCAATCGCCTCGAGCGCGCGCTCGAAGCGGCCCGCAATCTCGTAAAGAAGCAGCCTGACAATCCGCTGTCGCACCACGTGCTCGGTGTCGTGCATGCCGCGCGCAAGGACGTTGCTGCCGCGCGCGCCAGCTTCGAAAAAGCGCTCACCCTGCAGCCGTCGTATCTGCCGGCAGCCCACGGGCTCGCCGGGCTCGATCTGGCGGAGAAGAAGCCCGCCGCGGCAAAAGCGCGTTACGAGGCGATGATCGCGGCGGATCCCAAGAACGAGCAGATCTACGTCGCGCTGGGCGACTTGCTTGCGCGGACGGGGGCGACACCCGCCGACGTTGCGGCCACGCTGCAGCGCGCGGTGGCTGCGAATCCGCAGTCGGTCGATGCGCGCATCGCGCTGATCGGATTTCAGCTGCGTGCGCGCGATACTGCCGCCGCGCTGGCAGCGGCGCGCGAGGCAGCGGCGGCATTGCCCAAGGAGCCGCGCGTGCTCGACGCGTTGGCGGAGGCGCAGCTTGCCGCCGGGCAGTCGCGCGAGGCGATCGAGACGTTGAAGAAATCGGCGGATCTGCAGCCGCAAGCGGTCCGCCCGCTCGTCAGGCTCGCCGCCGTCCAGGCCGGTGCGAAGGAGCACGAGGCGGCGATCGAGACGCTGCGCCGCGCACAGCGGCTCGCGCCGAACGATGCCGGCGTGGTGCGCAGTCTGGTCGCGGCGTTCGTGCAGGCGCGCCGACACGAGGAGGCGTTGCGAGAGGCCAAGGCGCTGCAGACGAGCGAGCCGAAGTCCGCCGCCGGCTACGGCCTGGAAGGCGACGTGCTCGCGGCGCAAGGCAAGCATGCCGAGGCGGAGCGCGCCTACCGCGCAGGACTGAAGCTCGATGCGCAGTCCGGCGCGCTCGCGGTCGGCGTGTATTCGGCGCTCGTCGGCGCCGGCAAACGCGCCGAGGCCGATGCGTTCGCGCGCGACTGGGGGGCGCGCAATCCCAAGGACACGACGTTGACGATGCATCTGGCGGACCGTGCGCTGCGCGCGCGCGACTATCGCGCCGCGGTCGCGCACTACCAGGTCGTGGTCGCGGCCGATCCGAACCACGTGGTCGCGCTGAACAACCTGGCCTGGGCGAGCGGGCAATTGGGCGATCCGAAAGCGCTCGCGCATGCGGAGCGCGCCGCGAAACTTGCGCCCAACAACGCCGCGGTGCTCGATACGCTCGGCGTGCTGCTCGCCGCGCGCGGCGAACTCGACCGCGCGCTCGCGCACTTGCAGCGGGCGCGCGCGCTCGCGCCCAACCGCGCCGACATCCGGTTGAACTACGCCAAGGCGCTCGCCAAGGCGGGGCAGCGCGACAGCGCCAGGGCCGAGCTCGAAGCGCTGCTCGCGATCACGGAAGAGTTTCCGGGCAAGGAGGAAGCCGCAGCACTGCTGCGCAGCCTCTAACCCGTAACCAGTTTTCAATCCCAACCACGATCCTCAGGAAGCCACATGAGTGTTGTCGCAGTCGTCGGGCTCGGTTACGTCGGGTTGCCGCTCGCCGTCGAGTTCGGGAAACGAGCCCGCACGATCGGGTTCGACCTTTCGCAGACCAAGATCGACGCGTATCGTCGCCACGTCGACCCGACGGGCGAGGTGAGCAGCGATGAGCTGAAGGCCGCCAAGCACCTCGTGCCGACGACGGATCCGTCGGCGTTGCGGGAAGCCGACTTCGTCGTCGTCGCCGTGCCCACACCGGTCGACGACGCGCACAACCCGGACTTCGGCCCGCTCGCCGGCGCGAGCGAGTTCGTCGGCCGCAATCTGAAGCCGGGTGCGACGATCGTCTTCGAGTCGACGGTTTACCCCGGCGCGACCGAGGAGGTCTGCGTGCCGATCATCGAGAAGTGCTCCGGCAAGATTTGGAAGAAGGACTTCTTCGTCGGCTACTCACCCGAACGGATCAATCCCGGCGACAAAGAGCGCACGCTGACGAAGATCGTCAAGGTCGTCTCCGGCGACACGCCCGAGACGCTAGAGCGCGTCGCACGGATGTACGAGTCGATCATCACCGCGGGCGTGTATCGCGCCTCCAGCATCAAAGTGGCGGAGGCCGCCAAGGTGATCGAGAACACGCAACGCGACCTGAACATCGCGCTGGTCAACGAGCTGTCGCTGATCTTCCACCGCATCGGCATCGACACGCTCGAGGTGCTCGAGGCCGCCGGAACGAAGTGGAACTTCCTGCCGTTTCGCCCTGGGCTGGTCGGCGGACACTGCATCGGCGTCGACCCGTATTACCTGACACACAAGGCCGAGATGCTGGGTTATCACCCGCAGGTGATCCTCGCCGGCCGGCGCATCAACGACGGCATGGGCAAGTACGTCGCCGAGCAGACGGTCAAAATGCTGATCCGCAACGGCTTTCCGGTGAAGGGCGCCAACGTCAACGTGTTTGGCCTGACCTTTAAGGAGAACTGCCCCGATCTGCGCAACTCGAAGGTCATCGACGTGATCCGTGAACTCGAGTCCTACGGCGTCAATGTGCATGTCCACGATCCGGTGGCGCTGCCACAGGAGGCGCTGCACGAGTACGGCGTGCGCCTCGTGCCGTGGGAGCAGCTTCCGCGTTCGAGCGCGATCGTCGCGGCGGTCGCGCACAAGGCCTACAAGGACTATTCGATCGACGACGTCGCGGCCAAGCTCGCGCCGGGCGGTCTGTACGTCGACATCAAGTGCCAGGCCGATCAGGCCGCATTGCGCACGCGCGGCTTCTGCGTGTGGAGGCTCTGACGTGAAGTTCGCGCAGCGACTCGCGGGCCGCTCCGGCCCAGAGCAACGTCGGGCGACGATGGGCTGGCGCGGATGAACGACATCGAACGGGCGGTTCGCGCGCGCCGTCGGCGCTGGCTCGTCACCGGCGCGGCCGGCTTCATCGGCTCGCATCTGCTCGAATCGCTGCTGCGGCTCGGGCAGGAAGTCGTCGGGCTCGACAACTTCGCGACCGGTCATCGTCGCAACCTGGACGAAGTGCGCGCCGCAGTGGGCGAGTCGGCGTGGACGCGGCACCGCTTCATCGAAGGCGACATCGTCGATCCGGCCACCTGTCGCGCCGCGTGCGACGGGGTGGACATCGTGCTGCACGAGGCCGCGCTCGGATCGGTGCCGCGCTCGATCGAGAACCCGCTCGCGACGCACGCGGCCAACGCCACCGGCTTCCTCAACATGCTGGTGGCCGCGCGCGATGCCGGCGCGCGCTTCGTCTATGCGGCGTCGAGTTCGACCTACGGCGACCATCCGACGCTGCCGAAGGTCGAAGACGTGATCGGCCGGCCGCTGTCGCCGTACGCCGTGACCAAGTACCTGAACGAGCTGTACGCGGAGGTCTTCGCGCGCTGCTACGGGACGCAGGCGATCGGGCTGCGCTACTTCAACGTGTTCGGTGCGCGGCAGGATCCCGACGGCCCCTACGCCGCGGTGATCCCGCGCTGGGCGCGCGCGATGCTGCGCGGCGAGGCGTGCACGATCAATGGCGACGGCGAAACCTCGCGCGACTTCTGCTACGTCGCCAATGCCGTTCAGATCAACCTGCGCGCCGCACTCGTCGAGGATCCGGGCGCGCTGAACCAGGTCTACAACGTCGCGGTCGGCGGCCGCACGACGCTGAACGAACTGCATGCGGCGATGCGCGAGTTGCTGAGCGCGCGCCTTCCGCAGCTTGCTGTCGTCGCGCCCGAATACCGCGACTTCCGCGCGGGCGACGTGCGTCATTCGCAGGCCGATATCGGCAAGGCCCGTCGACTCCTGGACTATGCGCCGACGCACGACCTCCGCGCCGGGCTGGCCGACGCGATGGACTGGTATGTCCGGCGCTTCGCCGCCGGCATCTGACTCGTTCCGGAGGGCGGCCTCTAGGGTTACACGGCGGGCGATGCGCGGCAACGACCTCGGCAGTCAATCCACGACCGGACGCGCGTGCCGGCGCGCGCTGCTTGGCGCCGCCGGCGCGGCGCTGCTGTGGGCTGCGTTGGGCGCGAGCGTTGCAGCACCCGCACAGGCGCAGACCGCGCAGACGATCGCCCGTGTCAAGAGTGCGGTGGTCGCGGTCGGCACGTTTCAGCGCACGCGCACGCCGCCGTTTCGTTTTCTCGGCACCGGCTTTGCCGTCGGTGACGGCTCGCTGGTGGCGACCAACGCGCATGTGTTGCCGGAAGCGCTCGACGCCGGCAACGATCCCGAGACACTCGCCGTCCTGTTGCCCGGTCCCGATCCGCAGCGCGCCCGGGTCCGCACGGTCATGCGTGCCGCACGCGACGATGAGCACGATCTGGCCCTGCTGCGTCTGCAAGGGGCGCCGCTGCCTGCGCTTGCCGTGCGGGATTCCGCGACGGTCGGCGAGGGCGACATCTTCCTGTTCACCGGATTTCCGCTGGGTGCGGCGCTCGGGCCCTATCCCGCCACCCACCGCGCGATGATCGCCGCGATCACGCCGATTGCGATTCCCCCGGCCCGCGCGCAGCAACTCGACCCCAAGCTGCTTCGTCGCCTCAAGACGGGCGCGTTTGCCGTTTTCCAGCTCGATGCGACCGCCTACCCCGGTAACAGCGGCAGCCCGTTGTTCGACGCGAGCACCGGCGAAGTCGTCGGCGTCATCAACATGGTCTTCGTCAAGGGCACCAAAGAGGCGGCGCTCGCGCAGCCTTCGGGCATCACGTATGCGATTCCGTCCCGGCATCTGCTCGACCTGTTGGCTGCAACCCGGTAGTTCTTTCGGATCGGCCGGGCGCGCGCGCTGGTCATGATGAGCTTCGTCGCGGCGGCCAAAGCGGTCTTCAAGGCGCTGGCGCTGCCGCCGGCCGGTCCGTTGCTGCTCGCGGCCGTGGGTCTAACGCTGTGGCATCGCCGCCCGCGACTTGCGCGTGCGCTTGCCGCGACCGGCGTCGGTGCATTGCTGCTGCTGTCGCTTCCGATCGTTTCGTCGATGCTGCTGGTGGCGGCGAGCGAATCCGCGGTGCTCGACCCGGCGGCGGCGCGCGACGCACAGGCGATCGTGATCCTCAGCGGCGGTCTGCGGCCCGCCGCGCCGGAGTATGGCGGCGACACGCTCGGACGGCTTTCGCTCGAGCGCACGCGTTACGGTGCGAAGGTCGCGCGCGACACGGGCCTGCCGGTGCTGGTGACCGGCGGACCCTACGGTCGCACGCGGCCGGAAGCGCACGTGATGCGGGAGACGCTCGAGCGCGAGTTTGGCGTGCCGGTGCGGTGGGTCGAGGACCGCGCGCGCACCACCCGCGAAAACGCGCAGCTCAGCGCGCGGATCCTGCGGCCGCTCGGCATCCAGCGCGTCGTGCTGGTGGTGCACGCCTTCGACGTGCGGCGCGCGCGGCTGGAGTTCGAGAGAGCGGGTTTGAGCGTGCTGGCCGCACCGACGGTGATTCCGCGGCTTGCGGTCGCCGGCATCGCCGACTTTCTGCCGAGCGCGGCGGCGCTGCAGTCTTCCTACTACGCGCTGTACGAGCTGTTCGGCTACGCCGGGGTCAGGCTGGGGCTGTAAGGCGGTGGCGCCGCTATAGCGAGGGTCGAATCACGCCCACCGCAAGACCTTCGATCGCAAGCGGATCGCGCCTGAGATCGACGACGATCGGCGCGAAGTCAGGGTTCTCCGCGATCAGCTCGGCCTTCGCACCCTTGAGCTTTAGCCGCTTGACGGTGACCTCGTCGCCGAGTCGCGCGACCACGATCTGACCCGACTGCGCCTGCGCCTGCTTGTGCACCGCCAGCCAGTCGCCGTCGAGGATGCCCGCGTCGCGCATGCTCATGCCGCGCACTTCGAGCAGGTAGTCGGCGCGCGGTCTGAACAGCAGGGGATCGACGGCCGGACGCCTGATCACGTTTTCCTGCGCGAGGATGGGGCTGCCGGCGGCGACTTTGCCGATCAGCGGCAGGCCCGCGGGCAGTCCGAGCTCATGCGCGGCTTCCTTCAGCGCGCGCACGGTTTCCGTGACGGCCCCCTTGAGCCGGATTCCGCGCGAGGTGCCCGGCACGAGCTCGATCAGCCCTTTCTTCTGCAGTGCCTGCAGATGTTGCTCGGCTGCGTTCAGCGAGCGGAAGCCGAACGCGTCGGCAATCTCTTCACGCGTCGGCGGCGCGCCGCTTTCGACGAGCGTGCGGCGGACGAAATCGAGGATCTCGGCCTGTCGGGGAGTGAGGACTGAGGTTTCTTTGCTCATTGTTCGAGTCCTTCCTGCCAGTCGGACGATACTGGTAATGTATACAGCATCGGTGCGATTTGCAAGGAGGGCGCCGAGGTCGGCCCTCGACGAGCGTTGTGCGCGGCGCTCGTGGCTGCGAACGCGCGATGTTGTCGAAGTGAGGCGGTCAGACCGAACTCATCTGTTCGATCGAACGTCTCGACGTGAAGGTCCGCCCGCCGCCGGACAAGATAATCCGGGTCATGCAAAGCAGAACCGGACGTCTTCTGTCAGCCGTCGCCGTTTGGGCGATCCTCGGAACGTTTGCGCTTGCCTCCTGCGGCGGAGACGATGCGCCCGCGGCCACACCAGCGCCGCCGCCGCCTTCCTCGCCGCCGCCGTCAGCGCCAGACACGGCTGCACCGAGCGCACCGGCGAACGTCTCTGCGACGGCGATGTCGTCCTTGTCGATCCGCGTGACGTGGAGCGCGGCGAGCGACAACGTAGGTGTGGCCGGCTATCGGATCTTCCGTGACGGCAACCAGATCGGGACCGCGGCGGCCACGACGTACGACGACTCGGGCCTCACCCCATCGACGACGTACCGGTACGAAGTTGCTGCTTTCGATGCGGCCGGCAACGTTTCTGCGCGGTCGACGCCGGTTGCGGCAAGCACGCCGGCCGCAGGGGGGCGCATCATCGATGCAGGCCCAAGCGACTATCTGACAAAGCTGCGCGCGCTGCAGCCCGGCGACACCCTGAGGCTGGCGCCGGGAACGTACGACAATCCGGCCAATCCTCCAGGGCTGCCAGTGTTCGATCTGAACGGAACGCCGTCGCAACCGATCACGATCACCGGCCCCGACGGCGAGCCGCGCCCGGTTTTGATCGGACGGTCGACCCACAATACGATCCGGTTTGCGAACGCGAGCCATGTGATCGTGCGGAATCTCGATGTCGACGGACGCGACCGCGGCGGCTTCGGCGTCGCCGTCCAGGGACTCGCGCACCACATCACCATCGAAGGGCTGCGCATTCGCGGCGTCGGTGGCGACCAGCAGATCGTCGGCATCTCGACGACTGGCGCGCCGACCTGGAACTGGGTGATCCGCCGCAACGTGATCGAACGCGCGGGAACCGGCATGTACCTGGGCAACTCGACCGGCGGCAGTCCGTTCGTTGCCGGCATCATCGAGAACAATCTGATCGTCGACACGATCGGCTACAACATCCAGGTGAAGCATCAGGTGCCGTGGTCGAACGTGCCAGCCGGCATGCCGACCGGCAAGACGACGACCATCATTCGCAACAACGTATTCGTCAAGCGAAGCAGCTTCGTTTCGCCGGATGGCCCCCGCCCGAACCTGCTGGTCGGAGACCAGCCATCCAGCGGGCCCGGCTCGGACAATGGATTCGAGATCTACGGCAACTTCTTCTATCAGAACCCGACCGAGGCGCTGTTCCAGGGCGAGGGCAACATCGCTTTCTACGGCAACCTGATGGTCAACGACAGCGGCAGCGCGGTGAACATCCAGCCGCACAACGGCTCCGTTCGCAACGTGCGCGTCTTCGGCAACACGATCGTCGCGTCGGGCAGCGGGATCCGGGTCAGCGGCGGTACCGGCTATACGCAGCACGTCATCGGCAACGCGGTATTCGCGGCAGCGCCGATCAGCGGCGGCACGCAGGCTGCGAACGCGACCGGTTCGTATGCGGCCGCAGCGGGTTTCTTGAACAACCCGACCGGCGCGCTCGGCACGCTTGATCTGTTCCCGAAGCCCGGTGTGCTGCGCGGTGCTGCGCCCGACACGACATCGATCGGCGGCTTCACCGCATGGGACCGCGATTTCAACGGCAACCCGCGCGACTGGACGATACGCGGCGCGTATTCCGGCGAAGGATCGAACCCCGGCTGGCTGCCGCGACTCGAGGCCAAACCATAAGTAGGGTGCCCGTCACCCGACGTTGAAACCCGCCGGCGGCAACGGTCGCGCTTGTCGGCGACGGGCATCGTGATAGACTGCCGCGCCATTCGGAGTTGAGCCGGCCGTCGCTTGAGGTGCGCACCGATTGCGCTGCGCGGCGCCGGCGAACGTTGATCGGATCGTCCCGTTGACGGCGCGCTCGCGTTGCGGGTAGCAGGCAATCGATAACGACCGCCTGTCTTGCGCGGGTCACGCACTCGGGTTCTTCGATTTCCGTTCGGCAGTTCCCAGATGTCGAGCCGAGGCGCTCGCGGCGCGCGGCATTGCACGAACCTCGATCTTTCGTGATCGGATGAATACGCAAGAGGCGAAGATCGTCCTCGAGACGGCGTTGTTGACGGCGGAGCGGCCTCTGCCGATGACCGAACTGCGCAAACTGTTCGCCGACGAGCTGAACGCGGATACGCTGCGGGTGCTGCTCGATGAACTGCGGCGTGAGTGGAGCAGCCGCGGCATCGAGCTGGTCACCTTGGCGTCCGGCTGGCGCTTCCAGAGCCGGCCGTCGATGCGCGTTTATCTCGACCGTCTGAATCCGGAAAAGCCGCCGAAGTACTCGCGCGCCGTGCTCGAGACGCTCGCGATCATCGCCTACCGGCAGCCGGTCACGCGCGGCGACATCGAGGAGATCCGGGGCGTCACCGTTTCGCCGCAGGTGCTCAAGACGCTCGAGGAGCGCGGTTGGGTCGAGGCAATCGGTCACCGCGAAGCGCCCGGACGTCCGGCGCTGTTCGCGACGACGCGCGCTTTCCTCGACGATCTCGGCTTGCGCTCGCTCGACGAGCTGCCGCCGCTGGAGGCGGCGGGCACGGTCCCGGCCGAGTTCGAGCTGCAGTTCGCTTCCGCAAACGCTTCGCCTTCCGAGTCCGAAGCGCCCTCACTTCCGCTCACGCCGGCCGAAGCCGAACCGGCGCACGTACCGTCCTGATCGATCCCGCCATGAGCCACGCCGCACGGCCACGTCCTGAGCCCGTCCAGGGACACTCCGAAACGGATCCGCCGATCTCGCCTGCGGACGGCAACCCGCCCGCGTCAGTGCAGGCGTCACCCGATTCGTCGATCGATTCCCAGCCGCCCGGCGGTGTCGACGCACTATCCGGCGAGGCGTTGATGCCGACCCCAGGTGCGGAAGGCGCGGAGCGTCGGACGCGTGGCCCGCACGGCCGCCGCCGGCGCGGCCGCGGCCGCGGGCAGGTGGGGGGAGCCCGCAGTGAAAACGGAATGGGCGACATCGCAACGCCGGAGGAGACGCCGGCGACGCTGTTGGCCGGCGAAGGCGGGGAGATCAATCCCGCCGCGATGCCGCCGATGCCGTTGCCGCGTGAACTCCTCGAGCGTGGCCGCCGCGCTGCCAAGCAGGCGCTGGCCGCACAGTCCGACAAGTTGCACAAGGTCCTGGCAGATGCGGGGATCGGGTCCCGGCGCGACATGGAAGAGCTGATCATCGCCGGTCGCGTGTCGGTCAACGGCCAGCCCGCCCACATCGGCCAGCGCGTGTCGCCGACCGATCAGGTGCGCGTCAACGGCAAGCCGCTGGTGCGCAGACAGCCCGGCAAAACGCCGCGCGTGCTGCTGTATCACAAGCCGGCCGGCGAAATCGTCTCGCAAGACGATCCCGAGCGACGCCCCACCGTCTTCGACAAGCTGCCGAAGGTCTCGGGCGGCCGCTGGGTCGCGGTCGGGCGACTCGACTTCAATACGGAGGGCCTGCTGCTGTTCACCACTTCGGGCGAACTCGCCAATCGTCTGATGCATCCGCGTTACGAGGTCGAACGCGAGTACGCCGTGCGCGTGCTCGGCGAGTTGACCGACGAACAGAAGCAGCGCCTGCTTGCGGGTGTGCCACTGGAAGACGGTGCGGCCGCGTTCTCGAAGCTCGAGGATGCGGGCGGGCAGGGTGCGAACCACTGGTATCGCGTGGTCATCGCCGAAGGACGCAACCGCGAGGTGCGGCGCATGTTCGAGGCCGTGGGCCTGGAAGTCAGCCGTCTGATCCGCATCCGATACGGTGCGGTCCGCCTACCGCGCTCGCTCGCGCGCGGTCGCTACCAGGAACTGTCGCCCGAGTGGGTGCAGGCCTGGATGCACGATCTCGGCATCGCCGCCGAGGAAGTGCGCGGCAAGTCCGCCGGCGGGCAACGTCCGCAGGGTCAACGCAAGCACCGTGAGCGGTCGGGACCGCGTCAGCCGGATCCGTTGACGAGCACCGTGAACTACATCGCGGCAGGCGGCCGCCCGGGCGGGCAGCGGCCCGGGATGGGCCAGCATCAGCGCTTCCGGCGCCCCAAGTCCTCGCGGGGTTTCTGACCTCGCGGGATTCCGGCTAAGCCCTTGTTCCGACAAGGCTTGGCCCCTATAATGCACCAACACCGAAGGGCTCGCGTCGGATTCTGATCGGGTGCCCGTCGGCTGCACGCAGCGCCGGTCATTGGCGTGCAGGCCTGTTGAATCGCGAAGATGGGCTTTCGGGCCCATTTTTTTTTGGGGCGGCGCAAGCGGCAGCGCGATCGGTCGCGACGATCGCCGGAGCAGTGTTTTGTGGCAAGGGTCGATAAAAACTTGTACGCGTTGATCGAACGCACCGTCGAAGGGCTCGACTACGAGCTTGTCGATGTCGAGCGCGCCGGCGGCGGGCTGCTGCGCGTGACGGTGGACGCGCCGGCGGCCGGCGGCGTGACCGTCGACGATTGCGAGCGCGTCAGCCACCAGCTCACACACCTGTTCGCGGTCGAGGGCGTCGACTACGACCGGCTCGAAGTGTCGTCGCCCGGTGTGGATCGGCGGCTCGCGAAACCGCGCGACTTCGCGCGCTTTGCCGGCGCGCAGGTTCAGGTGCAGTTGCTGGCGCCGCTGTCCGGGCGCCGCCGCTTTCGCGGGCGGTTGCTCGGCGTGGCAGGCGCGGCCGGCCAGGAGCGTATCCGGATGGAAGTCGCGCCCGACGACGCGAGCGCTCGGTCGACCGCGGCGGGGCAGGTGAAAGGGCGTGCGCGCGGACAGGCGCGACGCACGGCGGATGAACTGGCGGCGCCGCCGCAGACGATCGAGTTCGCACTCGCGGATCTCGACCGTGCGCGGCTGGTACCGGTGCTGAACTTCAGGAGCGGGCAAAAATGAGCCGTGAAATTCTGCTGTTGGTCGACGCGCTCGCGCGCGAGAAGAACGTGCCGCGCGAGATCGTTTTCGGCGCGCTCGAATCGGCGCTCGCTGCCGCCACCAAGAAGCTGTTCCACGAGGACGACGTCGAGATCCGCGTTGCGGTCGACCGCGAGACGGGCGACTACGAGGCGTTCCGGCGCTGGCTGGTCGTGCCCGACGAAGCGGGGCTGCAGGAGCCGGGTCATCAGATCCTGCTGTCGGAGGCGCGCGAACAGATTCCGGACATCGAGGTCGACGAGTACATCGAGGAGCCGCTGCCGAAGCAGGAGGTGGCCACCGGCCGCCGCTTCGCGCAGGACACCAAGCAGGTCATTCTGCAGAAGATCCGCGACGCCGAACGCGAGCAGCTGCTGCAGGAGTTTCTGGCGCGCGGCGACCAGATCGTCAGCGGCACGATCAAGCGCATGGACAAGGGTGACGCGATCGTTGAAATTGGCAAAATCGAGGCGCGCCTGCCGCGCTCCGAGATGATTCCGAAAGAGAATCTGCGCATCGGCGACCGCGTCCGCGCGTACGTTGCGAAGATCGACCGGCAGGCGCGCGGTCCGCAGGTGATTCTGTCGCGCACCTCGCCCGAGTTTCTCAAGAAGCTCTTCGAGTTCGAGGTGCCCGAGATCGAGCAGGGGCTGCTCGTGATCAAGTCGGCCGCGCGCGACCCCGGCGTGCGTGCCAAGATCGCCGTGTGGACCAACGACCGCCGCATCGACCCGATTGGCACCTGCGTGGGCATGCGCGGCTCGCGCGTGCAGGCGGTGACCAACGAGCTGGCCGGCGAACGCATCGACATCGTGCTGTGGTCCGACGATCCGGCACAGTTCGTCATCGGCGCGCTCGCCCCGGCCAACGTCAGCCAGATCTACCTCGACGAAGACCAGCACGCGATGGACGTGGTGGTCGACGAAGACAACCTGGCCATCGCGATCGGCCGCGGCGGCCAGAACGTGCGGCTCGCCTCGGAGCTGACCGGCTGGCAGATCAACATCATGACCGACGAGGAGTCCAAGCAGAAGCGGCAGGGCGAGCAGGAGGCGATCCGCGCGCTGTTCATGGAAAAGCTGGACGTCGACGAGGAGATCGCCAACATCCTGATCGCCGAGGGCTTCGCCACGCTCGACGAGATCGCCTACGTGCCGGTCAACGAGCTGCTCGAGATCGAAGCCTTCGACGCGGAGACCGTCGAGGAGCTGCGCACTCGCGCGCGCAACGCGCTGCTCACGGAGGCGATCGCGCGCGAGGAGAACCTCGAAAAGGTCGAGCCCGCGATGCTCGAGCTGGAGGGCATGGACAAGGAGCTGGCGGCCAAGCTCGCCGAGAACAACATCAAGACGCGCGACGATCTGGGCGAGCTGGCGGTCGACGAGCTGGTCGAGATGACCGGAATCGACGAAGAGCGCGCCAAGACGTTGATCATGGCCGCACGCGCGCACTGGTTCGCCGAAGAGGCCGCCAGCAAGTGATGGACGGCCGCTGACGGGCAACGCGCACGGCCGAAGCAAACAAGCAGCGAGGGAAGATCATCTATGCCGAGCAACACCGTTTCCCAGTTCGCCGCGGAACTGAAGGTTCCGCCGCAACTGCTGCTCGAACAACTGCGCGCCGCCGGCGTCAACAAGAAGGCCGAGAGCGACACGCTGACCGAAGAGGACAAGGCGCGCCTGCTGGAGTCGCTGCGCCGGGCGCACGGCGCCGAGGCGCCGGAAAAGAGAAAGATCACGCTCACGCGCAAGCAGACCACCGAGATCAAGCAGGCCGACGGCAGCGGACGGGCGCGCACGATCCAGGTCGAGGTGCGCAAGAAGCGCGTCTTCGTCAAGCGCGACGAGGCGGCCGTGGCCGAACCCGAGGCGGCGCCGGTCGCGCCGGCCGCGCCCGTGATCGATGCGGCCGAACTGGCCAAGCGCGAGGAAGAAGCGCGCCGTGCGGCCGAGCTGGTCGCGCGCCAGATGGCCGAGGCCAAGGAGCGCGCCGAACGCGCGCAGCGCGAGGTGCAGCAGGCGCAGCGGCAGGAGCAGGAAACGCTCGAAGCGGCCAAGCAGCGCGAGGCCGCGGCCAATGCCGAGGTCGAGCGTATCCGCGCCGAGCAGCACGCCGCCGACGAAGCCGCGAAGCAGGCGCAGCTCGCGCAGGAGCGTGCGCGCCGCGCGGTGGAGGAAGAGGTCGCCGCGATCAAGAGCATGATGTCGGCGCCGAAAAAGGTGCTGAAGGCACCGACCACCGAAGGCACTCTGCATAAGCCAGCGGCCAAGGCGGAAGCGAAGCCGGCCGAAGCGAAGAAGGAAGAGAAAAAGCCCGGCGTCAAGGAAGTCAAGTCGGGCAAGCTCGCGTCGAGCTGGTCCGAGGATGCGGCCAAGAAGCGTGCGCTGAAAACGCGCGGCGACACCTCGGGCGGGGCCGCGGGCTGGCGCGGCCCGAAGGGCCGCAGCCGGCACGGCCGCGACGAGCGTGGCGAAGAGCGCGCGGCGGCCGCTGCACCCGCCGAGCCGATCGTGCGCGAAATCAGCGTTCCGGAGACGATCACGGTGGCCGATCTCGCCCACAAGATGGCGGTCAAGGCCTCCGAGGTCATCAAGGTGCTGATGAAACTCGGCCAGATGGTGACGATCAACCAGGTGCTCGACCAGGAAACCGCGATGATCGTCGTTACCGAACTTGGGCATACCCCGGTCGCGGCCAAGCTCGATTCGCCCGAAGCGCTGCTCGCCGAAACGTCGGCTGCCGGCGCCGAAGCGGTGGCCGAACCGCGCCCGCCGGTCGTCACGATCATGGGCCACGTCGACCACGGCAAGACTTCGCTGCTCGACTACATCCGCCGCACCAAGGTCGCGGCCGGCGAAGCGGGCGGCATCACGCAGCACATCGGCGCTTACCACGTGCAGACGCCGCGCGGCATCGTCACCTTCCTGGACACTCCGGGTCACGAGGCATTCACCGCGATGCGCGCGCGCGGTGCGAAGGCCACCGACATCGTCGTGCTGGTGGTGGCGGCCGACGACGGCGTGATGCCGCAGACCAAGGAGGCGATCGCACACGCCAAGGCCGCCGGTGTTCCGCTGGTCGTCGCGCTGAACAAGATCGACAAGCCCGAGGCCAACCCCGAGCGCGTCAAGCAGGAGCTCGTCGCCGAAGGCGTGGTACCCGAGGAGTACGGCGGCGACTCGCCGTTCTGCCCAGTGTCGGCCAAGACGGGCAAGGGCATCGACGAGCTGCTCGAAAACGTGCTGTTGCAGGCCGAAGTCCTCGAGCTCAAGGCGGTCCGGAACGGACCCGCCAAAGGGCTGATCATCGAGTCGCGGCTCGACAAGGGGCGCGGCCCGGTGGCCACCGTGCTGGTGCAAAGCGGCACGCTCAAGCGCGGCGACGTCGTGCTCGCCGGTGCGTGCTTCGGGCGCGTGCGCGCGATGCTCGACGAGAACGGCAAGGCGATCCAGGAGGCCGGGCCTTCGATTCCGGTCGAGATCGTCGGCCTGTCCGACGTGCCGGCCGCAGGCGACGAGTTGATCGTGCTCGGCGACGAGCGCAAGGCGCGCGAGATCGCGCTGTATCGCCAGGGCAAGTTCCGCGACACCAAGCTGGCTAAGCAGCAGGCCGCCAAGCTCGAGAACGTTTTCGAGCAGATGGGCGAGGGTCAGGTGCGCACCTTGCCGCTGATCATCAAGGCCGACGTGCAGGGCTCGCAGGAGGCGCTGGTGCACGCGCTGACCAAGCTGTCGACCGACGAGGTCAAGGTGCAGGTCGTGCACGCGCAGGTCGGCGGCATCACCGAGAGCGACGTCAACCTCGCGCTCGCCAGCAAGGCCGTGATCATCGGTTTCAACGTGCGCGCCGATCAACAGGCGCGCAAGCTCGCCGAGAGCAACGGCATCCAGATCCGCTACTACAACATCATCTACGACGCGGTCGACGACGTGAAGGCTGCGCTGTCCGGCCTGCTGGCGCCCGAGCAGCGCGAGCAGGTGCTGGGGCTCGTGGAGATCCGGCAGATCTTCCGCGTGCCCAAGGTCGGCGTGGTGGCCGGATGCATGGTGCTCGACGGCGTGGTCAAGCGCACCGCGAATGCGCGCCTGCTGCGCGACAACGTGGTGATCTGGACCGGCGAGCTGTCGTCGCTGAAGCGCTTCAAGGACGACGTCAAGGAAGTCAAGGCCGGTTTCGAGTGCGGTCTGTCGCTGAAGGGCTACGACGACATCAAGGAAGGCGACCAGCTCGAGATCTTCGAGGTGCAGGAAGTCGCGCGCACGCTGTAGAAAGGATCGATCAAGCACTCCAGGCACAAGGAGCACGGGCAACCGCAGGGGCAGACGGGCTCGCTGCGGTTCGCTCTTCCTCTGCGAAGGCGTGCGGATTGCGTCGCGGGCGGGTCGCTGGCCAAGCGCCGGCAGCCGCCGGGCCGAGACATAACAGGTAGACAGGCGAGGCCCGAGCACCGCGCAACGACGCCGGCGGGCCGCGCGGTAAACAGATTCATACCTTCTGAGTTCTGCGTTTTTCCTTGGTGAGTTCCAAGATGACCCGAAGCGGCAGTAAACCCCAGCGCGGCCAGCGCATCGCCGACCAGATCCAGCGCGATCTGGCCGAGCTCATCCAGCGCGAGATTCCCGTGTCGCGCGCGGGACTGATTACCGTCAGCGGCGTGGAGATCACGCCGGACTACGCGCACGCGAAGGTCTACTTCACCGTGCTCGGCGCGGAACCGGAAATCGCGGCGAAGCTGCTCAACGACAAGGCGGGCTACTTCCACTCCGTGTTGTTCAAGCGACTGCAGATCCACACGGTGCCGGCGCTGAAGTTCGTCCACGACGCCTCGGTCGAGAAGGGCTTCGAGATCGACAAGCTGATCGCTGACGCCGTCGCGCCCGATTCGCGGAAGCCGAAGGGATGAGGCCGCCGTGCCCGCACGACGCAAGGGCGACGCCGTCGACGGCGTTCTGCTGCTCGACAAACCGGGCGGCATCAGCAGCAACCTGGCGCTGCAGAAGGCGCGCCGGCTGCTGAACGCGGCCAAGGCCGGCCATACCGGCACGCTCGATCCGCTCGCCACCGGGCTGCTCGCGCTCGCGTTCGGCGAAGCGACCAAGTTCGCCGCCGACCTGCTCGAAGCCGATAAGGCGTACGAGGCTACACTCGCGCTCGGCGTGCGCACGAGCACCGCCGACGCCGAGGGCACGGTGATCGAAACGCGGCCGGTCGCGGTCACGCGCGCGCAGCTCGAGGCGGTGCTGGCGCGTTTCGTCGGCACGATCCGGCAGACGCCGCCGATACACGCCGCGCTCAAACGCGACGGCCGCCCGCTGTACGACTACGCGCAGCGCGGCATCGAAGTCGAGCGCGCACCGCGCAGCGTGCGCATCGAGCGGCTCGAACTGCTCGACTTCGACGGCACCCGTGCGCGTGTTGCGGTCGCTTGCAGCAAGGGTACCTACGTGCGAACGCTCGCCGAGGACATCGGTGCGGCGCTCGGCTGCGGCGCGCATCTGGGCGCGCTGCGGCGCACGCGCGTGGGTGCGTTGACGGTCGAGCGGGCCGTTTCGCTCGCCGCGCTCGAGGCGATGCCGGCGGCGGTGCGGCACGAATGGTTGCTGCCGGTCGATACGCTGCTGGCGGGTGTGCCGCGTGTCGACCTCGGGCAGCGGCAGGCGGCGCTATTCGCGCACGGCGGCCAGCTCGACCTCGGTGTGCCGCCGCAAGGCCCCGGGCGCCGGCGCGTCTACGGCCCGAACGAAAGACTGCTTGGCCTGGCCGAGCTGGACGAACGCGGCATGCTGAATCCGCGCCGATTGATTGCCATCGCCGACTGATCCCGCTTGCCGACCTCGCCTGCCCCGGAAGCGGCGGGGCGGCTCGGGGTAAGCGGCTCGGCACGACAGGAACTGCCTCCATGACCCGCGCACTGCGCAACATCGCCATCATCGCCCACGTCGACCACGGCAAGACCACGCTCGTGGACAAGCTGCTGCAACAGAGCGGCACCTTCCGCGACAACCAGCAGGTCGCCGAGCGGGTGATGGACTCCAACGAGCTCGAACGCGAGCGCGGCATCACGATCCTCGCCAAGAACTGCGCGGTCGAATACGCGGGCACGCACATCAACATCGTCGACACGCCGGGGCACGCCGACTTCGGCGGCGAAGTCGAGCGCGTTCTGTCGATGGTCGACGGCGTGCTGCTGCTGGTCGACGCGGTCGAAGGGCCGATGCCGCAGACGCGCTTCGTCACGCGCAAGGCGCTGGCGCAGGGGCTGAAGCCGATCGTCGTCGTCAACAAGATCGACCGGCCGGGCGCGCGCCCCGATTACGCGGTCAACGCGACCTTCGAGCTGTTCGACAAACTCGGCGCCACCGAAGAGCAGCTCGACTTCCCGGTGATCTACGCCTCCGCGCTCGGCGGTTATGCCGGGACGACGCCGGATGTGCGCAGCGGCGACATGCGACCGCTGTTCGAGGCGATCCTCGCCCACGTCCCCGTTCGCGACGACGATCCCGACGGGCCGTTGCAGCTGCAGATCTGCGCGCTCGACTACTCGAGCTACGTCGGCAAGATCGGCATCGGGCGCATCTCGCGCGGGCGCATCCGGCCGGGCATGGAGGTGCTCGTGCTGCACGGTCCCGAGGGCGCACAGAACGCGCCGACCACGCGCGGCCGCATCAACCAGGTGCTGAAATTCAAGGGGCTCGAACGCCGGCTGGTCGACGAGGCGAGCGCCGGCGACATCGTGCTCGTCAACGGCATCGACGACATCGGCATCGGCTGCACGCTGTGCCCGCCGGAGGCGCCGGACGCGTTGCCGCTGTTGCGCGTCGACGAGCCGACCCTGGCGATGAACTTCTGCGTGAACGCCAGTCCGCTCGCCGGCCGCGAAGGCAAGTTCGTCACCAGCCGCCAGATCCGCGAGCGGCTCGAGCGGGAGCTCAAGTCCAACGTCGCGCTGCGCATGCGCGAGACCGGCGAAGAGACCGTCTTCGAAGTCGCCGGCCGCGGCGAGCTGCATCTGACCATCCTGATCGAGAACATGCGGCGCGAAGGCTATGAACTCGCGGTGTCGCGTCCGCGCGTGCTGTTCAAGGACATCGATGGCGTTCGCCACGAGCCGTACGAGCTGCTCACGGTGGACATCGAGGAGCAACATCAGGGCGCGGTGATGGAGGAACTGGGCCGGCGCAAAGGCGACCTGCAGGACATGCAGCCCGACGGCAAGGGGCGCGTGCGCCTGGAGTACCGGATCCCGGCGCGCGGCCTGATCGGTTTCCAGGGCGAGTTCATGACGCTGACGCGCGGCACCGGTTTGATGAGCCATGTCTTCGACGAGTACGCACCGGAGAAGGCCGGCGCGGTGGGCGAGCGCCGCAACGGCGTGCTGGTCAGCCAGGACGACGGCGAGGCGGTCGCCTATGCGCTGTGGAAGCTGCAGGAACGCGGCCGCATGTTCGTTTCCCCGGGCGACAAGGTTTACGAGGGCATGATCATCGGCATCCACTCGCGCGACAACGACCTGGTGGTCAACCCGATCCGCGAGAAAAAACTCACCAACGTGCGCGCCGCGGGCAAGGACGACGCGATCGACCTCGTGCCGCCGATCAGGCTGACGCTCGAGTACGCGGTCGAGTTCATCGCCGATGACGAACTGGTCGAAGTCACGCCGCACAGCATCCGTCTGCGCAAGCGGTTCCTCAAGGAGCACGAGCGCAAGCGCGCCGAGCGCGCGGCGGCATAGCAAGCGCCACTGGCCGAGTCGACCACGCCGAGCTGCGGAACGCGCAAGCCGGGGTCAGACCGACGCAGGATCTGCGTGCGCTCGCCGTCTCCATGCTGAATCTCCCTGCCTCGCCGGACGCCGAATCCGATCGGCGCGCGCGTCGGCGCGCGCTGGCGCTGATGGTCGCAGCGCCGGTGCTGTGGAGCATCGCCGGCGTGGTCACGCGCCATCTGTCGGTCGAGCTGCAGCAGCACGGCCGGTTCGAAATCACGCTGTGGCGCAGTCTCTTCGCGGCGCTTTTCGTCGGTGGCTATCTCGCGCTTCTCAAGCGCGACCTGACCGGCAGTCTCAAGCGCGCCGGCGGCGCCGGGCTGCTGTCGGGACTGATGTGGAGCGCGATGTTCTGCTGCTTCATGCTCGCGCTGACGCTGACCACGGTGGCCAACACGCTGATCGTGCTGGCGGTCGCTCCGCTGGCGACGACGCTGCTCGCATGGGCGGTGCTGCGCACGCCGGTTCCGGCGCGCACCTGGGTCGCCATCGGCGTTGCGATGCTCGGCATCGGCTGGATGTTCGCCGACGGGCTGAGGCTGGACGCAGGCGGGCATCTGGCCGGCATGGCGGTCGCCTTCGGCGTTCCGCTGGCCTCGGCGATCAACGTGGTGACGCTCAAGAAGCGCGGCCAGTCGGTCGACCTGATACCCGCCGTCTTCGTCGGCGCAGTGCTGTCGGTCGTGCTGATGCTGCCGTTGGCGCTGCCGTTGCGCGCCGAGCCGCGCGACGTGGTGCTGCTGGCGCTGCTCGGGTTCTTCCAGCTCGGGCTGCCCTGCATGCTGATGGTCGCGGCCGTCCGGCACCTGACCGCGGCCGAGGTTGCGCTGCTGGCCCTGCTGGAGGTGCTGCTCGGGCCGCTGTGGGCCTGGATCGGCGCGGGCGAAGTGCCGGCGCCGTCGACGCTGGCCGGCGGCGCTGTCGTGCTGGCTGCGCTCGCGTTCAACGAGCTCGCCCGCCCGGGCGCGGCGACGCGTGGCGGGTCATGACAGGTGCGCGAGGTCCGGCGCGCCACGAATCGCCGGCTGCCCGCGCGATCGTCGGGCTGCCCGCGCGCCGACGCGGGCCGGACGTGGGACACCGATCGGCTAAGCTCGCGCCATGGCCGACACCGCCGCCATCCGCGTGCGCAGGGTGCCGATCGGCGCGCCGCTTCAATGGCTCGCGCTCGGCTGGCGCGACTTTCTGCGCTGCCCCGGCGCCGGGCTCGTCCACGGGGCTTTCGTCGCGGTCGGCGGCTGGGTCGTGCTGGCGCTGTCGTTCCGGTACTGGTGGCTGGCGCCGGGCGCGTTTTCCGGATTCGTGATCGTCGGCCCCATCCTCGCCACCGGACTGTACGAGCTGAGCCGGCTGCTCGGACGCGGCGAGTCGCCGGGTCTGGCGCAGGCGATCGCCGCCTGGCGGCGCGGCACCTGGCAGCTCGTGCAGCTCGGGCTGCTGCTGGCGGTCCTCGGCACCCTGTGGGTCGTCGGTTCGGCGATCCTCTTTGCGCTGTTCGTCAAGGTGCCGCTGCGCGGGCCCGTCGAGTTCCTGCGGTACGTCGCGATCGAGCAGGGCGACGTGCTGTTCTTGGAGTGGGCGGTGCTCGGCGGGCTCGGCGTGTCGATCGTCTTCGCGATCTCGGCCGTTTCGCCGCCGCTGCTGCTCGGCCGCCGCATCGGCCTGGCCGCCGCGCTGCTGGCGAGCGTGCGCGCGGTCGGCGACAACCCCGGCCCGATGCTGGTCTGGGCGCTGGTGATCCTGATCGCGACTTCGCTGTCGCTCGCCACCGCGATGCTCGGCTTCCTGATCAGCGTCCCGGTGATCGGACATGCGACCTGGCACGCGTATCGCGCGCTGATCGACGCTTCGGATCTGCCGTTACGCAACGAGTGAGCGATGGCCGACGGCACGCTGTTCGGTCTGACCGAAAGCCAGATCACCGACTTCGGCATGACCTGGGGCGTGGGCGGCTTCATCGCTTTCATGGTGCTGATCATCTGGAAGCTCGCGCGCGATTCGAAGGCCGGCCGCTTCGGCACTTTCGTGCTGTTCTTCGTGCTGGCTTTTGGCATCCTCGGCTTCGTCGCCAAGAGCGTCATCCAGTGGCTGCTGCAGCGATGAACCCGTGGCGCTTCTGCGTCGCGCCGATGCTCGACTGGACGGATCGGCACTGCCGTTACTTTCATCGCGTGCTGTCCAGGCGCGCGCGGCTGTACACGGAAATGATCACGACCGGTGCGCTGCTGCGCGGCGACGTCGCTCGGCACCTGGACTTCGATCCGGCCGAGCATCCGGTGGCGCTGCAACTGGGCGGCAGCGAGCCTGCCGAGCTCGCCCACTGCGCTCGGCTCGGGCAGCGCTGGGGCTACGACGAGATCAATCTGAACTGTGGCTGTCCGTCCGAACGCGTGCAGCGCGGCGCCTTCGGCGCGTGTCTGATGGCGGAGCCGCAACTGGTGGTCGATTGCATCAAGGCGATGCAGGACGTCGTGTCGATCCCCGTGACGGTCAAACAGCGTATCGGCATCGACCGCAACGAGGACTACGGCTTCGTCGCCGACTTTGTCGGTGCGCTCGTCGAGGGCGGCTGCCGCGTCTTCATCGTGCACGCGCGCAACGCCTGGCTGAAGGGGCTGAGCCCGAAGGAAAATCGCGAGGTGCCGCCGCTGCGCTACGCGGTGGTGCATCGTCTCAAACGCGACTTTCCCGATGCGGCGTTCGTGCTCAACGGCGGCATCGTGTCGCTCGCGCAGGCGCTGGATGAGTTGGCGCACGTCGACGGCGTGATGCTGGGCCGCGCCGCGTATCACGATCCCTTCCTGCTGGCCGAGGTCGACCGCGCGCTGTTCGGCGAGGTCGTCCCGCCGCCGACACGCGAGGCGGCCGTCGCCGCGATGGCGTCGTATCTGGCGCGACGCGTGGCGGCCGGCGATGCGCCGCGCGCGATCGTCGGCCACGTGCTCGGTCTGTATGCCGGGCAACCCGGCGCGCGCGCATGGCGGCGCATGCTGAGCGATCCGGCCTTTCTCGCGCGCGAGGGGGCCAATGCGCTCGCCGCCGCAGCGCGCGCCTTCGCCGCTCGCAAGCCCGAGCGCATCGCTGCCTGAGCGCGGATTGCGGTTGCGCCGCAAACGGCGCGGGTATTCATCGTCGAGCGCAGGGAAAGCGCGAAACAGGCATCGCCCGCTTGAGGCCCGCTGCGGTGCGCCGTCTTCCGATGAAGAACGAACCGCCGGTGTTCCCGCGCGGGCATGGCCACGGCCGCTTCACCGAAACCCGGCTACAGCGCTGGGAGCTGGCGCCGACACGGCGCGCTCGGCGACGCCCTTGGCGATCCCACCGGCAGGCGGCTCGCCCGCAGCGGCTTGCCCGCCGGCGTCCGGTGAACCAGAGAGCGCTCGCGACCGGGCCCACAGGCGTTGCGCCGCGTGCCGCGGCCTGCGCGTCCGCGATCGGGCGATCGCCCGATCCGGTGCGGTCTGCGCGCTCTGCGGTGGCTGGCCTTGGCGCCGTTCACTCCGTCTTGCACTCCAGGTCGTAGTCTTCCTGGGCGCGGCGCATCGCCAGCTCGGCCGAGGCGCGCTGTTGCGGCGAGGCAGCCTCGAGATCGCGCCGCGCATAGTTCACGCGCGTGGCCAGTTCGCGGCACAGGGCGTCCTTGTTGACCACCACGGGCTTCGCTGGGGTGGGCGTGCGTTCGACGCGTACCGTGCGGGGCAGGTCTTTCCGATCGGCCGGTGCGCTCTTTGAATCCGCCTCGACCGGCTGCGACGTATCCACCGCGCGGCTTTTCTTCGTACCGGGCGGGCAGGTCTCGTTCGAGTAGGTGACTCGGCCGGCAGCATCCTCGCAGCGCTGCACGTTGTTGGCGTCGCTGGATGGCGCGGCGAGCAGGCCGGCGACCGCCAGGAGTGCGCCTAGGAGTCCCGGGCGGATCGCGTCACGGAAAGGAACGGCGGCAGGCGGCATCTGGACCCCCTTCGGATCGACCTTGGCGTCGCGCACCGAGTCTAGCCCGGAACTGGCCAGCCCCACTGCGCGCGCGCGCGGATTCGGCAGCCAACGCACTTCGGCGCCTGATCGAAGAGATGCCCGCGGCCGGAGACGTTCGGCCTGGCGTGGGGCAGGGCAGAAACGATCCACACTGTCCATGGAGTACGGGGCAGGAGACGCTGACGGCAGCCTGGGAAGGGACCAGGTATCGTTCCCATCGACGATCGGGAAGCAAGACCGCAGCCTTGCGAAAACTCCTGATGAATGGCGCTTGTACCAAGATGACGGGACGCCTATGATGAATTTGAAGTTAGTGGAATTTCGGCGTGGCCATGGGTGACGCGCGTGGCCGACGCCCGGATGGGATGTCATGGATACCAGCTCGACTCGTCGCCGGCTTATCAAAGGCTCGCTCGCTGTGCCTGCCGTGCTCACGGTCTCATCGGCATCGGCGCAGGCATGGTCCAGTTTTGGCCGCTGTCTGCGGCGCTCGCATCTGGATCAGCGCGAGCCATTTTTCTCCGTAGCCCGGGACAACATGTTCCGCAAGAAAGTCGAAGTGGTTCAGTTGGCTCATCGTGGCCATGTGAAGGGGTGGTACTTCCTGGATCAGAGCCGCAACGTTTACGTCAACGTCGAGCCGCCGCACAAGGCGCTGGACTTTGGCCGGGTCTTGCACCCGGACTGGGCGGTCACCGGGACCGGCTCCCGTTGGGCGCTGGTCTGGTTCGACAAGGGCAGCACGACCCAGTATTCGCGCATCTCGTTGCAGCGCCCTGCCGGCGCGGTGCCGGCGACGATGAGCTGCTACGGATCATTCGCCGGCGGACGCGCGTAACCATCGCCCATGCAGGCCCGCTACCGTGCGGTCGCGGGAGTTCGATGCCTTGATCTCGGCGACGAGGCGGTTGTCTTCGATCCGCTGTCCTGGGACGCCCACGTTCTGAACGAGGCCGCAGTGGCCGTCCTCGAGTTGCTGCGGCAACCGTGCACGGTGGATCGGATCGCCGCCTTCCTCGGCGAAGCGCTGGTCGAATCCGAACGCGATGCGGCGCCCGCGCATGCGCGGCGACTGCTCGACGAGCTGGTGGCGCTGCGGCTCGTGCACGAAGTCGACGAGAAGCCGGTTGCGGATCGCTGACCTGGCACCCGGTGAGCTGCGGACATGGCTGCAGGGCCAGGGTCTGACGCTCGATTTCGGGGCTGCGCGCGCCCGCGTGCGCAGCGATACCCCCGAACTGGCGGAGCTGTTGCACACGGTATACGGCGGCTATACGCCCGACGAACCGGCTCGCGCGTGCGACGTCGCGGTCCACCTGCGCCGCCCGCACGGACTGCGGCGCTGGGTGCGCCCGCAAGTCGAGCTGCTGATCGACGGCGTGCGCGAGCTGGAACCTTTCCCGCGCGACACTTCGCTGCCGCTGCTCGAATGGGGGATGAACTATGCGCTGGCCACCCGTCTGACGTGCTACCTGCTGCTGCACGCCGGCGTCGTGGAACGTGAGGGCCACGCAGTCCTGTTGCCGGCCTTGCCCGGCGCCGGCAAGAGCACGTTGACCGCGGCGCTTGCACTCGGTGGCTTCCGCCTGCTGTCCGACGAGTTCGGTGTCGTGCGCCTCGCCGATGCCCTCCTGCTGCCGCTGCTGCGGCCGGTGGCGCTGAAGAACGAGTCGATCGACGTCATCGCGGCGCTTGCGCCGCACGCCTCAATGGGCCCGCGCTTTCCCAAGACGCACAAGGGCACCGTCGCGCACCTAGCACCGTCTGCCGAGCACGTCGCTGCGCGTCATGCGCCGGCGGCGCCGAGGCTGGTCCTGTTTCCTCGCTTCGAGCCTGGCGTCGGCGTCGAGATCGAACCGGTGCCGCGTGCGCGGGCCTTTGCCCGACTGGCGGTCAACTCGTTCAACTACGAATTCCTTGGCCCCGACGCCTTCGACGCGCTCGGACGCGTCGTCGCGGCGAGCGCGTGCTACGAGATGCGCTACGGGGACCTGAGACGTGCCGTCGCAGCCATCGCCGAGCTGCTCGACGACGATGCCTTGACTCCTACCGCGCGTCCGCAAACCCGGGACTATTGAGGATTGCCTAACCTCGTGACACCACCGGCATGCGAGTTTTTCGGCTCCGAACGCACGGTTCCGTCATCCCGAGCGCACGCGAGGGATCTCGGGTTTTCGGACGGCTGAGAAGCCGTGAAGCAATCGTTTTCCGAGCCAGAGACGAGGGTGAAGGCG
>JBBIJJ010000003.1:0-48009 GCA_037446035.1 Burkholderiales bacterium
CACCTTGCTGATCCGCGATGCCGGGCATGTGTGGACCGGCGGCCCCGGCGGCCACCCGTATTGCGAGCGCAGCGGCGTGCCGCTGACGGGGCTGGCGGCGCGCTTCCTGCGCGACACTGGCGTGTTCAACAATTGAGCCTAAATTCGGCAGTTGGCGTCACGTCGAAACGGCAGAAAGCCAGCATTCATGCGGGTTTCAAGCCGATTCTGACGACTGCGGAGCAGTTCCAAACGGGTGATGGTCGTGGGCACTACAAGCCTCTGGCGCGAATACGTTTCTCGGTACTTCACCGACTTTAAGTGCCGTTTCTAGGTTGAGTAACAGCCAGTCAGGACTTGTGAGTACGTTTGCCGTCGCAGGGGCCGGCTCCGTCATCCCGAGCTCAGCGAGGGATCTCGGCGTTGCGCTCGGGAGAGATGCCTCGCCTGCGGCTCGGAATGACGAGAGACGGTTGGCTCGGAATGACGAGGAAAGGGCGGCTCTGAATGACGAGGAAAAGGTGGATGGGAATGGCGACCGCTGACGGATGCGGACGCCGTGCGTTTGGCACGTGTCGCGACGATGAGGAACGCTCGATCAACTGGATTTCTCGCGAAGGCGCGCCGCACTCGCACGTTCGATCTCGCTGAAACGGCACCGCGCTGGCGCTGAGGGCGGATGCGTTAACCTTGGCCGCATGAAGCTCGACCTGCTCGCCTATCGCGGCGCGCAGCCGCAACTGGCCGGCGAACCACGGCACTTCGGCGACGGCGGCGCGGTGATCGGCCGCGTCACGCTCGGCGCCGCTTGCTGGTTCGGCGCCGGCGCGGTGATCCGCGCCGACGGCCACGACGTACGCGCCGGCGACGACCTGTGGCTGGGGCCGCGCGCCACCGTGCACATCGCGCACGATCTGTACCCCACCGTGATCGGGGCGCGCGTGTCGGTCGGCGAATACGCGGTGCTGCATGCGTGCGAAGTCGGCGACGATTGCGTGGTCGAGGAACGCGCGGTCGTGCTCGACGGCTCGGTGCTCGAGGCGGGTGCGGTGCTCGCCGCCGACAGCGTCGTGTTTCCGCGCACGCGGCTGGCGGGCGGCGCGCTGTACGCGGGCCGCCCGGCGAAGCAAGTGCGCAAGCTTTCCGCCGCCGAGCTGGCGCAGTGGCACGCGCGGCTGCGCGCGCGCATCCGCGCGCATGCGGCACCGTACCCGCAGTCGGATCTGCGCGAGCCGCTCGAGCGCTGCGCCTTCGTCGCCAATACCGCCCGGTTGCGCGGCGACATCGCACTCGCCGCCCGCGTCAACCTCTGGTACGGCGCGTTGCTCGATGCCGACGGCGGGCAGATCGCGATCGGCGAGGCGAGCAATGTGCAGGACAATTCGCTGCTCGCCTGCAGCCCGGGCGGGCGCCTGGAAATCGGCCGCGGCACGACGATCGGCCACAACGTGCGCGCAACCGATTGCGTGATCGGCGACCGCGCGCTGATCGGCATCGGCAGCGTGCTGGCGCCCGGCACGCGCGTCGAGGACGACGTGTTCGTCGCCGCCGGCGCGACCACGACGCCCAATCAAGTGTTGAAGCGCGGCAACTTTTATGGCGGCCAGCCGGCGCGCGTGATCGGGCCGCTGGACGCGCGCAAGCGCGAGCTGATCGCGGTCACGATTACGACCTACTGCGAGTACGCCGAAGAAATGAAGCGCGTGCAGGCGCTGCGAGCGCGCGCGGACCCGCCGTGAGTGACACCCTGCTGAAGTTTGTGTTCCACGGCGCACCGGTGCGCGCCGAGGTCGTTCAACTGCGCGCGGCGTGGCAGCAGATGACCGCGCTGCACGAGTATCCGCCACCGGTCGCGCGCCTGCTCGGAGAAATGACCGCGGCGGCGGCGTTGCTGTCGACGACGATCAAGTTCAACGGTGCGCTGGTCCTGCAGATTCACGGCGACGGTCCGGTCAAGCTGCTGGTCGTCGAGTGCCAGTCCGACCTGGCGCTGCGCGCGACCGCCAAGCTGCGCGCCGGCGTCCGCGTGCCCGACGACGCGGGTCTGCGCGAACTGGTCAACGCCGGCGGACAGGGCCGCTGTGCGATCACACTCGACCCGAAGGACCCCAAGCCCGGCCAGCAGGCGTATCAGGGCATCGTTGCGCTGGAGGGGGCGTCGATCGCGCGCGCGCTCGAAGGCTACATGCGCCGCTCCGAGCAGCTCGACACGCGGCTGTGGCTCGCCGCCGACGATGCCGGCGCGGCAGGGCTGCTGCTGCAGCGGCTGCCACGCGGCGCCGCCGCGGCCGGCGACGACGACGGCGAAACCTGGCAGCGCGCCGTCACGCTCGCGAACACGCTGGGGGCGCGCGAACTGCTCGCCACCGGGCCCGACACGCTGATGCGCCGGCTGTACTGGCAGGAGCAGCTCGACCGCGTCGCCGCGCTTACACCTCGTTTCCAATGCACGTGCTCGCGCGCGCGCATCGGCCGTATGCTGGTGTCGCTGGGGCGTGCGGAGGTCGACTCGATCGTGGCCGAGCTCGGCTCGGTGATCGTCACGTGCGACTTCTGTAACGCGCGCCACGAGTTCGACGCGGTCGACGTCGGACAGTTGTTCTCGACCGGCTCGACCGCGCCGGGCTCGCAGGATGCGCTGCATTGAGCGCCCCGTCCCTGCAGGAGGATGTATGCCTCGCAACGCAATCGCCATCGTGACGGCCGGTCTGCTCGCCGGCTGTGCGACGACGCCGCTGCCCGATGGCAGCCGCATCGAGCGACTGCCGGCGTCCGAAACCGCCGTCGCGCCGACGCTGACGCCGGAACAGGCCCGGCAGATGGCGCAGCAGAACGCGCAGATCCTCGCCGAGCAGAATGCCGCACGCGCGCGCGAAGAGCAGCTCGAGGCGTGGCGCCGCACCAATCAGCAGTACTACTTCGACTTGCACTACGGTCGCGTGTGGCCGTATGGCCCCTACTGGTACGGCCCGCTCTGGAGTTGGCGCCCGCGCTGGTCGCTCGGCTTCGGCTACCACGGCGTGTGGCCGTAAGGCGCGCCGGCCGGCACCATTCAGGGCGCCATCGTCCGCTCCATCTCGCGCCGGAAGCGCACGGCGGCATCGTCCTCGTCGATCTCGACGTCGTGCCAGCGCACCGCGGCACCTTGGGCGATGGGTTTCTTCAAGCGCCGCCCATGTGCGAGCCCGAGCGGCAACGCGCCGATGCGCAGTGACTCCGCCGCCGGCATCAGCCGCCCGTAGACGGTGTAGCCGCCTTCGCCGTCGAGCATCTCGCCTGCGCGCAGATCGCGTTTGGCGGTGGCGACCACGTCGGCGTTGAAGGCCATCGGCGCGCCGGTGGGCTCGCCGCGCAGGCCCACACTCGCAACACTGATTCCCAGCTCCAGTCCGATCAGGTGATACGGCTTGTACATCGCCGCGTACCTGCCGCTCGGATCGGTGACGAGCCCGTACTCCTTGAAGCAGCGTTCGACGTAGTCGCTACCTGCATCGAAGGTCACGTACACGCCCCAGCGCAGGTCGCGAACCACCGGGCGGCCGTCTCGTTCGAGGCTGGAAACCACCTCGACCTGTCCACGCCGTTCGAGAAAGCCGCCCGCCTCGCGCGGCCGCAGCACGCGCGGCAGGTCGTCGACGCCGCACGGCGGAAAAGCCAGGCCGTCGGGCGCAGCCAGTCCCGTCGCGTTGGCCACCGCCGCCATTTCGATCGCGCTCTTGGTGCCGTCAAGGAAGCTGTTGAACATCTGCGCATTCAGGCCACCGCGCGCGGCGTCCTCGGGCGCGATGCCGTAGTGGTGCCAGACGGTCTCGGGGGTCGAGGCGTGGTACGCGGGCAAATACTTGGTGCCCTTGCCCGCGGCGATGACCTCGAAGCCGCTGGCGCGCGCCCAGTCGACCAGTTCGCAGATCAAGGCCGGCTGATCGCCGTAGGCGAGCGAATAGACGATGCCGGCTTCGCGCGCGCGCCGCGCCAGCAACGGGCCGGCCAACGCGTCGGCCTCGACGTTGACCATCACGATGTGCTTGCCGGACTCGCAGCACGCGAGCACGTGCGCAATCCCGGCCGCCGGCGCGCCGGTGGCGTCGATCACGATGTCGACGTCGTCCGAAGCGATCAGGCGCCGGCTGTCGTCGGTGAACGAAACCGCCGCGATCTCCTGCTCGTTCCAGCCGACCCGACGCAGTGCATCCCACGCGCGACCGACATCGAGATCGGCGACGGTCGTCACCCGCGTGCCGGGGGTGCGCCGCGCTTGCGACAGATACATCGAGCCGAACTTGCCGGCGCCGATGAGTCCGACGCGCAGCGGCCGGCCCGCGCGCTCGCGCTCGACGAGTTTGGCGTACAGATTCACTGGGCCTGTTTCTTTTCGGTTGCAACAGCGGGCGGCGTCACGAACTGAAAGTACAGTTCGTCGTCGCGGATCATGTTCAATTGCTGCCGCGCGCGCTCCTCGATCGCCTCATGGCCTTCTTTCAGGCTGCGTACCTCGGCGGCCAACGCGGCGTTGCGCGCGGCCGCCGCGCTGTTGGCCTGCTGCTGCGCCTGGAGACCGCGTTGCAGCTCCCAGACGCGCAACCACCCGCCCTTGCCGAACCACAGCGGCCACTGGATCGCCAGCAGCAGCGTGCCGAGGACGATCGCGAGCGCGCGCATCGCGAAGGCGGCCGCTACCTCAGGTTGTAGAACGCGCCTCGCCCGGGGTAGCTGGCAACGTCGCCGAGGTCTTCCTCGATGCGCAGCAACTGGTTGTATTTGGCGATGCGGTCCGAGCGGGACAGCGAGCCGGTCTTGATCTGCAGCGCGTTGGTGCCGACCGCGATGTCGGCGATCGTCGTGTCCTCCGTTTCGCCCGAGCGGTGGCTCACCACGGCGGTGTAGCCCGCGCGCTTGGCCATCTCGATCGCGGCGAAGGTTTCGGTCAGCGTGCCGATCTGGTTGATCTTGATCAGGATCGAGTTGGCCACGCCGCGCTTGATCCCTTCGCGCAGGATGCGCGTGTTGGTGACGAACAGATCGTCGCCGACGAGCTGAACGCGCGCGCCGAGGGTCCTCGTCAGATGCTCCCAGCCGTCCCAGTCGTTCTCCGCCATGCCGTCCTCGACCGAAACGATCGGGTACCTGTCGCACCAGGTCGCGAGCAGGTCGGCAAAGCCCTTCGCGTCGAGCACGAGCTTCTCGCCGTCGAGGTGGTACTTGCCGTCGCGGTGGAATTCACTCGCCGCGCAGTCCAGCGCCAGCGCGATCTGACTGCCCGCCTCGTAGCCGGCGCGGTCGATCGCCTCGAGGATCAACTGGATCGCGGCCTCGTGGCTCTTCACGTTCGGCGCGAAGCCGCCTTCGTCGCCGACCGCGGTGCTCATGCCCCTGTCGTGGATCAGCTTCTTCAGTGCGTGGAACACCTCCGCGCCGAACCGCACAGCCTCGGCGAAACTCGTCGCGCCGACCGGCACGATCATGAACTCCTGCAGGTCGAGGTTGTTGTTCGCATGCGCGCCGCCGTTGATCACGTTCATCATCGGCACCGGCATCTGCATCGCGCCGCTGCCGCCGAAGTAGCGGTACAGCGGCAGCCCCGCTTCCTCGGCGGCGGCCTTGGCCACCGCCGTCGACACCGCGAGCATCGCGTTGGCGCCCAGCCGCGACTTGTTTTCGGTGCCGTCCAGGTCGATCAGCGTGCGGTCGAGGAACGCCTGTTCGTTGGCCTCCAGCCCCATCACCGCCTCGGAGATCTCGGTGTTGATGTTCTCCACCGCCTTCAGCACGCCGCGGCCGCCGTAGCGGCTCTTGTCGCCGTCGCGCAGCTCGATCGCCTCGCGTGAGCCGGTCGACGCCCCGGAAGGCACGGCCGCGCGGCCCATCACGCCGGACTCGAGCAAGACGTCGCATTCGACGGTGGGATTGCCGCGCGAATCGAGGATTTCGCGGCCGATGATGTCAACGATCGCACTCATGGCTTGTTTTAGTCTGGCTGAGCCAGCCCTTCGACGATGAACATGTTCATGATCGCCGCGTTCGCGCGGGCGGCGCGGGCGCGTGCGTATTCGGGCGAGTCGTAGAACGCGCGCGCGGCCTGCAGCGACGGGAAGCGGAGCACGACGATGCGCCCGGGCGCGCGGCCTTCGAGCCGCTGGGTGCAGCCGCCGCGCACCAGGACCTCGGCGCCGTACGCCTGCATCGCGGCGGTCGAAAGCTTCTTGTACTCCTCGTACTGCGCCGGATCGGTGACCTCGACGTCGGCGATGATGTAGGCAGGCATGCAGGTCGGGGGTCGGACGTCGGCCGCTCGTCAGTGGAAGCGGGTCTCGATGAAGCCGTTGTTCTTCGTGACGCGGTCCAGTTCGACCAAGGTTTCGAGCAGCTCGCGCATCCGGTCGAGAGGCACCGCGTTGGGGCCGTCGGATTTCGCGTTCTTCGGGTCAGGGTGCGTTTCCATGAAGATGCCCGCGATGCCGACCGCGACCGCCGCGCGCGCCAGCACCGGAACGAACTCGCGCTGTCCGCCGCTCGTCGCGCCCTGCCCGCCCGGCAACTGCACCGAATGCGTGGCGTCGAAGACGACCGGGCAGCCGGTCTCGCGCATGATCGCCAGCGACCGCATATCCGACACGAGGTTGTTGTAGCCGAAGCTCGCGCCGCGCTCGCAGGCGAGGAAGCGATCCTCGCTCAGCCCCGCCTCGCGCGCCGCCTCGCGCGCCTTGTCGATCACGTTCTTCATGTCGTGCGGCGCGAGGAACTGGCCCTTCTTGATGTTGACGGGCTTGCCGCTGACGGCGCAGGCGCGGATGAAGTCGGTCTGCCGGCACAGGAACGCCGGCGTCTGGAGCACGTCGACCACGCGGGCGGCGACCGGCACTTCGTCCTCGTCGTGCACGTCGGTCAGCACCGGCACGCCGATCTTGCGCTTGACCTCCGCCAGGATGCGCAGCCCTTCGTCGATGCCGAGCCCGCGGAAGCTCCGCCCCGAACTGCGGTTGGCCTTGTCGTAGCTCGACTTGTAGATGAACGGGATGCCTAGGGACGCAGTGATCTCCTTCAGCCTGCCGGCAGTGTCCAGCGCCAGCGCCTCGGTCTCGACCACGCACGGCCCGGCGATCAGGAACAGTGGACGGTCGAGTCCGACTTCGAAACCGCACAGCCTCACTGCGCACCTCTGCGAAGCACAAATGCCTCCCCTCGCCCGCTTGGCGGGACAGGCGTCGGGGGTGAGGGGATCAGGTGCGGCCTCATCACGCGACCTTCTGCAGCGCTGCGCTGCGCCGCGCCTGTTCCTGTGCGATGGCCGCTTCGATGTACGCCTTGAACAACGGATGCCCGGCGCGCGGCGTCGACGTGAACTCGGGGTGGAACTGCACGCCGATGAAAAACGGATGCGCGGGCAGTTCCATGATCTCCGGCAACTGTTCGGTCGGCGTGCGCGCCGACACCTTGTAGCCCTTGGCCTCGAGCTGCGGCACGTAGGCGTTGTTGACTTCGTAACGATGGCGATGCCGTTCGTTGACCTCGGGCCCGTAGATCCGCCAGGCGAGCGTGCTCGGTTCGACCGGGCACCTCTGCGCGCCCAGCCGCATGGTCCCGCCGAGATCGGACTGGTCGCTGCGCCGCTCGATGCGCCCGGTGCGATCCGTCCACTCGGTGATCAGCGCCACCACCGGATGCGGCGTGTCGGGATCGAACTCGGTCGAGTTGGCCCCCGCCAGTCCGCACACGTTGCGCGCGAACTCGATCGTCGCCAGTTGCATGCCGAGGCAGATGCCCAGATACGGCACGCCGTTGTCGCGCGCGTACTGGATCGCGCGGATCTTGCCTTCGGTGCCGCGCTTGCCGAAGCCGCCCGGCACGAGGATCGCATCCAGGTTCTTCAGCGCGCCGGGGCCATCGCGCTCGAGTTGCTCCGAATCGACGTACTCGATCGTCACGCGCGTGCGCGTGTGGATGCCCGCATGCGTCAGCGCTTCGTTCAGCGACTTGTACGAGTCCGACAGGTCGACGTACTTGCCGACCATGCCGATGCGCACTTCGTTCTCGGGATGCTCGAGCGCGTAGACGAGCCTGTCCCAAACGGACAGGTCGGCCGGCCGCGACACGATGCCGAGCGCGAAGCAGACGATCTCGTCCAGCCCCTGCCTGTGCAGCATCGACGGCACCTTGTAGATCGAGTCCACGTCCCACACCGAGATCACCGCGTTCAGCGGCACGTTGGAAAACAGCGAGATCTTGGCCCGCTCCTCCTCCGGGATCGGGCGATCGGCGCGGCACAGCAGCACGTCGGGTGAAATTCCGATCTCGCGCAGCTTCTGCACGCTGTGCTGCGTCGGCTTGGTCTTCAGTTCGCCGGCCGAAGCAACGAACGGCACCAGCGTCAGGTGTACGAAGCAGCACGAGCCGCGCCCGAGCCGCAGGCTCATCTGCCGCGCCGCTTCGACGAACGGCAGCGACTCGATGTCGCCAACGGTGCCGCCGATCTCGACGATCGCGACATCGGTGTTACCGTCCCACGCGGCCTTCGCGCCGCGCTCGATGAACTCCTGGATTTCGTTGGTGACGTGCGGGATCACCTGCACCGTCTTGCCGAGATACTCGCCGCGGCGCTCCTTCTTGATGACCGACTCGTAGATCTGGCCGGTCGTGAAGTTGTTCACACGCTTCATCTTCGCCGAGATGAAGCGTTCGTAGTGACCGAGGTCCAGGTCCGTTTCGGCGCCGTCCTCCGTCACGAAGACTTCGCCGTGCTGGAACGGCGACATCGTGCCGGGATCGACGTTGATGTAGGGGTCGAGCTTGATCAGGGTGACTTTGAGGCCGCGCGACTCGAGGATCGCGGCGAGCGAGGCGGCGGCGATGCCCTTGCCGAGGGAGGACACCACGCCACCGGTAACGAAGACGTATTTCGTCATGTTCGTTGGATGCCGCCTGCGTTGCCGCAGCGCGCGCGTTACCGGTAAAGCGGCAGTATACGCAACGCGATCGGCCGAGGACTGCGGATCGACGCCTCACCGCTGCGGGCCGCCGCCGACGGTCGCGGGAGCCGGAAGCGGAAGCCCTCGTTCGGCCAGCACGGCGCGCAGCCGGTTCGGGTAGTCGGTGATCAGACCGTCCACCCCCAGATCGATCAGGCGCGCCATTGCGTCCGTCTCGTTGACGGTCCACGGCAGCAGCTTCAGTCCGAGCGCCTTCGCCTCGGCCGCCGCGGCCGGCGTGAGATTGCGCCAGAACATCGACCAGGTGCCGCAGCCCGCCGCCTGAACCAGCCGCGGCAACGAGTCGCCGTAGTCGGCGCGCTTCAGCCCCGCGTGCCATGGCGAGGCGCCACTCGCGTCCGGCCGCACCGTATCGAAACCCTCGGCTTCGATCGTCAGACACGAGGTGGGGATCTCCGGCGCGATGCGCCTGACCTCGAGCAGCGTTCGCCAGTCGAACGACTGCACCGTCGCGCGGTCGGCCATGCCGGCGCGGCGCAACGTGTCGACGACCGCGCGCGCGAACTCGGCCGGGGCGGGCGCATCTGCCTCGGCGGGCGCGAGCTTCGTTTCCAGGTTCAGGCGCACCGCCGCGCCGCTCGCCTTGACCAGCTCGATCAGCTGCGCGAGCGACGGGACGCGTTCGCCGTCGGCGGGTCGCTGGTGCGGCCATTGGCGCGCGTAGTGGTGCGTGGGGTCGATGCGGCCGACGTCGTAGCGGGCGAGCTCGTCGAACGTCAGGGCGCGGATGGCCGGCCCGGGTGCTGCGAGCCAGCGGCCGTCGGTGTCGCGCGCGAGCGCCGGATTCAGTCGCGGCTCGTGCGCGAGCACGAGCACGCCATCGCGAGTCATCGCCAGATCGGTCTCGATCGTCGAAACACCGATCGCCAGCGCCACGCGAAAGCCCGTCAGCGTGTTTTCGGGTGCCAGTCCGCGCGCACCGCGGTGGCCCTGCAGATCGAATGGCAGCGCCGGTGGTGCAACGATCGCCAGTGCGACCAGCAGCGAGGCGGCGAGCGCGTCGCGCAGCCGCAAGGAAAGCGCGCCGACTTGAGGGGTCGCCGCCTGGCTGTCTTGATCGACATCAAACGGACCGGGCGATCTCGCTCGCCTTGTCGGAAAAGTTCCGACGTCCGGCCGACAGAAACTCCTCATCCGTTCGGCCTCTCGGAATCCCGTGGCAACGCGGCTAGTATCCGCGCATCGTCCACGCGTACTTCGACCCACCGCATGCCGGCCATGTCCATCGATCCCAACGCGCTTGGCGTCCAGCGCACGGCGTCCGCCGATGCGCTCGACGTCGCGCTCGAGCGCACGCGGCGCGGCCAGGCCGAACTGGAGAAGCCGCAACTGAATCTGAGCGGGCCGCAACGCCGCTTGCTGGCCGCGCTCAACGGCGCGCGCACGCTGCGCGAAATCCTCGCGGTGGACCCGGGTGTCGACGCAGTCCGCGTGCCGCGCAACGCCGCGCGCCTGGTCGCATTCGGGCTTGCCAAGGAAGTGCGCGGCCAACTGCCGCAGCAGCTCGTCGTGTCGGCACTGAATCTGACGATGCGCGTTCCGGTCGAAGCGTTGCGCATGCAGTTGCAGCAGCAGGAGGCGGCCGCCGCGCGTGCCTTGCCGAGCCCCGCGCGCCGCGCCTGGCAGCGCTGGCGGCGCCCGCTGCTCGTGGCGCTGGTGGCCGCGGCCGGGATGTCGTTGCTGCTCTGGCACCGCGGGTGGTTCGTCCGCATCAACGACCTCGCCGCCCTGCTGCGCTCGGCGTTCTGATTGCCGCGGGGGACGCACCGCGACTTCACATCTGCGGCGCCGGCCGCTTCGGCAGCGCGTCGTCGACCTCGAACCAGGGCACGCGGGTGTCGTAGAAGGCGTGCGCCTGCGGCGCGCGGTCCAGCGGCGAGTCGAAGTTCGCGCGCACGACATGCATCTCGCCGGGCCAGCGCTGCGATCGAAACAACAGCGTGCTGCCACACTGCGCGCAGAACCCGCGCTCCGCACCCGGCGACGATGCGTACCAGCGCAGCAGCCGCTGCGGGTCTGACAACTCGAACGACGCCTCATCGACCCCCACCCACGTCACGAACGCCGCGCCATGCGCGCGCCGGCACAGCGTGCAATGGCAGTGCGCGATCCACTTGGTCGGGAAGCGGACGGAGAACGTCAATGCGCCGCACAGGCAGCGGCCCGTTGCGCAATCGCTCGTTTCCATGTCCGCGCACTCACTTCGGTCGGCGTCTGGCGTCGGTCGGTGTCGCCGCCTGCGGCAGCCTCGTGCGGGCAGCATAGGCCACGCGGCGGGTGCCGTCCACGCCTGCCGCGCAGAGACCGTGCGAGCGGTTAGCATCCGACGGAAGCCTCCCGCACGGCGCGTCGATGTCCGCACTCAAGCCCCCCCGCCTCCCGCTGGTCGATGCGCTGCGCGGTTTTGCGGTCGCGCAAATGATCGTCTACCACTTCATCTACGACCTGAACTACTTCGGCTGGGTGAAGCTCGCGATGACGCGGGATCAGCCGTGGGTCGCCTGGCGCACCGCGATCGTCACGCAGTTCCTGCTGCTGGTCGGCGTCAGCCTCGTGCTGCGCATGGCGTACAAGCCCGACTGGCGCGACTTCTGGACGCGCTGGGCGCAGATCGCGGGTGCCGCGGTGCTGGTGTCCGCGGGCACGTGGCTCGTGTTCGGGCCGCGCTACGTCTGGTTCGGCATCCTGCATTTCATCGCGGCGGCGCTCGTACTCGCGCGGCCGCTGGTGGCGCTCGGTGCGTGGAACTTCGCGCTCGGCGCGGCAGCGATCGCGGTCGGGCTGCTGGTGAAGGACGCCGCATTCAACCCGACGCCGCTGAACATCGTCGGACTGGTCACGCTCAAACCGCGCACCGAAGACTACGTGCCGCTGTTGCCGTGGATCGGCGTCGTACTGATCGGTGTCGCGCTCGGCGCGCGGTGGCAGCGGCGCGGCTTCGCGCTGGTACCCGCGCTGCGCGGGCTGAATGAAGCGCCGCCGCGCTGGCTCGCCTTTCTCGGCGTCTGGAGCCTGACCGTCTACCTCGTGCACCAGCCGGTGCTGATGGGGGTGCTGTGGCTCGTCAGGAAGATCGCCTGAGCGGGATCGCCGCTTCGGGCGCATCTTTGCGCAGCCATTCCGGCTGCAGCGTGATGTGATCGATCCCGAAGTCGCGCCGCAGGATGTGGCGCGCCTGGTGCAGTACGACCGGCCAGCGTTCGATGTCGTCGACCAGCACGTGCGCCGACATCGCACTGCGGCCAGGCACCATCGACCAGACGTGCAGATCGTGCACCGACAGCACGCCCGGAATCTGCGCGAGCGACCGCCCGACCTTGTGGTAGTCGACCCCGCGCGGCACGCTGTCGAGCAACACGAAGGTCGTCTCGCGCAGCACGCCGAAGGTCGATCGCAGGATCAGCGCCGCGACGAACATCGACAGCAGCGGGTCCGCGACCAGCGGACCGCCGAAATAGATGATCAAGCCGGCCGCGATCGCCGCGACCGAGCCGAGCAGGTCGCCGAGCACGTGGATGAACGCGGCGCGCGTATTCAGGTTGTCGCGATCCTTCGACAGCGTCCAGGCGACTGCGACGTTGATCAGCAGCCCGACGCCGGCGATCGCGAACACGCCGAGCCCTTTGACCGGCACCGGGCTGCGCAACCGATCGGCGGCCTCGTAGAAGATCCAGGCCACCACGCCGAGCATCGCGAGCGCGTTGACGAACGCGGCGATCACCTCGACGCGGGCCAGCCCGAACGAGTGCCGGTCCGACACCGGCCGGCGCGCGACGATGTTGGCCGCAAGCGCGAACAGCAGCGCGGCCGAGTCGGTCGCCATGTGACCGGCATCGGCGAGCAGCGCGAGCGAGCCCGACCACAGCCCGCCCAGGACTTCGATGAACGCGTAGCCGAGCGTCAGGCCGACGGCGATCGCGAGCGGCCGCGCACCATGCGGGCGCGACCGGTGCGTGTACGCGCCGTCGCCGTGCTCGTGCTCGCCGAAGCGGTTGGGCGCGCTCATCATCAAAACCGCCGTTCAAGGCCGCCGCGAACGCCGTAAGGCGGGCTTGGACGCCCGTCTCTTGCGCGTCGTGGCAACTGCGGCTCCGTACCGATCGTCCGTCGCCGCGCACGCCGCCGGGGGCGTTCGGAACTCGGGCGTGGACTCGTAACAATCGGGAAACAGCACGGTCATCCCGGGCAGAGGCACGCTCACCCCCGGCGTCGGACTTGTCACCCCGAGCGCCGACTCGGTGACGCCGAGCACCGGCTCGCTCACCCCGAGCACCGGCTCGCTCACCCCGAGCGCCGGTTCGGTCACGCCGAGCGCCAGACTTGTCATCCCGAGCACCGCGAGGGATCTTGACCTTGCGAGTGGCGACGATGCCTCGCCCCAACCCAAGGCGGACGCTCGGAGTAACGCGAGTGGCCGGCTCGGAGTGCCGCGGAGCGTCGGATCGAAATGACGGCGCGCGGGCAAGCGCCGGATCCAGCTTCATTGCGCCAGGCAGGGCGATGTCGCGGTCGCATGCAGCACGACGCACCGCCCAACACCACGCTCACGCGGTCGTCACCAAGTGCGACAGATGCACGTGACAGCCGGTCTTCAAACGCACTTCTTCCGGGGCCACGCCCGGAGCCAGCTCCGCCG
The DNA here is from genome assembly GCA_037446035.1 of Burkholderiales bacterium. GTDB lineage: Bacteria > Pseudomonadota > Gammaproteobacteria > Burkholderiales > Burkholderiaceae_F > DSNY01. Next base: position 13,600 of record JBBIJJ010000003.1, read on the forward strand.
CTTTCAGTCCGTCCTCCGTCACGTCGAATACGCCGAGGTCGGTGATGATGCGGTTGACCACGCCCTTGCCAGTCAGCGGCAGCGTGCACCGCTGCAGGATCTTGTGCTCGCCGTTCTTGGCACAGTGCTCCATCAGCACCACCACACGCTCTACGCCGGCCACGAGATCCATCGCCCCGCCCATGCCCTTGACGAGTTTTCCGGGGATCATCCAGTTGGCCAGATCGCCCTTTTCGCTGACCTGCATCGCGCCGAGGATCGCGAGGTTGATGTGGCCGCCGCGGATCATCGCAAACGAGTCCGCGCTCGAGAAAAAGCTCGATCCCGGCAGCGCGGTGACGAGCTGCTTGCCGGCGTTGATCAGGTCCGGGTCGATCTCGTCTTCGGTCGGGAACGGACCGATGCCAAGCAGCCCGTTTTCCGACTGCAGCATCACGTCGATGCCCGGCGGGATGTAGTTCGACACCAGCGTCGGCAGCCCGATGCCGAGGTTGACGTAGTAGCCGTCTTTCAGCTCCTGTGCGGCCCGCGCGGCCATCTGTTCTCTGGTCCAGGCCATGTCGATCTCTCCAGTTCACTTCGAGCGCACGGTGCGGTTCTCGATCCGCTTTTCCGGATTCGGGTTGAGCACGAGCCGTTGCACGAAGATGCCGGGCGTGTGCACGTGATCCGGATCGATCTCGCCGTTTTCGACGATGCGCTCGACCTCGGCAATCGTCACCTTGCCGCACATCGCGACGACCGGATTGAAATTGCGCGCGGTCTTGCGATAGACGAGGTTGCCCTGCTTGTCGGCCTTCCACGCCTTGACCAGCGACACGTCGGCGCGGATCGAGCGCTCCATCACGTATTCGTGGTTGCCCCAGACGCCATCGAACACCATCGTCGGCTTGCCCTCGGCGACGAGCGTGCCCACGCCGGTACGGGTGAAGAACGCCGGGATGCCGGCACCGCCGGCGCGCATGCGCTCGGCCAGCGTTCCCTGCGGCGTGAACTCCAGTTCGAGCTCGCCGGCCAGATACTGCCGCTCGAATTCCTTGTTCTCGCCGACGTACGACGAAATCATCTTCCTGATCTGGCGCGTGGCGAGCAGCAGCCCCAGGCCGAATCCGTCGACGCCGGCGTTGTTGCTGACGCAGGTCAGGTTCCGTACTCCCGAATCGCGCAGCGCGACGATCAGCGCCTCCGGAATGCCGCACAGGCCGAAACCGCCCACGGCCAAGGTCTGGCCGTCCTTGACCACGTCCGCCAGCGCGGCCGCAGCCGAAGGGTAGATCTTGTTCACTCACACCTCCAACGGAACTGTCGATGCGTTCGGCACGCCACTCGGCGCGGCCACCGCGCGCCGTCGGCGCGATTTTACGGCGCAGCGGGCGAGCCAAGCGCCGCCCGCACGTGCTCCGGCCAGGGTGCCGAGCGGCCGGCGCGGTAGTCGTACCACACGATGACCGTGCGGCCGGTGGCGTAGGCGACGCCGGGTTCGTCGCTGCGTTCGATCACGATCGACATTTCCACGCTCGAGCGGCCAAGGCGCGTGACGACCTGCTTGACCACCGCGGTGCCCGGATAGCTCATCGCCTTGACGAAGTCGCACGCGGCGTGGGCGAGGATCGGCGCTTCGCCGCTCGGCAGCGTCGGGAAACCGAACTGCGCAAACCAGCGGATGCGCGCCTCTTCCATCAGGCGGAAGTACTGGACGTTGTTCAGGTGCGCCATGGCATCCATGTCGCCCCAGCGCAGGGGAATCTCGCAGATGAACTCCTTCATGGTCTGGATGACTGCGCCGGGTGCCATGGCGCCACGGGTCCCGTGTGAAACGCTCGCGGCGTTGCGCCGATGTCGCTCCGGCGCGGCCGGGTCTCGAAGGTGAACACTTTGATCGTCGTTGGCGTCTCGTCGCCCGGGCGAACGTCGGGGTTCATGTGTGGTGCGGCAGACCGGGTTGCGGGAGCGTCACGTCACCGACAGGCCGTCGTCGGCGGCGATCACGGCGCCGTTGATGAACTGCGACTCGTCCGCCACCAGCATCAGCAGCACCGAGTCCAGGTCGTCGGGCGTGCCGACGCGCCGGCGCGGCAGCATCGCGATCAGTTTCTGCCCGGCCTCGGTGCCCCAGTGCGCATCGTTGATCTCGGTGCGAATGTAGCCGGGACAGATCGCATTGACGTTGATGCCGTAGCGGCCCCATTCGAGCGCCTGCGCGCGCGTCATCTGGATCACGGCGGACTTGCTCATGCAGTACAGGCCGATGTGCGGGACGACCTTCAGCCCGGCGACCGATGCGATGTTGACGATGCGGCCGCGGAAGTCCTGTTGCTGGCGCGAGCGCGCAATCATGCGCTTGGCAACTTCCTGCGCAACGAAAAACGCGCCCTTGACGTTCGTGCCGAACACGTGATCGAAGTCGACGGTACTCACGTCGACCAGCCGCTGCGTCGTCGACACGCCCGAGTTGTTAACCAGGATGTCGATCGGTCCGTTGGCGGACTCGATTCTCGCCACTGCGGCCGCGACCGAGTCGAGGTCGGTCACGTCCATCGCGACGACATCGGCGGCGCCGCCTTCGGCCTCGATTTCGGCGCGCAGGTCTTTCAGCCGCTCGACGCGGCGCGCGGCCAGCACGACCAGCGCGCCGTTGGCCGCCAGCGTGCGCGCAAACTGCGCTCCCAGCCCGCTGCTTGCGCCGGTCACCAGCGCGATCTTTTCCTTTAGATTGGTCTGCATGTCGGTCCGCCTCGCGTGCGCGGCGGATGATCGCACACTCGATTGCGGGCTCTAACGAACTTGTCGACAATCCGCCATCCGAAAGACCGACCGGAGCCGGCATGCAGGACGTTCAGCGCGAAAGCATGGACTACGACGTCGTCATCGTCGGCGGCGGGCCTGCAGGACTGGCCGCGGCGATCCGGCTCAAGCAGCTCGCCGTCGACAAGGGCAGCGAGGTCAGCGTCTGCGTGCTCGAAAAGGGCTCGGCGATCGGTGCGCACATCCTGTCCGGCGCGGTGATGGACCCGATCGCGCTCAACGAGCTGATCCCCGACTGGAAGGAGCGCGGCGCGCCGCTGAACACCCAGGTCACGGAGGACCGTTTTTACATCCTCACGGAGAAGCGGGCCTACTACAACCCGCACTGGCTGCTGCCCGACTGCTTCATCAATGACGGCTACTACATCGTCAGCCTGGGCAACGTCGTGCGCTGGCTGGGTCAGCAGGCCGAAGCGCTCGGCGTCGAGATCTTCCCGGGCTTCGCGGCAGCCGAAGTGCTGTACGACGAGCGCGGTGCGGTGCGCGGCGTAGCCACCGGCGACATGGGCGTCGGCCGCGACGGGCAGCCGACCGCCAACTTCCAGCCCGGCGTGGAGCTGCTCGGCAAGTACACGCTGTTCGCCGAAGGCGCGCGTGGTCATCTGGGCAAACAGATCCTCGAGCGCTACCGGCTGATGGAGGGTCGCGATCCTCAGACCTGGGGCATCGGCCTCAAGGAGGTGTGGGAGATCGAGCCGGCGAAACACGTGCCGGGGCTGGTCGTGCACAGCGCCGGCTGGCCGCTCGATGCGAACACCTACGGCGGCGGCTTCGTGTACCACTTCGAGAACCACCAGGTCTCGATCGGGCTGGTGGTCGGTCTCGGCTACGAGAACCCCTATCTGGAGCCGTTCCAGGAGTTCCAGCGCTACAAGACGCATCCGGCCATCCGCACGTTCCTCAAGGGCGGCAAGCGCGTCGCCTACGGCGCGCGCGCGATCAACGCCAGCGGCATCCAGTCGCTGCCGAAGCTCGTTTTTCCCGGCGGCGCGCTGATCGGCTGCGATGCGGGCTTCCTGAACGCGCCGCGCATCAAAGGCTCGCACGCGGCGATCAAGAGCGGCATGCTTGCCGCCGAGGCGGCGTTCGAAGCGCTCGCGAGCGGACGCGCGCGCGACGAACTCGCGGCGTACCCGGCCGCCTTCGGATCGTCATGGCTGTACGACGAGCTGTATCGGGCGCGCAACTTCAAGCCATGGCTCGACAAGGGGCTGTACCTGGGCGCCGTGATGTGGGGCATCGACCAGTTGGTCTTCCGCGGCAAGGCGCCGTGGACGCTGCACCGAACGAAGGCCGATCACGAGAAGCTCAAGCCGGCGGCGGAATGCGCGCCGATCGTATATCCGAAGCCCGACAACGCGCTCACGTTCGACAAGCTGTCGTCGGTGTTCCTGTCGAACACCAACCACGAAGAGAACCAGCCCGCGCACCTGAAGCTGAAAGATCCGACGGTGCCGGTCGCAATCAACCTGGCGAAGTACGCGGGCCCCGAGAGCCGTTACTGCCCGGCAGGCGTCTACGAGTTCGTCAAGAGCGACGGACAGGACCGGCTACAGATCAACTTCCAGAACTGCGTGCACTGCAAGACCTGCGACATCAAGGACCCGACGCAGAACATCGTGTGGGTCGTGCCCGAGGGCGGCGGCGGACCGAACTATCCCAACATGTGAAGGGGGCGACCGGTGGCCGTGATTCACTGCCCTTGACCGAGCGCGTAGCCCACCTCGCCGTCGAAGGTGCACAGGTTTTCGGTCTTGATGAAGTCCACACCGCCGAGGTCCAGGCGCCGCAGCAGCCCGACGATGTCGGCGCGTCGGACTTCGCGCTCCCTACCCTCGGCGTCCACGCCGACGAAGCGGCACCGCCAGTGGTCCGTGCAGAACGTCTCGGGCAATCCGTCGGGCCAGACTTTCACGCCGCGATTGGTGATCATCTGCAGCGCGAATCCCACCGGCGCCGGCTGCCGCTCCAGCGTTCGCAGGCGCTCGGCGAGCTGGGCCGGCGTGCAGTCGCCCGCGTGCACGAACACATCGACGCCGACGATCGCCTTGCGCGCCGGCGCCGGGCGGGCGTAGGTCAGGTGCGGCGCGGTCCATGATTCCCGTTCGTCGGAGTACTCGACGGGCTTGAGTTTCTCCGGCCGCTGACCGAGCCGCTCGATCACGGCGTCGGCGAAGTCCATGCTGCCGAACGGCCGGCCGATCGCGGTACCGGCGATCTCGGCCGTGCGCACGCCGTCCTCGATCGTCTTCAGCCACGCGTTGTGCACCTTCGCCGCCACCGCCCCCTGGCGGATGTGTACCAGCATCATCACGGCCGCGAGCAACAGCCCCGACGGGTTGGCGACGCCTTTGCCGGCGATGTCGGGCGCGCTGCCGTGGATCGCCTCGAACATCGAAACCTGCTCGCCGACGTTGGCACTGCCGGCCAGCGCCACGGAACCGGTCAGCTCGGCGGCGACGTCGGACAGAATGTCGCCGTAAAGGTTCGGCGTGACGATCACGTCGAAGCGCTCCGGGCGCGTCGCCAGGCGCGCCGCGCCGATGTCGATGATCTGGTGCTCGGCCTCGATGCCCGGGTACTCGCCGGCGACCCGTTCGAACACGCTGCGAAACAGCCCGTCGGTCATCTTCATGATGTTGTCCTTGGTCATGCAGGTGACCTTCCTGCGGCCGTGGACTCGCGCGTACTCGAAGGCGTAGCGCACGATGCGCTCGCAGCCGGGCCGCGTGATCAGCTTCAGACACTGGAACACCTCGTCGGTCTGCCGGTGCTCGATGCCGGCGTACAGATCCTCTTCATTCTCGCGGATGATCGTCACGTCCATCGTCGGATGCCGCGTCGGCACGAACGGGTGATAGCTGATGCACGGGCGCACGTTCGCGTACAGACCGAGCGTCTTTCGAATCGTGACGTTCAGGCTCTTGTAGCCGTCGCCGGATGGCGTCGTGATCGGTGCCTTGAGAAACACCCTGGTCCGCCGCAGACTCGCCCAGCCGTCGGGGGCAATACCGCTCGTGTGCCCCGCGCGGTACACCTTTTCGCCGATCTCGATCGGCTCGACCTCGATACAGGCGCCGGCGGCATCGAGCACCCGCAGCACGGCGGTCATGATTTCCGGTCCGATGCCGTCGCCGTACGCGACGGTCACGGGGACTTTGTCTGGCATAAGACGCTCCGCGTGTCGTGATTTCACTCAAACGGCGTTGATCGTAGGTTGCCGTCTTGATGCTGAAAAATGATATTTTTTGATTTGTTGTATCGAGATTCACGATGATCAAGGCCGCGCCAAACCGCGCCACGCTGGCACAGCTGCGCACCTTCGAGGCGGTGGTCCGCCTCGGCGGCGTCGGCAAGGCGGCGGCGGCGCTGCATATGGCGCAGCCCACCGTCTCGACGCAGTTGCGTGCCTTGTCGGAGGCCGTCGGTATGCAGCTGTTCGCGCTGCGCGGGCGCAGACTGCAACTGACGGACGACGGCGCGCTGCTGCTCGCCACTGCGCGCGAAATGTTCGACTGCTGGGCCCGCTTGGAGGAGGAGGTGGCGCAGCGCCACGGGCTGAAGCGTGGCTGGCTGCGCATTGCCGCGGTGACGACGACCGAGTACTTCCTGCCCGATCTGCTCGGTCCGTTTGCGCGCGCCTACCCTGGCATCACGATCGAGCTGGCGGTCGAGAATCGCGATGAGGTCGTCCGCCGCCTGGCCCGCGGCGACGACGAGCTCGCCGCGATGATGCTGCCGCCCGATGAGCTGCAGCTCGAGCGCTGGCCGTTTCTCGAAAATCCGTTGGTGGTCGTCGCGCCGACCCGCCATCCGCTGACCCGCCGGCGGCGCTTGCACCTGGCCGATTTGCTGCGGGAGCCGCGGCTGACGCGTGAGCCGGGCTCAGGGACGCGGCTCGCCACCGACCAGTACCTTGCCGAGCGTGGTGTGGACTGGCCGCCCCGAATGGCGCTCGGCAGCAACGAAGCCATCAAGCACGCGGTCGCCGCGGGACTGGGACTCGCCATCCTCTCGCGCCATACGCTTGGCCGGTCGCCGGCGCGCGTGGGCCTGACCGAGCTGCCCGTGAGCGGCTTTCCGCTGCGGCGAATGTGGCATCTGGTGTGGCGTCGCGATCGGCCGTTGTCGCGACCCGCGCGCGCCTTCATCGACGACCTGCACGCGCGGCTGAGGCCGAATCGCGCCCCGCCGCCGCGCTGATAGAGTGCTCCGCCCACCGTGGCGGCAGCGCGCTCGCGCGGCCCGGGGGCGAAAGCCGCGGTTTGCGCTCGACGAGGATTCGAACGAGCGGTGGGTCCCGCCGACGACCGGCCTGGCCGACGGCGGCGGCCCGAACGTCGATCTCGATCACTCGCCTAGCGCCGGCCGAACCGCCGACTCACGACGCCGACTTTTCCCAGTCCCCGGCCAGGTAGCGTTCCAGCCAGTAGACGCCGACGATCGTCTTGACGTCGGTGACGCTGCCCTCGCGCACCCATTCGAGCAGCTCCTCCCACGGCGCGGTGAAGACTTCGAGCACCTCGCCGGCGTCGTTGTTCGGTTCGCGCTCGCGCTTGAGCCCGCGCGCGAGGTAGACCTCGATCTTCTCGTCGCAGTAGCCGATCGCGTTGTAGAAGCCGCCGAGGTAGATCCACTCGGCCGCGCTGTAGCCGGTCTCTTCCAGCAGCTCGCGCTGCGCGCACGCAAGGAGGCCTTCGCCCGGATCGATCTTGCCGGCCGGAAACTCGGTGAAGCTGCGGCGCGCCGGATAGCGGTACTGGCGCTCGAGCACGACGTGGCCGTCGTCGAGCAGCGGAATCACCATGACCGCGCCCGCATGCCGCAGGTACTCGCGCGTGGCGATGTGCCCGTCCGCGCAGCGCACCTGGTCCGAGTAGACCTTCAGCAGCACGCCGTCGAACACCAGCGTCGACTCGAGCGTTTCCTCGGCGAGCGGATCGACGGACGCGGGCAGGTCGCTCACGATGCTATCCGCCGAGCGTTCTGATCATCGCGTTCGCACACAATGCGAGCAGATACTGCGGAATCACACCGAGCACCAGCACGAACGCGCCGTTGGCCGACAGCGCCACCCGCATGTCCTGCGCGGCGACGATCGGCGTCAAATCGGCCGGCTCGTCGAAGTACATCACCTTGACCACCCGCAGGTAGTAGAACGCGCCGACCAGCGAGAACAGCACGGCGATCACCGCGAGCCAGACCATGCCGGTCGTAATGCCGCTGCCGAGCAGCGCCTGCAGCACGACGAGCTTGGCGTAGAAGCCGACCGTCGGCGGCACGCCGGCGAGCGAGAACATCAGCAGCAGCATCACGAACGCGTACCACGGGCTGCGCCTGTTCAGGCCGCGCAGGTCCGCGATTTCCTCGGCCTCGAAGCCCTGCCGCGCCAGCAGCATGATGATGCCGAAGGTGCCGAGGGTGGTGATCGCGTAGGTGATCACGTAGAACATCGCGGCGCTGTACGCGTTGGCGGTCGACATCGTGTCGCCGCCGACGACACCCGACAGCATCGCGAGCAGCACGAACCCCATCTGCCCGATCGTCGAGTACGCCAGCATGCGCTTGAGGTTGCTCTGCGCGATCGCGGTGACGTTGCCGATCGCGAGCGAGCCGACCGCGAGCACGACGAGCATCTTCTGCCAGTCGACCGCCAGCGGCAGCAGCCCTTCGACCAGCAGCCGGAACGCGATCGCGAACGCAGCGATCTTCGGCGCCGAACCGATCAGCACCGTCACCGGGGTGGGCGCGCCGTGATACACGTCGGGCACCCACATGTGGAAAGGCACCGCGCCGAACTTGAAGCCCAGTCCGGCGACGACGAACACGGTGCCGAGCACCAGCGCCGGGCGGCTCGCCACCTGGCCGCCGGCGATGCGCCGCGCCAGATCGTTCAGATCGAGCGTGCCGGCCGCTCCGTACAGCATCGACATGCCGTACAGCAGGAAACCCGAGGCGAGCGCACCCAGCACGAAGTACTTCATCGCCGCCTCGGTCGCGCGGGCGTCGTCGCGCCGCAGTGCGACCAGCGCGTACAACGCGAGCGCCTGCAGCTCCAGCCCGAGGTAGATCACCAGCAGGTTGTTCGCCGAGATCATCACGAAGATGCCGAGCAGCACGAACAGCGCAAGCGAGAAGATCTCCCCCTTCCAGATGCCGCGGTCGCGCGCGTACCCCTGTGCGTAGACCAGCGTCAGCGCGGTGCACAGCACGGCAAAGAGCTTCAGCACGTTGGCCAGCGGGTCAGTCACGTACATCCCGCCAAAGGCGTACTGCACCACGTCATTGCTTAGAAAAAAGGCACAGACGGCCGCAACGAGCACGAGTGCGGCGAGCGTCAGCGCATAGGTGGCGTTGCGCCGGGCATCTGAGATGAACAGATCGGCGAGCATGATCACGCCGGCGGCGGCGGCGAGCGCGATCTCGGGCGCGGCGGCAAAGAGGTTCAGCTTGTCCATGGTGTCCTCACCCGCCTCCGTTTCCGCCCAGCACGGCCGGCGCGGGCAGCTTGGACTGCGCGACGTGCTGCAGCAGGTCGGCGACCGATGCGTGCATCAGGTCGGTGAACGGTTTCGGATAGACGCCCATGCCCAGCACCGCGACCGCGAGCAGCGCCAGCACGATGAATTCGCGCGCGTTCAAATCGGTCAGCGCGGCCACGCGCGGGTTCGCGATCTCGCCGAAGATCACGCGTTTGTACATCCACAGCGAGTAAGCCGCGCCCAGGATCAGCGTCAGCGCGGCGGCCGCGCCGATCCAGAAGTTGTGCTTGACCGCACCAAGGATGACCATGAACTCGCCGACAAAGCCGCTGGTCGCCGGCAATCCCGAGTTGGCCATCGCGAACAGCATCATCAGCGCGGCGAACCTGGGCATCGTGTTGACCACGCCGCCGTAGTCAGCGATGTTGCGGCTGTGCATGCGGTCGTACATCACGCCGATGCACAGGAACAGCGCGCCGGAGACGAAGCCGTGCGAAAGCATCTGCACGAGCGCGCCCTCGACGCCGATCTGACTGAAGATGAAGAAGCCGAGCGTCACGAATCCCATGTGCGCGATCGAGCTGTACGCGACCAGCTTCTTCATGTCGGTCTGCACCAGCGCGACGAAGCCGACGTAGACGACCGCGATCAGCGACAGCGCGACGATGAACCACGCCAGCTCGTGCGACGCGTCCGGCGTGATCGGCAGCGAGAAGCGCACGAAACCGTACGCGCCGAGCTTCAGCATGATCGCCGCCAGGATCACCGATCCGCCCGTGGGCGCCTCGACGTGCGCGTCGGGCAGCCAGGTGTGCACCGGCCACATCGGCACCTTGACCGCGAACGAAGCGAAGAACGCGAGGAACAGCAGGATCTGCGCCGCGAGCGGGATCTTCAGCTCGTGCCAGGCGGCCAGATCGAAGCTGCCGCCCGCCGTGTAGTACAGGTACACGAAGGCGACCAGCATCAGCAGCGAGCCGGCCAGCGTGTACAGGAAGAACTTGAACGCGGCGTAGACGCGGTTCGGCCCGCCCCAGATGCCGATGATGATGTACATCGGGATCAGCGTGGCCTCGAAGAACACGTAGAACAGCAGCCCGTCGGCGGCGGCGAACACGCCGATCATCAGTCCCGAAAGGATCAGGAAGGCCGCGTTGTACTGCGCGACCTTCTGCTCGATCACGTCCCAGCCGGCGATCACGACGAGCACCGTCATGAACGCGGTCAGCACGACGAACCACACCGAGATGCCGTCCACGCCCAGGTGGTAGTGCGCGTTGAGCCGCTCGATCCACCCGGCCTTCTCGACGAACTGCAGCCCGGCCTGCGCCACATCGAACTGCGTGTAAAGGGGGATCGTGACCAGCAGCCCGAGCAGGCTGCCGGCGAGCGCGACGGTCTTGACCAGCGCGGCGCTGCGGTCGCGCCCGACCGCGAGCAGGAACAGGCCCGCGGCGATCGGGATCCAGATCGCGAGGCTCAGCCAGGGCGTCATCGTCTGCATCGGCGCCCGCCCTCACCGCGCCGTCAGCGCCGGCCAGACGTAGGGCAGCGTCAGGAAGAAGAACAGCACGATCGCGATGCCGATCAGCATCGCGAACGCGTAGTGGTAGATGTAGCCGGATTGCACGAAGCGGATCACGCCGGCCGCCCAGCCGACGAGCCGCGCCGAGCCGTTGACCGCGGCACCGTCGATCAGCGCGACGTCGCCGCCCTTCCACAGTCCGCGGCCGATCGCGCGCGCGCCGCCGGCAAACACGATCTCGTTGAGGCGGTCAAGGTAGTACTTGTTGACCAGCAGCGCGTACAGCGCCGAATAGCGCTGCGCGAGCGTCGCCGGGATGTCCGGCCGCTTCAGGTAGAAAAGCCATGCGAGCGCGACGCCCGCGAGCGCCAGGAAAAACGGCAGTGTGACGAAGCCGTGCAGCGCCATCGCGGTCGCGCCCTGGAAGTGCTCGCGCAGCACGCCCAGCGCCGGGTGCGCCTTGGCGTCGACGAAGATCGCATCGCGGAAGAAGTCGCCGAACAGCAGCTTGTCGACCGCGACGAAGCCGATCACCACCGACGGGATCGCAAGCAGGATCAGCGGAATCGTCACGACCGCCGGCGACTCGCGCGGTTTTTCGCCCGGTGCCAGCCCGTGATGGTGGTCGCCGGTCGGTTCCTCGTCCTCGTGATGCTCGTGGTGCGCGTGGCCGAAGCGCTCGTTGCCGTGGAACGCGAGGAAGTACATGCGGAACGAGTAAAACGCGGTGACGAACACGCCGGCCGTCACCGCGAAGTACGCAAAGCCGCTGCCCGGAACGGTCGCCGCGCCGGTCGCGATGATGATGCTGTCCTTCGAATAGAAGCCGGAGAAAAACGGCGTTCCGATCAGCGCGAGCGAGCCGATCAGCGAGGTGATCCAGGTGACCGGCATGTACTTGCGCAGCCCGCCCATGTTGCGCAGGTCCTGGTCGTGGTGCAGACCGATGATCACCGAGCCTGCCGCGAGGAACAGCAGCGCCTTGAAGAACGCATGCGTCATCAGGTGGAAGATCGCGACCGAATACGCCGAAGCCCCGAGCGCGACCGTCATGTAGCCGAGTTGCGACAGCGTCGAATAGGCGACCACGCGCTTGATGTCGTTCTGCACGATGCCGAGGAAGCCCATGAACAGCGCCGTGATCGCGCCGATCACGATGACGAACGACAGCGCCGCCTCCGACAGCTCGAACAGCGGCGACATGCGCGCGACCATGAAGATGCCCGCGGTCACCATCGTCGCGGCGTGGATCAGCGCCGAGATCGGCGTCGGGCCTTCCATCGAGTCGGGCAGCCAGACGTGCAGCGGGAACTGCGCGCTCTTGCCCATCGCGCCGATGAACAGGCAGACGCAGATCACCGTGATCAGCGCCCAGTCGGTGCCGGGCAGCGTCGCGCCCCCGGCGGCCAGGTCCGGCGCGGCCTTGAACACCGCGGTGTAGTCGAGCGTGCCGAAGTACGCGAACACGAGCCCGATGCCGAGGATGAAGCCGAAGTCGCCGACGCGGTTGACGAGGAAGGCCTTGAGGTTCGCGTGGATCGCCGTCGGCCGCTTGTACCAGAAGCCGATCAGCAGGTACGAGACGAGGCCCACGGCCTCCCAGCCGAAGAAAAGCTGCAGGAAGTTGTTGCTCATCACCAGCATCAGCATCGAGAAGGTGAAGAGCGCGATGTACGAGAAGAAGCGCTGGTAGCCGGGATCGTCGGCCATGTAGCCGATCGTGTAGACGTGCACCATCAGCGAGACGAAGCTGACCACCAGCATCATCAGCGCGGTCAGCGGGTCGATCAGGAAGCCGATCGCGAGCGTCAGGTCGCCGACGGTCGACCACGTGTAGACGTTGCCGTTGAAGGTATGACCGCGGTAGACGACGTCGACGAACACGAGTGCCGAGGCGATCGTCGCGACCAGCACGCCGAAGATCGTCACCGTGTGGCTGCCGGCGCGTCCGAGCACGCGGCCGCCCAGGCCCGCCAGGATCGCGCCCGCCAGCGGCGCCAGCGGAACGAGCAGGTAGAGCTTCTGCATCGAGGTCATTTCAGCCCTTCAATGCATCGAGCTCGTCGACGTTGATCGTCGACAGGTTGCGGAACAGAACGACCAGGATCGCCAGGCCGATCGCCGATTCGGCGGCCGCGACGGTCAGGATGAAGAAGACGAACACCTGCCCGTGGAAATCGCCGAGGTAGTGCGAGAACGCGATGAAGTTGGTGTTGACGGCGAGCAGCATCAGCTCGATCGCCATCAGCAGCACGATCAGGTTCTTGCGGTTCAGGAAGATGCCGATCACGCTGATCGCGAACAGCAGCGCGCCGACGCCCAGGTACCAGGACAGCGAAACCATCGTTGTTCTTTCCCCTCTCTTCGCGCCCGTCCTCAACCCTTCTTCGCCGGGGTTGCGGCGGTCTGCCGGCCTTCGGCGTCGGCCGGCATCGGCACCAGCCGCACCCGCTCGTCGCGCCTGACCTTCACCTGGCGCGACGGGTCCTGGTACTTCGTGTCCTTGCGCCGGCGCAGCGTCAGCGCGATCGCTGCGATGATCGCCACCAGCAGGATGACGCCGGCCACCTGCAGCGGATAGACGTACTCGGTGAAAGTCAGCCGCCCGAGCGCCTCGATGTTGTTCGCTTCGCGGATCCCCGCGCCCGGCTCGGTCATCGTCTGCCAGCGCCCGTGCGAGAGCACGAGCCACAGTTGCAGCACGATCAGCGCGGCGACGAAACCGGCGAGCGGCAGATGGCGCCAGAAGCCCTGCCGCAGCCGGTCGACGTTGATGTCGAGCATCATCACGACGAACAGGAACAGCACCATCACTGCGCCGACGTAGACCAAAACCAGCGCGATCGCGAGGAATTCCGCGCGCGCGAGCATCCATAGCGCAGCCGCCGAGAAGAACGACAGCACCAGAAAAAGCACCGCGTGCACGGGGTTGCGCGCGGTGATCACGCGCACCGCGGCGACCAGCAGAATTGCGGAGAACACAATGAACAGGGTGGTCTTGGTATCCATCCGGGTGCCTTCGGGCGGCGGCCGCCTACCGGTAGCGCGCGTCCTCGGCGCGCGCCGCGGCGATCTCCCTTTCGTAGCGGTCGCCGACCGCGAGCAGCATTTCCTTCGTGTAATACAGGTCGCCGCGACTTTCGCCGTGGTATTCATGGATGTGCGTCTCGACGATCGAGTCGACCGGGCAGCTCTCTTCGCAGAATCCGCAGAAGATGCACTTGGTCAGGTCGATGTCGTAACGGGTCGTGCGGCGCGTGCCGTCGGCGCGCTGTTCGCTCTCGATCGTGATCGCCAGCGCCGGGCAGACCGCCTCGCACAGCTTGCAGGCGATACAGCGCTCCTCGCCGTTCGGATAGCGGCGCAGCGCGTGCAGCCCGCGGAAGCGCGGCGACAGCGGCGTCTTTTCTTCCGGGTACTGGATCGTGATCTTGCGCGCGAACAGGTAGCGCCCGGTCAGCGCCATGCCCTTGAGCAGCTCGCGCAACAGCAGACTGCCGAAGAACTCGCGCACGGCTTCCATGATCACCCGGCCTTCCAGATGTTCAACGGCGTTTGCATCCACACCGCGACCACCACGAGCCAGACCAGCGTGATCGGGATGAAGACCTTCCAGCCGAGCCGCATGATCTGGTCGTAGCGGTAGCGCGGGAACGACGCGCGGAACCAGATGAACAGCGACACGACGAAAAACGCCTTCACGAACAGCCAGAACCAGTTCGCCAGCCCGTCGAACCACGCGGGAAAATCCACGCCCAACAGGATTTCCAGATTGACCGGCGCAGCCCAGCCGCCGAGGAACATGATCGTCGCGAGCGTCGACAGCAGGATCATGTTCGCGTATTCGGCGAGGAAGAACACCGCGAAGCTCATCCCCGAATACTCGATCATGTGGCCGGCGACGATCTCGCTCTCGCCCTCGACCACGTCGAACGGATGGCGATTGGTCTCGGCCACGCTCGCCACGACGTAGATCACCGCCAGCGGCAGCAGCGGCAGCCAGTTCCACGACAGGAAGTTCAGGCCGCGTTCGGCGAAGTAGCCGGTGTTCTGGCCGTTGACGATTCCGCTCATGTTCAGCGTGCCCGCCACGAGCAGCACGGTCACCAGCACGAAGCCCATCGCCAGCTCGTAGCTGACCATCTGCGCGGCCGCGCGCATCGCGCCGAGGAAGGCGTACTTCGAGTTCGACGCCCAGCCGGCGATGATCACGCCGTAGACGCCGACCGAAGTGATCGCCATCACGAACAGCAGCCCGGCGTTGATGTCCGCCAGCACCAGACCCGGGCCGAAAGGCACGACCGCCCACGCGGCGAGCGCCGGCATCATCACCATCACCGGCGCGAGAAAAAACAGCGGCTTGTCGGCCTGCGCCGGCGCGATGACTTCCTTGAAGATCAGCTTGACGGCGTCGGCCCACGGCTGCAGCAGTCCGCCGTAACCGACCCGGTTGGGTCCGAGCCGGACGTGCATCCAACCGATCAGCTTGCGCTCCCACAGCGTCAGATACGCGACCACCACCAGCAGCGGCAGCACGATCGCGACGATCTTCGCGAGCGTCCACACCGTCGGCCACGCGCCGCCGAACACCTCGTTGCCGAACTCGAGCACGCCGTTCATCACGCCCGCTCCAACGCGATCGGTCCGAACATCGCACCCAGCGTGGCGGTCGCGGCGTGTGCGGCGGGCACGCGCACGACGCCGTCAGGCAGCCGCTCGTCGAGCGCGCACTCGAGCAACGCGGCCGCCTCGCGCCGGGCGCCAGCCTGCACGACCCGTGCCTTGGCGCCGGGCGCCAGTCCGAAGCGCGCCAGCGTCGCGGCGTTCGCACTCGCCTTCGGCGGCCGCGCGTCGCGCGTGTTCTGCAGCGACTCGGCGCGCCGCACGATGGCGTCGACGAAATAGATCGGCACGTCGGCGATGCGCTGCGTGCCGCCCGTCGGCCGCACGAGCGCCGGCGTCAGCGTGGTCGCGTTCGACAGCCGCGCGGCGACATCGGCCGGAATCGCCTCGGCGCGCACCGCTTCCGGCGTCTCGTAATCGAAACCCGGCAGCCCCAGTTCGTTGCCGAGCACGCGCAGCACCTTCCAGCCGGGCCGCGCGTCGCCGAGCGGCCTGACCGTGCCGTTGAAGCTCTGCGCGCGCCCTTCCGCGTTGACGAAAGTGCCGGAAGTCTCGGTGAACGGCGCGATCGGCAGGATCGCCTGCGCGTACTCGAGCGCGCCGTTGCGGTAAGGCGAAAACGCGATCACGACCTCGGCCGCCGCAAGCGCCTTCATGTTCGCCGCCGGGTCCGCCGTGTCGAACTCGGGCTCGAAGTTCCACAGCAGGTAGGCGCGGCGCGGCGCGGCGATCATCCGCGCGGCATTCAACCCGCCCTGGACAGGCAAGGCACCGGCGAGATAGCCGCCGACGCTGTTCGCGGCCTCGCCGAGGAAGCCGAACCGGGCGTCGAGCGCCTGCGCGAGCCACTGCGCCCAGGCGTGCAGTTGCGCCGCGTGCGGGTGCTGCACGGCGGCGTTGCCGAGCAGGATCGCCGCGTTCCTGCCAGAGGCGAGCGACGCCGCGATCGTCTTCGCCGCTTCGCCGGGCGCCACGCCTGCGACCGGCGCCGCGATGCCCTTGATCTGCGCCAGGGCCGCGGCGACCTCTGCCAGCGCCTGCACCCACGCATCGGGCGGCACGATCGCCTTGCCGGCGAGCGGCATCAGCAGATCGTCGTCGACCGCGTGCACGATGCACGCCTGCGCGCCGCGCTTGACCGCGTGCCGCACGCGCGCGGCGAGCAGCGGATGGTCCTTGCGCAGGAACGAGCCGACCAGCAGCAGGCGGTCGAGCGCGTTGATCTCCGCGACCCTCATTCCGAGCCACGGCGCCCCGGCGCGTTGCGCGTCGGCCGAGAAGTCGTTTTGCCGCAGCCGGAAGTCGACGTTGTCGCTGCCCAACGCACGCATCAGCTTGCCGAGCAGGAACAGTTCCTCGAGCGTGCTGCCGGGCGCGGCGAGCGCGCCGATCGCGTCGGCGCCGTGCTCGACCTTGACGTGATTGAGCGCGCCGGCGACGAAGGCGAGCGCATCGGGCCAGTCGACCTCGCGCCACTGCCCGCCCTGCTTGAGCATCGGCCGCGTCAGCCGGTCGGCCGCGTACAGACCCTCGTAGGAGAAGCGGTCGCGGTCGGACAGCCAGCACTCGTTGACCTCTTCGTTCTCGTACGGAACGACGCGCAGCACGCGCTGGTTCTTGACCTGCACGATCAGGTTGGAGCCGAGCGAATCGTGCGGGCTGACGCTCTTGCGGCGCGCCAGCTCCCAGGTGCGCGCCGCGTAGCGGAACGGCTTGCTGGTGAGCGCGCCGACCGGACACAGGTCGATCATGTTGCACGACAGCTCTGAATCCACGGTGCGGTCGACGAACGCGAGGATCTCGGAGTGCTCGCCGCGGCCGGCCATGCCCAGCTCCATGATGCCGGCGATCTCCTGCCCGAAGCGCACGCAGCGCGTGCAGTGGATGCAGCGGCTCATCTCCTCGGCCGCGATCAGCGGTCCGACGTTCTTGCGAAAGACGACGCGCTTGGGCTCCGCGTAGCGCGACGACGAGGCGCCGTAGCCGACCGCCAAGTCCTGCAGCTGGCATTCGCCGCCCTGGTCGCAGATCGGACAGTCGAGCGGATGGTTGATCAGCAGGAACTCCATCACGCCTTTCTGCGCCTGCCTGGCCTTGGCGTTCGCGGTGTGCACGACCATGCCCTGCACGACCGGGGTGGCGCAGGCCGGCATCGGTTTGGGCGCCTTTTCGACGTCGACCAGGCACATGCGGCAGTTGGCCGCGATCGACAGCTTTTTGTGGTAGCAGAAGTGCGGAATGTAGATGCCGAGCTTGTTGGCGGCGTCCATCAGCATGCTGCCTTCGGACACCTGCACCTTGCGGCCGTCGATTTCGATCTCAACCATTTTTCTTCACACGTACGCCGGCACGACGCACCGCTTGTGCTCGATGTGGTGCTCAAACTCGCTGCGGAAGTGCTTCACGAAGGCACGCACCGGCATCGCGGCGGCATCGCCGAGCGCGCAGATCGTGCGGCCCTGGATGTTGTCGGCCACCGAGTTCAGCAGGTCCAGATCGTCCGGCCGGCCCTGCCCGTGCTCGATCCGGTGTACGACGCGGTACAGCCAGCCGCTGCCTTCGCGACACGGCGTGCACTGACCGCACGATTCCTCGAAATAGAAGTACGACAACCGCTCGAGGCACTTGACCATGCAGCGCGTCTCGTCCATCACGATCACCGCACCGGAACCAAGCATCGAACCGGCCTTGGCGATCGAGTCATAGTCCATGTCGGTGGCCATCATCACGTCGCCCGGCAGCACCGGCATCGACGAGCCGCCCGGGATCACCGCCTTGATCTTGCGCCCCGCCCGCATGCCGCCGGCCAGCTCCAGCAGCTTCGCGAACGGCGTGCCGAGCGGCACCTCGTAGTTGCCGGGGTGCGCGACGTCGCCCGAGACCGAGAAAATCTTCGTGCCGCCATTGTTCGGACGGCCGATGGCGAGGAAGGCATCACCGCCGTGCCGAAGGATCCACGGCACCGCCGCGAAGGTCTCCGTGTTGTTGATCGTCGTCGGCTTGCCGTACAAACCGTAGCTCGCCGGAAAAGGCGGCTTGAAGCGCGGCTGCCCTTTCTTGCCCTCGAGCGACTCGAGCAGCGCGGTTTCCTCGCCGCAGATGTACGCACCGTAGCCGTGCGCGGCATACAAGTCGAACGAGAAGTCGGAGCCAAGGATGTTCTTGCCGAGATAGCCCGCTGCATAGGCCTCGTCGAGCGCCTGCTGGAAGCGCTCGTACTCGGCCCAGATCTCGCCGTGGATGTAGTTGTAGCCGACCGAGATCCCCATCGCGTAGGCGGCGATGGCCATCCCCTCGATCACGATGTGCGGGTTGTAGCGGAGGATGTCGCGGTCCTTGAACGTGCCGGGCTCGCCTTCATCCGAATTGCACACGAGGTACTTCTGCCCCGGGAACTGCCGCGGCATGAAGCTCCACTTCAGTCCCGTCGGGAAACCCGCGCCGCCGCGGCCGCGCAATGCCGACTTCTTCACCTCGGCGATCACGACGTCGGGCGCGATCTTCTCGGCCAGGATCTTGCGCAACGCCGCGTAGCCGCCGCGCCGCTCGTAGTCGGCGCAGTGCCAGTTGGTCCCGTCCAGCCCGGCGAGGATGATCGGATCGATGTGGCGGCCGTGGAAACAGGTCTGCGCGCTCATTCGCCCCTCCACGCCCGCAGCGCCGCGCTGCCGGCCTTCGACGCATGGCACGCGCAGCGCGCTCGCAAGCGGTCGCCGCCGGCGGACGTCAGGTCGATCATTGGCTCGCCTTCAGCGCGTCGATCAACGCGTCGAGCTTCTCGTCGGTCATGAAGCTCTCCATCCGTTTGTTGTTCACCAGCAGCACCGGCGCGTCGCCGCATGCGCCCATGCACTCGCCCTCCTTCAGCGTGAAGCAGCCGTCGGGTGTCGTCTCGTTGAAGCCGATGCCGAGCCTCTTCTTCAGATGCTCGGCCGCGCGCGTGCCGCCGGACAGCGCGCACGGCAGGTTCGTGCAGACCGTGATCTTGTAGCGGCCGACCGGCTCGAGGTTGTACATCGCATAGAAGGTCGCGACCTCGTAGACGGCGATCGCCGGCATGCCGAGGTAGTCGGCCACCTCTTCCATCAGCTCCTTCGACAGCCAGCCGTGCTCGTCCTGCGCGATCGCCAGCGCGGCCATCACGGCCGACTGCCGATGCTCGGCCGGGTACTTGGCGATCTCGCGGTCGATCTTCGCCAGCGCCTGCGCCGACAGCAGGCGCCGCGCCTGCGGCACCGCGCTCATCGGTCGATCTCCCCGAACACGATGTCCTGCGTGCCGATGATGGCGACCGCGTCGGCGATCATGTGCCCGCGCGCCATCTCGTCGAGCGCCTGCAGATGCGCGAAGCCGGGGGCGCGGATCTTCATCCGGTACGGCTTGTTGGCGCCGTCCGAGAGCAAATAGATGCCGAACTCGCCCTTCGGGTGTTCGACCGCGGCGTATGCCTCCCCGGCCGGCACGTGCATACCCTCGGTGAAGAGCTTGAAGTGGTGGATCAGCTCTTCCATGTTCGACTTCATGTCGACGCGCGCCGGCGGTGCGATCTTGTGGTCGTCGGTCATGACCGGACCCGGGTTGTTGCGCAGCCACTCGACGCATTGCCTGATGATGCGGTTGCTCTGCCGCATCTCCTCCACGCGCACGAGATAGCGGTCGTACGAGTCGCCGTTCTTGCCGACCGGCACGTCGAACTGCACGAGGTCGTAGACCTCGTACGGCTGTTTCTTGCGCAGGTCCCACTCGACGCCGGAGCCGCGCAGCATCGGCCCGGTGAAGCCCAGCGCGAGCGCGCGCTCGGGAGAAACGACGCCGATGCCCACGAGCCGCTGCTTCCAGATCCGGTTGTCGGTCAGCAGCGTCTCGTATTCGTCGACGTACCTGGGGAAGCGGTTGGTGAAGTCCTCGATGAAGTCGAGCAGCGAGCCCTGGCGGTTCTCGTTCAGCCGCGCCGTTTCCTTCGCGCTGCGGTACTTCGACGGCTGGTACTGCGGCATGCGGTCGGGCAGGTCGCGATACACGCCGCCCGGGCGGTAATACGCCGCGTGCATGCGGGCGCCGGATACCGCCTCGTACATGTCCATCAGGTCTTCGCGCTCGCGAAAGGCGTACAGGAACACCGCCATCGCGCCGACATCCAGCCCGTGCGCGCCGATCCACAGCAGGTGGTTCAGCAGTCGCGTGATCTCGTCGAACATCACGCGGATGTATTGCGCGCGCAGCGGCACTTCGATGCCGGCGAGCTTCTCGATCGCCATCACGTAGGCGTGCTCGTTGCACATCATCGACACGTAATCGAGCCGGTCCATGTAAGGCACCGACTGGATGTACGTGCGCGTCTCGGCGAGCTTCTCGGTCGCCCGATGCAGCAGCCCGATGTGCGGGTCGGCGCGCTGGATCACTTCGCCGTCGAGCTCGAGCACCAGCCGCAGCACTCCGTGCGCGGCCGGATGCTGCGGGCCAAAATTGAGCGTGTAGTTCTTGATCTCAGCCACGGCCGTAGTTCTCTTCGCGGATGACTCGTGGCGTCACTTCGCGCGGCTCGATCGTCACCGGCTGGTACACCACGCGCCGCTGCTCGGGGTCGTAGCGCATCTCGACATAGCCCGAGATCGGAAAGTCCTTGCGGAACGGATGACCGACGAAGCCGTAGTCGGTCAGGATGCGCCGCAGGTCGGCATGGCCTTCGAACACGATGCCGTACAGATCGAAGGCTTCGCGCTCGAACCAGCCGGCCGAAGGCCAGATGCCGGTCACCGAGTCGACCAGCGGCAGTTCGTCGTCCGGGCAGAACGTGCGCACGCGCACGCGCCAGTTGTGCGACACCGACAACAGATGCATGACGACCGCGAAGCGCGGGCCGTCCCGCGCGCCGTCACCGTAGTACAGGTAATCGACGCCGGCCAGATCGATGCACTGCTCGAACCTCAGGCGCTCGTCGTCGCGCAGCGTGCGCGCGACCGCGAGGTGATCGGCGGCGCGCACGACGATCGTGATCTCGCCGAGCGCGATCGTCATGTCCGCGATGCGCTCGCCGAGCGCGGTCTTCAGATTCGCGGCCAGGGTTTCAAGTCGTGTCATCGCGTGCGCGAAAGTCAACGGGCGATCGTGTTCGTGCGCCGGATCTTGTTCTGCAGCTGGATGATCCCGTAGATCAGCGCCTCGGCCGTCGGCGGGCAGCCCGGTACGTAGACGTCGACCGGAACGATGCGGTCGCAGCCGCGCACGACCGAGTAGGAGTAGTGGTAGTAGCCGCCGCCGTTGGCGCACGAGCCCATGCTGATGACCCAGCGCGGCTCGGCCATCTGGTCGTAAACCTTGCGCAGCGCCGGCGCCATCTTGTTGCACAGGGTTCCGGCGACGATCATCACGTCGGACTGGCGCGGGCTCGGCCGGAACATCACGCCGAAGCGGTCCAGGTCGTAGCGCGAGGCGCCGGCATGCATCATTTCGACCGCGCAGCAGGCCAGCCCGAAGGTCATCGGCCACATCGACCCGGTCTTGCTCCAGTTGATCAGCTTGTCGACGCTGGTGGTGACGAAGCCTTCGTTCAGCACGCCTTCGATGCCCATGGCCGCTCCCTGCTCCCGCTACTCCCAGTCCAGCGCGCCCTTTTTCCACTCGTACACGAAGCCGACCGTCAGGATCGCGAGGAACACCAGCATCGACCAGAAGGCCGGACCCCACGCCGGCAGATCGCCGAGCACGGCCGCCCACGGAAACAGGAAGGCGATCTCGAGATCGAAAAGGATGAACAGGATCGCGACCAGGTAATAGCGCACGTCGAACTTCATGCGCGCGTCCTCGAACGCTTCGAAGCCGCATTCGTAGGGTGAGAGCTTCTCCGGATCGGGCCGGCGCGGCCCGAGCAACGCGCCGATCACGAGCGGTCCCGCCCCCACCGCGATGCCGACCAGGATGAACAGCAGAACCGGTACGTAAGACTCGAGATCCATGCTGGCCGTTCCGCTTCGTGGTTCAGTGGCTCGCTGGCTGGTTCGCGGCTGGGCTGCGCCGCGCTGAACGCGTACGCCGTCACTCGCCCCGAAGCGCGCTCCGCGAGGCCGCAGGATCGCGCGGATGGTGCCGACGGTGAGACTCGAACTCACACGGCTTGCGCCGCCACCCCCTCAAGATGGTGTGTCTACCAATTCCACCACGTCGGCAAATCGCGCGGATTCTACTGGATACGACGAGGCACGCGCTGCGCTCGGCTCCGAACGTGCGAGTCTTTCGACTGCGCGGCCCGCTCGCGACGAAATCTTCACGCCTTCTCCTCACTTGGGAATGTCGGCGGCCTTGCCGCTTTCAGCCTTGGACGCCGGCGCGGCAACGTCTTTGGCCGCGTCCTTGCCAGCATCCGGCTTCTGCATCGCGCCCATGACGCCGCCTTCGGCCTGGGGCGCTCGCACGGCGGTCGCTGAATACGCGAGTCCGAGCGTGGCGACGAAAAACACCGCCGCCAGAATGCCCGTACTGCGCGACAGGAAGTTCGCCGAGCCGCTCGCACCGAACAGGCTGCCCGAGGCGCCGCTGCCGAAAGCCGCGCCCATGTCGGCGCCTTTGCCGTGCTGCAGAAGCACGAGGATGATGATCGCGATCGCGCACAGCACCTGTATCACGATCAGCAACGTGGTCAACCAGGCCATATCGATACCCTCTTGAATTTCATCCGCTGCGCGCGGCCGCGCAGATGTGCAGGAAATCCTGCGCGACGAGCGACGCACCGCCGATCAGTCCGCCGTCGATGTCGGGCTGCGCAAACAGCTCTGCGGCGTTGGCCGGCTTGACGCTGCCACCGTACAGCACGCGCACGGTGCCGGCCGCGTTCGGATCGGCCGCTGCGAGCTGCGCACGGATCGAGCGCTGGACCTCCTGCGCCTGCGCGGGCGTGGCCGTCCGCCCGGTGCCGATCGCCCACACCGGTTCGTACGCGATCGCGCCGCGCGTGAGCGCGGCCGCACCGACGGCGGCCAGCACGGCAGCGAGCTGCGCCCGCACGACGTCGTGAGTACGACCCGCCTCGCGTTCCGCGAGCGTCTCGCCGACGCACACGATCGGCCGCAAGCCCGCGTCGAGCGCACGCCGGACCTTGGCCGCCACGCGTTCGTTCGACTCGCCGTGCAGCGCGCGCCGCTCCGAGTGGCCGACGATCACCCAGCGGCAGCCCACGTCCACCAGCATTTCGCCGGCCACGTCGCCCGTATAGGCGCCGGCACGATGTTCGCTCAGATCCTGCGCACCGGTCTCGGCTGGCGTGTCGTTCAATCCGACCCAAAGTTGCGCCAGGTACGGATACGGCGCGCAGACGACGACGTCACAACCCAGCCGCGTCGCGCCGGCGCGGAAATCGGCGAGCCAGCGCTCGTTGGCGGCGATCGAGCCGTTCATTTTCCAGTTGGCGGCAATCAGCGGGCGGCGGGTGGACATGGGTTTCGATGCGGGAAAAAGCGTCTAATTCTACGGATCGCTCGTGCGGTCAGCCGCGTGGCCGGACCGAGGCTTGGTCGGTGACGGCCAGCACGATCTTGCCGATGTGCTGGCTCGACTCCATCAGTGCGTGTGCGGCGGCGGCCTCGTGCAGCTCGAACGTCTTGAACAGCATCGGCTTCACCCGGCCGGCCTCGATCAATGGCCAGACGATTGCACGCAGCCGGCGCGCGATCGCGGCCTTGAACTCGACCGGCCGCGGCCGCAAGGTCGACGCGGTGATCGTCAGCCGTCGCCGCAACACGACGGACAGGTCCACGGCGGCTTTCGCGCCGCCGAGCAGCGCGATCAGGACGAGCCGACCGTCCTCGGCAAGACATGCGATCTCGCGCGCGACGTAGTCGCCCCCGACCATGTCGAGGATCACGTCGACGCCGCGGCCTCCGGTGGCGTCCTTGACGATCGCGCCGAAATCCTCGTCGCGATAGTTGATCGCGCGCGCCGCACCGAGCGCGGCGATCGCACGGCACTTCTCGTCGGTGCCCGCAGTCGCATAGACCGAGTGTCCGAGCGCGACCGCAAGCTGGATCGCCGCCACGCCGATGCCGCTGGTGCCGCCCTGCACGAGCAACGTCTCGCCCGGGGCGAGCTGCGCGCGATCGCAGACGTTGCTCCAGACCGTGAAGAACGTCTCCGGCAGCCCCGCCGCTTCGGCGAAGGCGAGCCCGCGCGGCACCGGCAGCAATTGCCCGACCGGAACCACGCAGTACTCCGCGTAGCCGCCGCCGGTGACCAGTCCGCACACGGCGTCGCCGATCTCGAACCCGCTGCCGGCCAGGTCACCCTCTTCGATCACGCCGGCGATCTCCAGCCCCGGCAGATCGGAGGCGCCCGGCGGCGGCGGGTAACCGCCCTTGCGCTGGAGCACGTCGGGCCGGTTGATGCCGGCGGCGTGCACGCGCACGAGTGCTTCGCCCGCGCGCGGCTGCGGCCGCGGCCGCTCGACGAGCTGCAGGACCTCGGGTCCGCCGGGACGACTGATTTCGACGGCGCGCATGGTGCGAGATGCCCCACCCGCACTGGGCGGGGCGGCGGCTTACTGCGCCTGTTGGGTCTGCTGCCCTTCGAGCTCGGCAGCGGCCGCCTTCATCGACAGCCGCAGCCGGCCCTTTTCGTCGGCCTCGAGCACCTTGACCTTGATCGCCTGACCTTCCTTTAGGTAGTCGCTGACCTGGTTGACGCGCTCGTTGGCGATCTGCGAGATGTGCAGCAGGCCGTCGCGCCCCGGCAGGATCTGCACGATCGCGCCGAAGTCCAGCAGCCGCAGCACGGTGCCGTCGTAGATCTTGCCGACTTCGACTTCCGCGGTGAGCTCGCGAATGCGCCGCTCGGCCTCGCGGCCCTTTTCCAGATCGACGCTGGCGATGATCACGGTACCGTCGTCCTCGATGTCGATCTGCGTGCCGGTCTCCTCGGTCAGCGCGCGAATGACCGCGCCGCCCTTGCCGATGACGTCGCGGATCTTTTCGGGATTGATCTTCATCTTGATCAGCCTGGGCGCGAAAGCCGACAGCTCGGACCGCGGCATGCCCATCGCGTCCTGCATCCTCTGCAGGATGTGCATGCGGCCCTCCTTGGCCTGCGCGAGCGCGACCTGCATGATCTCGCGGGTGATGCCCTCAATCTTGATGTCCATCTGCAGCGCCGTGATCCCGGCGGCGGTGCCTGCGACCTTGAAGTCCATGTCGCCGAGGTGGTCCTCGTCGCCGAGGATGTCGGTCAGCACCGCGAACTTGTTGCCTTCCTTGATCAGGCCCATCGCCACGCCGGCCACGTGCGCCTTCATCGGTACGCCGGCGTCCATCAGCGCGAGGCAGCCGCCGCAGACGGAGGCCATCGACGACGAACCATTGCTTTCGGTGATCTCGGACACGACCCGGATCGAATACTGGAACTCATCGGCCGTCGGCAGGCAGCGGACCAGCGCGCGCTTGGCGAGCCGCCCGTGCCCGATCTCGCGGCGCTTCGGCGCGCCGACGCGGCCGGTTTCGCCGGTGGCGAACGGCGGCATGTTGTAATGGAGCATGAAGCGCTCGCGGTATTCGCCCATCAGCGCGTCGATGATCTGCTCGTCCTGCTTGGTACCGAGCGTGGCGGTCACCAGCGCCTGGGTCTCGCCGCGCGTGAACAGCGCCGAGCCGTGCGTGCGCGGCAGCACACCGAGCCGGATCTCAATCGGCCGCACGGTGCGCGTGTCGCGGCCGTCGATGCGCGGCTCGCCTTCGAGGATCTGGCTGCGGACGATCTTCGCTTCGAGGTCGAACAGGATGCCGCCGACGGCGTTGGCATCCGGGGCCGGCTGCCCGGCGGCGGCGGCTTCCTCGGCGAGCTTGCGGTCGACGAGCGCGTAGATCTCGCGCAATTTCTGGGTACGCGCCTGCTTGCTGCGGATCTGATAGGCCGCGCGCAGTTCGGCGCCGGCGATCTGAATCACCTTGGCGATCAGCGCTTCGTTCTTCTCCGGCGCCTTCCAGTCCCACGCCGGCTTGCCGGCATCGCGCACGAGATCGTGGATTGCGCTGATCGCCGCCTGCATCTGCTCATGGCCGAATACCACCGCGCCGAGCATCACATCCTCGGGAAGCTGGTCTGCTTCGGACTCGACCATCAGCACCGCGCGCTCGGTGCCGGCGACGACGAGATCGAGCTTCGAGCTTTTGAGTTGGGTCGCCGTCGGGTTCAGCACGTACTGGCCGTCGACGTAGCCGACGCGCGCCGCGCCGATCGGGCCCTTGAACGGGATGCCCGACACCGACAGCGCCGCCGACGCGCCGATCATCGCCGGGATGTCCGGATCGATCTCCGGATCCACCGATAGCACGTGGACCACCACCTGCACTTCGTTGAAAAAGCCGTCCGGGAACAGGGGCCGGATCGGCCGGTCGATCAGGCGGCTGGTCAGCGTTTCCTTCTCCGACGGGCGACCCTCGCGCTTGAAGAAGCCGCCGGGAATGCGGCCGGCGGCGTAGGTCTTCTCCACGTAATCGACGGTCAGCGGAAAGAAGTCCTGGCCTGCCTTCGCTTCGGTGCGTGCGACCACCGTCGCCAGCACCACCGTATCGTCCATCGACACGAGCACCGCGCCGGTGGCCTGCCGCGCGATTTCCCCCGTTTCCAGCGTGACCGTGTGCGCACCGTACTGGAAGCTCTTCGTTACTTTCTCGAACACTTGCGTTTCCTTTCGCGTTGAAAACGCAGCCGCCGGGACATCAGCGTCCGGCCAAGCGGCCGGACCTTCGGGCACGCCGCGGTATCGACGACTGGGCCCGGCATCGGCCCGGCCTTACGTCCATAGCGCGGCGCACAGTGGGGCCGCCATGCAAAAAAGCCCGCGGAGCGTCGTGTCTCGCAGGCTTTCTTGCGTGATCGGTCGGCACGACTACTTGCGTAGGCCGAGGCTGTCGATCAGCCCCTTGTACGCCTCGGGGTTCTTGCCCTTCAGATAGTCGAGCAGCTTGCGGCGCCGGCTGACCATCTTGAGCAGCCCGCGCCGGGAATGATGATCCTTGACGTGGGTCTTGAAGTGCTCGGTCAGCTCGTTGATGCGAGCCGTCAGAAGCGCGACCTGCACTTCCGGCGAACCCGTATCCGACTTGCTGCGCTGGAATTTGGCGACGATGTCGCCCTTCTTGATGTCTGCGACTGCCATGGTTTCCCTTTCGGTGCTTCGGTGGACACGCGGACACGGAAGGAAGGCCGTGCCGTGAAGCTGTGCAGTATACCCGAGCGCGGCCGCCAGGCGGCGTTCAGCGCCCGGGGCGGACCATCGCGCAGCGGCGCGGCGCGGCCGTGCGCGAGGCGTCGACGAAGCGCTCGGTGCGGAAGCCGAAGCCGCTGCCTTCGACGTCGCGCATCACCCCAGGTGCGCCCGCGCGTTCCATCACGCCGACGTACAGCGGCCCGAGCAACTGATGGTCCTCGGCGCGCATCCGGACCTCGCCGAGCGGATTGCCCTCGGCCGGACCGGAGCGCATCCCCGCGAGCGCACGGGCGATCGCCAGCGCGTCGACGCGGCCGGCGCGCTCGATCGCGCGCGTCAGCATCTCGATCATCACCACCATACGCGCCTGGAAATAGTCGTCGCGCGGATCCGGGTACATCCGGCGAAACTCGGCATACAGCGCGTCCATCGCGTCGATGCCGGCGTTGTAGTGCCACTCGGCGACCGCGCGCACGCGCCCGACCCCCGCTTCGCCGATCGCGGCCGGCGCGCCGAGCCCGTTGCCGTAGAAGGTGTAGAAGCCGGCATGGAGGCCCGCTTCACGCGCGGCGCGCACCAGCAGCGTCAGGTCGTTTCCCCAGTTGCCAGTAATCACCGTGTCCGCGCCGCTCGCCTTGATTTTCGCGACGTACGGCGCGAAGTCGCGTACGCGCCCGATCGGATGCAGCTCGTCGCCGACGACCCGCACGTCCGGCCGCCGCAGCGTCAGCAGCTCGCGCGCGCTGCGCGCGACCTCGCGACCGAAGCTGTAGTCCTGGTTCAGCAGGTAGACGCGGCGCACGCCGCGGTCGGCGGCGAGCACGTCCACGAGCGCGGCCATTCGCATGCCGGCGTGCGCGTCGAAGCGAAAATGCCAGAAGCTGCAGCGTTCGTTGGTCAGGGCCGGATCGACCGCCGAGTAATTCAGGAACAACAACCGCGCAGCCGGGTCGCGTTCGCCCCAGCGTTCGTTGTGCCGGTTGATCGCCTCGATCAGTGCGCCGGCGACCGCGGAGCTGTTGCCCTGGGCGACGATGGTGACGCCTTCGTCGGCCGCCCGCCGCAGCATCACGAGGGCTTCTTCGGCCTGCCCCTTCGAATCGTAGACCTCGAGCCGCAGCGGGCGCGCGCCGCCCGGCAGCCTGACGCCGCCGCGCGCATTGACGCGCGCGATCGCGAACTGCAGGTTGCGCGCGACGGCCTCGCCGGCGTTCGCGAAGGGTCCCGACATGGCCTCGATCATGCCGAGCCGGATCGGCTCGGCCGCCTGGACGGCACCGGCGGCGAGCAGCGCGGCGACGAACCAGAGCGTACGCATCCCCTTGAAAACCCGATTGACTATCGCGAAGACGCGCATTGTAGTGACGCCCCGACGCGAAGATCGAGTCGATGGATACCCTCACCCATGCCCTGTCGGGCGCGCTGCTGGCGCGCGCGCTGACGCCTTCGACATCCGCGCAGCGCGACCGCGCGAGCGAACGCTGGTTCGGTCCGCCGGTGCCGGTCGGCCACGCCGTCGCGGTCGGCTTCTTCGCGGCGGCTTTCCCCGATGCCGACTTCGTTCTGCGCTTCGTCTCGGACCTTGCGTATCTGCGCGGGCATCGCGGCGTCACCCACTCGATCGTGCTGTTGCCGCTATGGGCGCTGCTGCTGGGGGCACTGTTCGCGCTCGTCGCGCGCCGGCGCGCGGCATGGAGGCGCTACGTGTGGCTGTCCGCGGCGGCGATCGGCATCCACATCGCCGGCGACTGGATCACGCAGTTCGGCACGATGCTGCTCGCGCCGCTGTCCGACGCACGCTTCGGGCTCGGCGCGACGTTCATCATCGACCTCGTGCTCAGCGGCATCCTCGTCGCCGGACTGGCCGCGTCGGCGCTCCTGCCCCGCTCGCGCGCGCCGGCGCTCGTCGCGCTCGCGCTGCTGCCGGTGTGGGTCGGGCTGAGCTATTCGGCCAAGCAGGATGCGATCGCGTTCGCCCGCGACTACGCCGCCCGCGCGGAGCTGCGCCTCGAATTCGCCGACGCGGCGCCGCGTCCGGCTTCGCCGTTTAACTGGACGGTGGTCGTCTTCGACGGCCAGCGCTATCACGTCGCGCATATCAACACGCGCCGTACCGAGCCGCTCGTCGCGACGGCGGACGATCACTTCATCCGCCGCGTGTCCGCACCGTACCAGCCGCTCGCGCACGCGCGCTGGGAGCGGCTGCCGATGTTCGGCAGCGCGGCCGACGAATCGCTCGCACACGAAGTCTGGGCGCATCCCGACTTCGCGTTCTTCCGCTGGTTCGCGATGTTTCCGCTGGTCGAGCGCGTCGACAACGGTCCGCGCGAGATCTGCGTATGGTGGCGCGACCTGCGCTTCGTTTTCCCGGGGCGTGGAGCGGCACCGTTCCGCTACGGCATGTGCCGCGCGGCAGGCGGCGCGTGGGCGCTGAAGGCGCTCGACGACGTGCTCGGCCGCGCGGCGCTGCGCTGAACGCCTCAGGGTGCCAACGAGGTCTGCGGGTTGATCCTCTCGGCCGTCGTGTACAGCTTGTTCAGCGCGTTCAGATACGCCTTGACCGAAGCGGCGATGATGTCCGGATCGGCGCCCACGCCGTTGACAATGCGTCCGGCGCGCGCCAGCCGCACGGTCACCTCGCCCTGCGACTCGGTACCCGTCGTGATCGCGTTGACCGAATACAGCAGCAACTCGGAGCCGCTGCCAACCCGGCTTTCGATGGCTTTCAGCGAAGCGTCGACCGGGCCATTGCCGTCGGACTCCGCGACGACTTCGTGGCCGCCGAGCGCGAGCACGACGCGCGCATGCGGGCGCTCGCCGGTCTCGGACCATTGCGCAAGAGAGATCAGCTTGAAGTGCTCGTCGTGCGGGGTCACCGATTCGTCGGAAAACAGCGCCTGGATGTCCTCGTCGAAGATCTCGGCCTTGCGGTCCGCCAGCTCCTTGAACTTGGCGAAGGCGGCGTTCAGCTCCGCTTCGCTCTCGACCGGAATGCCAAGCTCCTGCACGCGCTGCTTGAACGCATTGCGGCCCGACAGCTTGCCGAGAACGATCTTGTTGGCCGACCAACCGACGTCCTCGGCGCGCATGATCTCGTAGGTGTCGCGCGCCTTGAGCACGCCGTCCTGATGGATGCCCGAAGCGTGCGCGAAGGCGTTGGCGCCGACCACCGCCTTGTTCGGCTGCACCGGAAAACCGGTGATCGCCGATACGAGCTTGGAGGCGGGAACGATCTGCGTCGTGTCGACGCCCACGTCCAGCCCGAAGAAATCGCGCCGCGTCTTCACCGCCATCACGACCTCCTCGAGCGAGCAGTTGCCGGCGCGCTCGCCGAGCCCGTTGATCGTGCATTCCACCTGGCGGGCGCCTCCCAGCTTTACCCCCGCCAGCGAGTTGGCCACCGCCATGCCCAGATCGTTGTGGCAGTGGACCGACCAGACTGCCTTGTCCGAGTTCGGGATGCGCCGGCGCAGATTGGCGATGAACTGGCCGTACAGTTCGGGCACCGCGTAACCCACGGTGTCGGGAATGTTGATCGTCGTCGCACCCTCGGCGATGACCGCCTCCAGCACGCGGCAGAGGAAGTCGGGCTCGGAGCGGTAGCCGTCCTCAGGCGAGAACTCGACGTTGTCGGTGAACTTGCGCGCGAAGCGCACCGCCAGCTTCGCCTGCTCGTACACCTGGTCGGGCGTCATCCGCAGCTTCTTCTCCATGTGCAGCGGGGAGGTCGCGATGAAGGTGTGGATGCGCTTGTTGCCGCTGCCGGCGAGCGCTTCGGCCGCGCGCGCGATGTCGCGGTCATTGGCGCGCGCCAGCGAGCAGACGGTCGAGTCCTTCACCGTGTTGGCGATCGCGCGCACCGCGTCGAAATCGCCGTTGGAGCTCGCCGCGAAACCGGCCTCGATCACATCGACGCGCAGCCGCTCGAGCTGCTTGGCGATGCGCAGCTTCTCTTCCTTCGTCATCGACGCGCCGGGGCTCTGCTCGCCGTCGCGCAGCGTGGTGTCGAAAATGATCAGGCGGTCTGCCATGGGGGTCTCCGAAACGTGCCTGTCGCCGCCGGCCTTGCAGGCGGGCGGATTCAAGGGCCGAGTTGTGGGTAGGGAATTAGCTGCGCGCGGGGCGCAGCAGTCGAAGCAGCAGGCCGCGGGCGGCTGCTGGCAGGCGGGACATCGTGAGGCTTGCGCGATGCATGGGCACGACTATAGGCGCAAACCGGTACGGGAACAACCGCCGGGTGCGGTCAGTCGCTTTCCGCGGGCGGCTCGCCCGGCGCGCGCGGCACCGGCCTCGCGGGGTTGGGCCGGCCGTTCCACCACTGCCACGCCCAGTAGACGTAGCCGGACAGCGCGTACGCGCAGAACAGCGAAAACAGCACGATCGGCGGATCGGTCGAGACGAACACGAAGGCCAGCACGACGAGCAGCATGCCCCAAAATGGAACGCTGCGCCCGAGCTGGAAGCTCTTGCCGCTGTAAAAAGGCGCGTTCGACACCATCGTGACGCCCGCATACACCGTCAGCCCGAACGCCACCCACGGCATCCACAGGTCCTTGATGTGCAACTTGTTGTCGATCGCAAGCCACACGAAACCGGCGATCAACGCCGCCGACGCCGGGCTCGGCAGGCCCTGGAAGTAACGCTTGTCGACGACGCCGAGGTTGGCATTGAAGCGCGCCAGCCGCAGCGCGGCCCCCGCACAGTAGACGAAGGCCGCGATCCAGCCCCAGCGGCCCAGCTCGTGCAGGATCCACTCGTACATTACGAGCGCGGGAGCGACGCCGAACGAGGTCATGTCCGACAGCGAGTCGTACTGCTCGCCGAACGCGCTTTGCGTGTTGGTCAGCCGCGCCACCCGCCCGTCCATGCCGTCGAGCACCATGGCGGCGAAGATCGCGATCGCCGCCAGCTCGAAACGCTGGTTCATCGCCTGAACGATCGCGAAGAAGCCGGCGAACAGCGCCGCCGTCGTGAACAGGTTGGGCAGCAGGTAGATGCCGCGCCGGCGGAACTTCAGCGGCGGCGGCGCCTCGCTCAGCGGCGGCGCCGACGGCACCCCGAACGGACGCGGTTTGCGGCGGCGGAAGCGCATGCGGGTCACAGCTCCGCGAGGATCGTCGTCGTCGCGTACACCTTGTCGCCGACGGCCACGCGCGGCCGCGCGCCGCGCGGCAGGTAGACGTCGACGCGCGAGCCGAAGCGGATGAAGCCGTAGCGCTGGCCGCGCGCGAGTCGGTCACCCGCCTTCACGTAACACAGGATGCGCCGCGCGATCAGCCCCGCCACCTGAACGACCGTGATGCGCTCGCCCAAGTCGAGCTGCAGCACCATGGCGTTGCGCTCGTTCTCGGTCGACGCCTTGTCCAGATCGGCGTTGATGAACTTGCCCGCCGAGTATTCGACCCGCTGCACGATCGCGTCCACGGGCGAGCGGTTGCTGTGCACGTTGAACACGTTCATGAACACGCTGATCAGCAGGGTGTCGCGGTCCGTATAGGGATCGCGGGTATCCTCGACCTTGACGATGCGGCCGTCGGCCGGTGCAAGCACGGCGTTGGCTTGCGCCGGCACCGCGCGCGGCGGATCGCGGAAGAACTGGACGACAAAGATTGCGACCAGCCACAGCGGCGCCGACCACGCGAGCCCGGCCCCCCACCCGACGAGCAGCGCCGCGGCGAGCGAGACCGCGACGAAGGGCCAGCCTTCGCGCGCGATCAGCGGATGCGGATACCCGGCCACCGTACGGCCCTCGAAGAATCGAAGGCCGTATGGTATCGGATGGTACCGCTCAGGGCTGCAGGAAGCGCACCTTCGCGGTGACGTCGAGCCGCTGCGTCGACTGGCCGACGTCGAGACTCGGCTCGGCCACCGACTCGGCGCCCATCGCCAGCGCGCGCGCCATCGGCACGATCGGCGGCCCGTCGCCGCGCGCGCCGAAGTTGACCTCCTCGATGCGAACGCGCGCCGGCGGCACGCCCATCGCCTGCGCGGCCGCCGCGATGCGGATGCTCAGGTTCGCATACGCGCGCTGAATCAGCTCGGCATCGAGCTTGTCGCGCGCCGCGCGCGACAGGCGGAAGCCGATTGCGCCGAGCGCGAGCTGCTGCTGCCCCGCGGCCACCGTCTTCGGCAGTGTGGCCAGTTCGGTCGTGCGCAGGTTCACGCTCTGCCGCACGCGCCAGCCGACGATCTTGCGGCCGCCGCCCGCGGCGTAGATCGGGTAGCTGCCGTAACCGGCCGTTTCGACCTGCGCCTTCGGATCGGCGCGCTTCAGCGCCGCCACGCCTTCGGCGACGCGCTGGTTGAGCTGCGATTGCGCGCGCGCGAGATCGGCGTCCTGCACCTCGAGGTAGAAGGAAGCGAGTGCCTCGTCGTTGGTCGCCTCGACCTCGGCCGCGGCCGCGATCGTGACGAGCGTGCCCTCGAAGCGTGCCGGCGCGGCCGACGTCTGCGCCGGCACCGGCGCGGCCGTGATCAGCGCGCCGCACAGCGCGGCGGCGCGAAGGAATCGGGTCGGCATCGTGCCCTCCGTGGTGCGTGCAGTCGACTGAAACGCAGCGCGCGCGCCTGCGGGGTTGGCCGCCTCAGAAGGTGTGAATCTTTCTGCTGCGCGGCCCGCTGGCGTCGTTGCGCGCTGCTCGGGCCTCGCCTATCTACCTGATATGTCTCGGCCCTGCGGCTGCGTGCGCCTAGCCAGCGGCCCGCTCGCGACGAAATCTTCACACCTTCTCAGTTCTTGCTCTGGTCGACCAGCCGATTCGCCTTGATCCACGGCATCATGGCGC
>JBBIJJ010000004.1:0-47361 GCA_037446035.1 Burkholderiales bacterium
CTAGGGCAGCTCCTCCTGGCGGACGAGGAACACCATGTCGTCGCCGGCGCTGGTCGTCAGCCAGGTCATCGGGATGTCCTTGAACTGTTGCTCGACCGCCGCACGCTCGCCGCCGACTTCGACGACGAGGATGCCGCCGCGCTTGAGGTGACTGCGTGCCTCACGCAGCAGCCGCTTGATCACGTCCATGCCGTCGCCGCCGCCGGCGAGCGCGAGTTTGGGCTCGTGCGTGTACTCCTTCGGCAGCCTGCTCATCGACGCATCGGTGACGTATGGCGGGTTGCACAGGATCACGTCGTAGCGCCGGTTCGGCAGGCCGGCGAACAGATCCGACTCGACCAGCCGGACACGGGCCTCGAGACCGTAATCGGTGACGTTGCGCCTGGCGACCGCGAGTGCATCCTTTGACAGGTCGACGGCGTCGATCCTGGCGCGCGGAAAGATGTCGGCCGCCATCACTGCCAGGCAGCCGGAGCCGGTGCACATGTCGAGCAGTTCGGTGACGTCGCTCGGCTCCTGCACCCACGGATGCAGCCCGTCCTTCAGCAGCTCGGCGATGAAGGAACGCGGAATGATCGCGCGCTCGTCGACGTAGAACCGGTATCCCTGCAGCCAGGCTTCCTGCAACAGGTAGGCTGCGGGAACGCGCTTTTTCACGCGCCGCTCGATCAACTGCAGCAGCGTGTTGATTTCGGCGTGCGTCAGGTAGGCATCGAGGAAGACGTCGAGCCGCTCGACCGGCAGCTTCAGCGCCCGCATCACCAGGAACACGGCTTCGTCGAACGCGTCGACCTGGCCGTGGCCGAAGTACAGGTGCGCCTCGCTGAAGCGCGTCACCGCGAAACGCAGCACGTCGCGCACGGTGCGCAGATTGGCCTGGGCGTCGATGTTTGACATGGGTGGCGTTCAGGCGAGCAGCAGCTCGAGCGTGCGGCGGTAGACGTTCTTCAGCGGTTCCAGATCGCCGACGCGGATGTTCTCGTCGATCTTGTGGATCGACGCGTTCGGCGGACCGAACTCGACCACCTGCGGGCACACGGTCGCGATGAAGCGCCCGTCGGACGTGCCGCCGGTGGTCGACAGTTCGGCGTCGACCCCGGTGCACTCGGAAATCGCGCGGCGGATCGCGTCGACCAGCTCGCGCGGCGGCGTCAGAAAAGGCCGTGCGCCGAGCGTCCACTCGATGCGATAGGCGAGGCCGTGCCTGGCGAGGATCGACTCGATCCGCTGCATCAGCGCCTCGGCGCTCGACGCCGGCGCAAAACGCAGGTTGAAGTCGACCTCGCAGGTGCCGGGGATCACGTTCGACGCGCCGGTGCCGGCGTGGATGTTCGACACCTGGAAAGTGGTCGGCGGAAAGTACTCGTCGCCACGGTCCCACTCGGCGGCCGTCAGCTCGGCGAGCGCCGGCGCGAGCTGGTGCACGGGGTTGCGTGCGAGGTGCGGGTAGGCAACGTGCCCTTGGATGCCGCTGACGACGAGCCTGCCCGTCAACGAGCCGCGCCGGCCGTTCTTGATCGTGTCGCCGAGCCGCTCGACTGAGGTCGGTTCGCCGACGACGCAGTAGTCGATCGCCTCGCCACGCGCCGCCAGCCTTTCGACGACCGCCACCGTGCCGTCGGTGGCCGGGCCTTCCTCGTCGGACGTCAGCAGCAGCGCGATCGAGCCGCGCGGCTGCGAATGCGCACCGATGAACTCCTCGGCCGCGACCACGAACGCGGCGATCGAGCTTTTCATGTCGCTGGCGCCGCGCCCGTAGAGTCGGCCGTCGCGCTGCGTCGGCTCGAACGGATCCGACTGCCATTGTTCGCGCGGACCCGGAGGAACGACGTCGGTGTGTCCGGCAAACACGAAAGTCGGCCGCGACTCGCCACGCCGCAGCCACAGGTTGGCCACACCGTTGCGGTCGATGCGCTCGGCGCGAAAGCCGAGCGGCGCCAGCCGCTGCGCGATCAGATCCTGGCAGCCGTCGTCGGCCGGCGTAATGGAACGGCGGGCGATCAGCCGGCAGGTAAGGTCGAGCGTCGCGGTCACGGGCAGAGCGAGGCGAGGGGCCCCGCATTATCCCGGAAATGCCGCGCCGAGCGGCGCGGGCGCGCGCGAGGCGGGACAGACGCGGCCGCGCGCCGCGTTGAGCGTCAATCGAAGTCGCCCCGGGCGCAGCGCCCGGACGGTCGTTCAAATGTTCAGCGTGAACTCGGAGAACGACGACGTATCGTTGGCCGCCTTCTTGGGCTGTTGCGCCGGCGTGCTCGGCTTGCCGGCGTTATTGATCAGCCACAGCAGGTTGTTCTTCGAATCGGCCGCCGCCAGCGCGTCTTCGCGCGTGACGACGTCCTTTTGCAGCAGCGTGTACAGGCTCTGCTCGAACGACTGGCTCTCGGGCGCGAGGCTCTGTTCCATCGCTTCCTTGATGCCCGACACGTCGCCGCGCTCGATCAGCGAGCTCATCTGGCCGGCGTTCATCAGCACCTCGACCGCCGGCACGCGGCCGCCCTTCCTGGAGCGCACCAGCCGCTGCGAAACGACCGCCTTCAGCGACGCGGCCAGATCCTCGAACAGCGCCTGCCGCGTCTCGGGCGTATAGAAGCTGATCACGCGATTCAGCGCGTGCGCGCTGTTGGTCGCGTGCATCGTCGCGACGACCAGGTGGCCCGACATCGAATAGGCGAGCGCCGCGGCCATCGTCTCGCGGTCGCGGATCTCGCCGATGAACAGCACGTCCGGCGCCTGCCGCATCGCATTGCGCAGGGCCGCGTGCAGGCTCTTGGCATCGCTGCCGATTTCGCGCTGATTGATGATCGACTTCTTGTTGCGGAACAGGAACTCGATCGGATCCTCGAAGGTGAGGATGTGGCCGG
Organism: Burkholderiales bacterium; assembly: GCA_037446035.1. Taxonomy (GTDB): domain Bacteria; phylum Pseudomonadota; class Gammaproteobacteria; order Burkholderiales; family Burkholderiaceae_F; genus DSNY01. The sequence continues at coordinate 2,862 of JBBIJJ010000004.1, forward strand.
TGACGAGCTCGTTGCGGTGGTCGAGCATCGAGGCGATCGATGTCGACTTGCCCGAGCCGGCGGCGCCGACGACCAGGATCAGCCCGCGCCGCTCCATGATCAGGTCCTTCAGCACGTCCGGCAGCAGCAGTTCGTCCAGACGCGGCACTTCGTGCGGGATGTAACGAACCACCGCGGAGACCGAGCCGCGTTGCATGAACGCGCTGAGGCGGAAGCTGCCGACGCCGGCGACCGGCAGACCGACGTTCAGTTCGCGGGTGTCTTCCAGCTCGCGGAAGTGGCTGTCGGTCAGCCGTTCGGCGAGCAGGCTGACGATGGCCTGCGGCGCCAGCCGCTCCTGGTTGATCGGCACGGACACGCCGTTGATCTTGATCGTGATCGGCGAGCCGACCGCCAGATACAGGTCGGAGGCGTTCTTCTCCGCCATCAGGTGGAACAGTCGCTCAAGTGCCATCGGCGTCTCCGGATCGCTACGCGGCGACGATACGCACGGGGCGGCCGCGCGTGAAGTCCCGCGATCCGGCGAATAGCGCAGGCTTGTCCGTCGAACTCAGCGGCTCGCGCCGGCTTCGCGCAGCAGGTCGTTGATCGCCGTCTTCGCGCGCGTCTGCGCATCGACGCGCTTGACGATCACCGCGCAGTACAGGCTGTACTTGCCGTCGGCGGAGGGCAGGCTGCCCGAGACGACGACCGAGCCGGCGGGGATGCGCCCGTAGGTGATCTCGCCGCTGGCGCGGTCGTAGATCTTCGTGCTCTGGCCGATGTACACGCCCATGCTGATCACCGAGTTTTCCTCGACGATCACGCCTTCGACGATCTCCGAGCGCGCACCGATGAAGCAGTTGTCCTCGATGATGGTCGGGTTCGCCTGCAGCGGTTCGAGCACGCCGCCGATGCCCACGCCGCCCGAAAGATGCACGTTCTTGCCGATCTGCGCGCATGAGCCGACGGTCGCCCAGGTGTCGACCATCGTGCCCTCGTCGACGTAGGCGCCGATGTTCACGTACGAGGGCATCAGCACGACGTTGCGGGCGATGAAGGCGCCGCGGCGGACCATCGCCGGTGGAACGACGCGAAACCCGCCCGCTGCGAAGTCGCGCTCGGTATAACGTGCGAACTTGCCCGGCACCTTGTCGTAGTAGCGGGTGAATCCGCCGGACTCCATGACCTGGTTGTCCTGCAGGCGGAACGACAGCAGCACGGCCTTCTTGACCCACTGTCGGACGACCCACTGCCCGGAGCGTTTTTCGGCGACCCGCAGCTCGCCGGTATCCAGCCGCGCAAGGGTTTCGTTGACCGCGGCCAGGACGTCCGCGGGCGCGTTGGTGGGGCTCAGTTCGGCGCGGCGCTCCCATGCGCCGTCGATGATCTGCTCGCTGTGCATGTTGACCTCGACAGGGTTTCGGTGAACTCGGCGATGCGGTGCGCGGCGTCGAGCACTTCATCGACGCCAGCCACCAGCGCAATGCGCACGAAGCCCGCACCGGGATTCAGTCCGGCGCGCGCGCGCGCGAGAAAACTGCCCGGCAGCACGGTGACGTTACGTTCGGCATGGAGCCGGCGCGCGTATTCGGTGTCGTCGATCGGCGTGCGCGCCCACAGGTAGAAGGCCGCCTCGGGCATCGCGGTGGGCAGCGCGCGGGCTACGATCGGCGTGGCCTGCGCGAACTTGCTCGCATACAGCCGGCGGTTGTCGCGCACGTGCGCCTCGTCGGTCCAAGCGGCGACGCTGGCGGCCTGCACTGGTGGGCTCATCGCGTTGCCGTGGTACGTCCGGTACCGCAGGAACTCGCGCAGCACCGCCGCGTCGCCGGCGACGAAACCCGAGCGCAACCCCGGTACATTCGAGCGTTTCGACAGGCTGCCGAATACGACCAGCCTAGGAAAGCCGTCGCGCCCGGACGCATGGGCGGCCTGCAGTCCGCCCAGCGGCGGACGCGCTTCGTCGAAATAGATCTCCGAGTAGCACTCGTCGGAGGCGATCACGAAACCGTAACGGTCCGAGAGCGCGAACAGCTCGCGCCATTCGGCCAGCGTCATCACGCGACCGGTCGGGTTCGCCGGCGTGCAGACATACACGAGCTGCACGCGCTGCCACTCTGCTGGCGACACGCGTTCGAACTCCATCCGGAAACCGTTGTCGGGCGTGGTCGGTAGCAGGAGCAGTTGCGCACCGGCGAGCAGCGCGGCACCTTCATAGATCTGATAAAACGGGTTCGGGGCGATCACCAGCGCGTCGCGCGTGCGGTCGACGACCGCTTGCGCGAAAGCGAACAGGGCCTCGCGCGAGCCGTTGACCGGCAGCACCTGCGTGGCCGCATCGACCGCGGGCAGCGCGAAGCGGCGCGCGAGCCACGCGGCGATCGCCTCGCGCAGCGCGGGCGCACCCAGCGTCGCCGGGTACTGCGCCAGCCCGGGCAGCGCGTTGGCCAACGCCTCGCGGATGAACGGCGGCGTGGCGTGCTTCGGCTCGCCGATCGACAGGTTGATCGGCGGCAGATCGGCCGGGGGCTTCACCCCGGCGAGCAGCTCGCGCAACCGCTCGAACGGGTAGGGTTGCAGCTTGGCCAGATCTGGGTTCATCCGCGCATGCTCGATGCGGCCGGAAAACGGCCGATCTCGACGTAGGGTGCGGGCTTCCAGCCGCGCTTGCGGTGCTCGGCGACGACGGTGGTGAAGATGCCACCGCGCACATACCAGCGCGCCGTCAGCCGCATGAAGCGCGGCCGCAGCGCACGCACGAGGTCGTCGAGGATGCGATTGGTCACCGCCTCGTGGAAGACGCCCTCGTCGCGGTACGACCACATGTACAGCTTCAGGCTCTTCAGCTCGACGTTGCGCCGGTCTGGCACGTAGTCGAGGATCATCGTCGCGAAGTCCGGCTGCCCGGTCAGCGGACACAGGCAGGTGAACTCGGGGACTTCGATGTGGACGTGGTAGTCGCGGTCCGGCGCTGGGTTGGGAAACGTGTCGAGTTTTCGTGTCGGCCGCGTGGCCATCCAGTTACCCCGCGCTGCGGCTTCGCGCACGAAGCCCGATGTGGTCGAAGTCGGGCTGTATTATACGAAGCGATCGCAATCACCGACGCGCCGCAGCGCTTGCGCATCCGCGCGCGTCGCTTTCCCGGAACCCACAAGGTGCGTCTTCGGCAGATCAAGCTGGCCGGCTTCAAGTCGTTCATCGATCCGACCCACATCGATGTGCCGGGCAGTCTCGTCGGCGTGGTCGGGCCGAACGGCTGCGGCAAGTCCAACGTCATCGACGCGGTGCGCTGGGTGCTGGGCGAGTCGAAGGCCGCCGAGCTGCGCGGCGAATCGATGCAGGACGTGATCTTCAACGGCTCGGCCAACCGCAAGCCGGCCGGGCGCGCCAGCGTCGAACTGGTGTTCGACAATTCGCACGGACGCATCGGCGGCGAGTGGGGCAAGTACGCCGACATCGCGGTCAAGCGGGTGCTCACGCGCGACGGCGCCTCCAGCTACTACATCAACAACCAGGCGGTGCGCCGGCGCGACGTGCAGGACATGTTCCTCGGCACCGGCCTCGGCCCGCGGGCCTACGCGATCATCGGGCAGGGCATGATCACGCGCATCATCGAGGCGCGTCCCGAGGAGCTGCGCATCTTCCTGGAGGAGGCCGCCGGCGTTTCGAAGTACAAGGAACGCCGGCGCGAGACCGAGAACCGCCTCGCGGATACGCGCGAGAACCTGACGCGCGTCGAAGACATCCTGCGCGAGCTGGACGCCAACATCGCCAGGCTGCAGCAGCAGGCCGAAGTCGCGCAGCGGTACCGCGACTTCAAGGCTGCGCACGACGAGCACCAGCAGCTTCTGTGGGCGAGCCGCAGACGGGAGGCCGCCGCCGAACAGGCGAAAGTCGCGCGCGATATCGAGGCGCGCAGCGCGGCGCTCGAGCAGCATGTCGCCGAGCTGCGCGCGACCGAGCGGTTGCTGGAAGAAGTGCGCGCCGCGCACTACGCGGCGGCGGACGCGGTGCATGCCGCGCAAGGCGAGGTGCTGCAGATCAACGCCGAGATCGGCAAGCTCGAGGCCGAGATTCGTTTGATCGTCGACGGTCGCGCGCGGCTGGCAGCGCAGATCGATACGCTGACGGCCACGCGTGACCGCCGGCTGCACGAGGCCGAGGAGCTGAAGGCGCGCGCGGCCGAGCTGCAGCGACAGATCGAAGAGGGCGGCAGCCGTCTGCAGGCGGCCGCCGCGCAGTGCGCCGCGCACGAGGCCGAGCTGCCGCCGCTGCGCATCGAATACGAGACCAGACGCGACGCACTGTCGGCCGCGCGCGCCGAAGCCGCGCTCGCCGAGCAGGCGATCGAAGCCGCCGCTTCCGAGCAGCGGGCCTTCGATCGCGAACTGGGTGCGCTACTGGCGCGCCGCGACCGGCTGCAGGAGGAAAGAGCGCATCTGGGCGCGCCCGACGAGCAGCGGTTGAGCGCGCTGCAGTCCGAGATCGCCCGGCTGGAAGCCGAACTGGCGGCGAGCGCGCAGCGACTGGCGCAGGCCGAGGGCGCACTGGCGCAGGCGCACAGCGAGCGGCAGGGCCTGCTCGATGCGCGCACGCGCGAGACCGACGCCCTCGCCAAGCTCGAAGCGCGCCTGCACGCGCTGCAGGAGCTGCAGGCCAACGTCGAGGCGGACGAGCGCCTCGACCCCTGGCTGCGCGCGCAGGGGCTCGAGAGCCTGCCGCGGCTGTTCCGTCGGATGCACGTCGAGCCCGGCTGGGAGGCAGCCTTCGAGGCGGTGCTGCGCGAACGCATCGAAGCGCTCGAAGTCGGCCGGCTCGACACGCTGGCCGGACTCGCCAAGGACGCGCCGCCGGCGCGCGTCGCGTTCTACGCAACGGCCGGCGCCGTGGCCGCGCCCGCCGCGCCCGCCGGGTTCGTCCGGCTCGCGGACCGCGTACGCGGACACGACGCGGCGCTCGCGGCCGTGCTGGGTGACTGGCTTGCCAACACGTTCACTGCGGACGACGTCGGGCAGGCGCTTGCGCGGCGCGCCGAGTTGCCGCCCGGCGGACAATTCGTGACCAGGGCGGGACATCGGATCTCCCGCTACGGGGTGCGCTTCTACGCGCAGGACGACCGCAAGGCCGGGTTGCTCGCGCGCCGTCAGGAGATCGAAAACCTCGAGCGCGAACTGCGCGCGCAGAAGCTGATGGTCGAGCAGGCCGGCGCGGCGTTGGCGCGCTGCGAAGCGCTGCTGCGCGGTGCGCAGGCGCAAGCGAGCGCCGAACGGCAGGCATCCGAGCGGCTGCGTTCGCAGTTGCACGCCGTTCAGCTCGAGGCGGTCCGGCTCGGCGAGCTGATCGACCGCGTGCGGCATCGCGCCGGCCAGATCGAAGGCGAACTCGCCGAAGTCGCGTCGCACGAGGCCGAGCTACGGGCGCACCGCGGCGACGTCGACGAACGCTTCCAGCAACTCGACCGGGAGCTGGCCACCAAACAGGAGGCGGTCGAAGCCGCGCGCGTGGCCTACGAGGAGGCCGACAGGCGCCAGCGCGAGGCGCGCGAGCGGCAGCAGCGGCTGGCCGCCGAGCGGCAGCGCATCGAGTTCGAGGTCACCGCGGCGCGCGAGCGTGCGGCCGACGTCGCGCATGCGATCCAGGTGGCCGAGTCCGACGCTGCGCGGCTGGCGGCCGACATCGAAGCGGCACGCGCCGAGATGGCGAAACTCGACGACAGCGCGATGCGCAGCGGCCTGGACGGGTGGCTCGCGCGGCGCGGCGCCGCCGAACAAACGCTGCGCGAGGCGCGCAGCCGGCTCGACGAGTTGTCGCAACAACTGCGCGCGACCGACGAGAAGCGACTGCAGCTCGAGCGCGAGCAGCAGCCGCGGCGCGAGCGGATCACCGAGCTGCAGTTGAAGGAACAGGCCGCGCGGCTGGCGGTCGAGCAGTACGCGCAGCAGCTTGCCGACGTTCATGCCGACGAGGTTGCGCTGGCGGCGAAGCTCGATGCCGCGCCTGTCAAAGCGGCGGCGCTGCAGGCCGAGATTGCGCGGCTGGCGCAGGAGATCGAAGCGCTCGGCGCGGTCAATCTGGCCGCGCTGCAGGAGCTGGCGCAGGCGCGCGAGCGCAAGGGCTTCCTGGACGCGCAGTCGAGCGACCTGAAGGCGGCGATCGGCACGCTCGAGGACGCGATCCGCCGCATCGACCGCGAAACGCGCGAGCTGCTGCAGCAGACCTTCGACCAGGTCAATCAGCAGTTCGGCCAGTTGTTTCCGAAGCTGTTTGGCGGCGGCGAGGCGAAACTGATCATGACCGGCGACGAGATCCTCGACGCCGGGGTGCAGGTCATGGCGCAGCCGCCGGGTAAGCGCAACAGCACGATCCACCTGCTGTCGGGCGGGGAAAAGGCGCTCGCGGCCACCGCGCTGGTGTTCGCGCTGTTCAAGCTGAACCCTGCGCCGTTCTGCCTGCTCGACGAGGTCGACGCGCCGCTGGACGACGCCAACACGGAGCGCTTCTGCGACCTGGTCTGCTCGATGACCGCCAATACGCAGTTCCTGTTCATCACGCACAACAAGATTGCGATGGAGATGGCCGAGCAGTTGATCGGCGTGACCATGCAGGAGCAGGGGGTCTCGCGTATCGTTGCCGTCGACATCGACAGCGCCGTTCGCCTGACCGCCGAAGCCGCGTAAACGGCACGACCTCGAGATGGACGCACGGTGATGAACCGCATGCCCGTCTTTTCGACCCCCGCTCGTCTGCGGCCGCGCGCGAGCGCCGCGCCCGGTGCGTCGCCGTGCGACGTTCGCGGTGACGCGACGCTTTCATGAGCGATCTTCAGCTCGCCTTGCTCGTGCTGGCCGCCGTACTGCTGGTGGCGCTGTACGGATACGGCAAGTGGCAGGAGCGGCAGGCGGCGCGGCGTATGGAGCAGTCGCTGCGCGGCGGACTGGGCGACGCGCTGCTCGAGCCGCCGCCAGCGGCGGACGTGGCGGCGCGGGCGCCGGCGCAGCGGATCGAGCCGCGACTTACCTTGCCGGCCGAAACACCGGGTGCAGAAGCGCCGCCGCCGGCGCCGCTGGCGCTGTCCGGCCTGTCGTCGCACTGGAACGAAGACCCTCTGCTCGATTGCGTGCTCGAGCTGCGGTGCGCGCACGCGGTCGACGGCGTCGCGGTCATCGACGCCGCCGTGCCGCTGTCGCAGCTCGCGCTGCCGCTGCCAGTGTTCCTGGTCGCTTGGGACGCCCGCGCGCAGCAGTGGGTGCAGCCCGATCGTTTCGGCTTCTACACGGAATTGCTGGTGGCCGTGCAAATGGCCAACCGTCGCCATGCGCTGAACCAGATCGAGGCGTCGCGGTTCGTCGCCGCAGTTCAACAGCTCGCGCTCGCGCTCGACGCCGACTTCGACCCGCCCGAGGTCGACCGCATGGTCGCGGCCGCGCGCGACCTGGACCGTCTCTGCGCCCAGTTCGACGTGCAGATCGGGCTCACGCTGCAGGCGTCAAGCGGGGCGTGCGACGCGCACGCGCTGCGGGCCGCGATCGAAGACGCGGGGCTGGTCCAGGCGGGCGAGACGCGCTGGCAGCGACTCGCCGACGGCGCAGCCGGTGCGTTGCCGCTGTTCACGCTGGAGTGCGGCGCGCTGCCCACGGACCGGATGGCGCTCGAACTGGACGTGCCGCTGGCGCCGCCGGCGGCCGCACCCCTGACGGCGCTGTTCGCCGCTGCCGAGCTGCTGGCCGCGCGGCTCGGCGCCCGCATCGTCGACGACAACGGCCGAGCGCTGCATCCCGGCTCGATGCCGGCGATCGCCGAGCAGCTCGACCGACTGTACGCCGAGATGCGCGCAGCCGGCATCGAACCGGGATCGCCGCGCGCGCAACGTCTGTACGCATGACGGCCGCCGTCCCCCCCGAGGTCGCACGCCGCGCCCGGCAATTGCGCGAGGAGATCGAGCGGCACAACTACGCGTACTACGTGCTGGACGCGCCGACGATTCCGGACGCCGAATGGGACGCGATGTTTCGCGAACTGCAGGAGCTGGAGGCGCGTTACCCGCAACTGGCCACTCCCGACTCGCCGACACAGCGCGTCGGCGGGCCGCCGCGTGCCGACCTGCGCGAGGTGCGGCACGCGGTGCCGATGCTTTCGCTGAACAACGCGTTCAGCGAGGACGAGGTGATCGCGTTCGACCGGCGCGTGCGCGAAGCGCTGGCCAAGGCGAACCTCGGCGACGGTGACGTCGAATACGCGTGCGAGCTGAAGTTCGACGGGCTGGCGATCAACCTGCGCTACGAGCGCGGGGTGCTCGTCGAGGCCGCCACGCGCGGCGACGGCACGGTCGGCGAGGACGTGACGCCGAACGTACGAACGATTCACAGCGTGCCGCTGGCGCTGCGCACGGCGCAGCCGCCGGCGGTCCTGGAAGCGCGCGGCGAAGTGCTGATGTTCCGGCGCGACCTGCAGCGACTGAACGAACGGCAGCGCGCGCGTGGCGAGAAGGAATTCGCCAACCCGCGCAACGCCGCCGCAGGCGCGTTGCGTCAGCTCGACGCCCGGATCACTGCACAGCGACGCCTGCACTTCTTCGCCTACGGCCTGGGCGAACTGCGCGGCGCCCAGGAGCCGGATACCCATTGGGCCACGCTCGACTGGCTGCGTACGCTCGGCCTGTCCGTGAACGAAGAGCGTGCGGTGGTGCGCGGTGTCGAGGGCCTGCTCGGCTTCTACCGGCGTGCGCAGAGCCAGCGCCCGCAACTTCCATACGACATCGACGGGGTCGTGTACAAGGTCAACGCGCATGCGCTGCAGCGGGTGCTGGGCTACGTCTCGCGCGCGCCGCGCTTTGCCATCGCGCACAAGTTCCCTGCGCAGGAGGCCACCACCCAGGTTCTCGACATCGAGGTGCAGGTCGGCCGCACCGGTGCGCTGACGCCGGTGGCGCGGCTCGCTCCGGTGCAGGTCGGCGGAGTCACGGTCACCAACGCCACGCTGCACAACGAGGACGAGATCCGGCGCAAGGACATTCGCATCGGCGACACGGTCATCGTGCGCCGGGCGGGCGACGTGATCCCCGAGGTCGTCGCGGTGGTGCCGGAGCGGCGCCCGGCGCACACGCGGCAGTTTCACATGCCGGCCCGCTGCCCGGTGTGCGGTTCGGCGGTCGAACGGCCCGAAGACGAGGCGATCGCGCGCTGCACCGGCGGGCTGTTCTGTCCGGCGCAGCGCAAGCAGGCGCTGCGCCACTTCGCCGGACGGCGTGCGCTGGACATCGAGGGGCTCGGCGAGAAGCTGATCGACCAGCTCGTCGACGCCGGCGTGGTGCGCACGCCGGCGGATCTGTTCCGGCTGGACCTGCAGACGCTGCCCAAACTCGAGCGCATGGGCGAGAAGTCGGCGGCGAATCTGCTCGCCGCGCTCGACACGGCGCGACAGACGACGCTCGAGCGGTTCATCTTCGCGCTCGGCATCCGCCACGTCGGCGAGAGTACGGCGCGCGCGCTGGCGCAGCACTTCGGTTCGCTCGACGCGCTGCTGGCCGCGGACGAAGCGGATCTGCTGCAGGTGCCCGACGTCGGGCCGGTGGTCGCGGCGTCGATCGCGCGCTTTTTCGCCGAGCCGCACAACCGGCAGGTCATCGCGCAGCTGCGCGCCGCGGGCGTGCGCTGGAAGGAAGGCGCTGCATTGGCGCGCGTGGCGGCCGGACCGCTGGCCGGCAAGACCTTCGTGCTGACCGGTACGCTGCCAAACTGGACGCGCGAGCAAGCCAAGGAACGCATCGAAGCCGCGGGCGGCAGGGTGGCGGGGTCGGTGTCGAGCAAGACCGATTACGTCGTCGCCGGGGCCGAGGCAGGCTCGAAGCTGGAGAAAGCGCGGGCGCTGGGGTTGACCGTGATCGACGAAGGCGGGCTGCGGCGTTTGCTTGGCGAATAGGGAGGGCGGCAAGGATGTACGCGATCATCGGCGGCAGCGGACTGGCCAAGTTGTCGCCGCTGCAGAACACGCGCAGGCAGGTCATGCGCACGCCGTTCGGCGAACCGTCGGGGGCGATGACCTTCGGCACGCTGGCCGGCCACGAGGTCGTCTTTCTCGCGCGGCACGGCTACGGCCACACGATCGCGCCGCACGAGATCAACTACCGCGCCAACATCTGGGCGCTGAAGGACCTGGGGGTGGCAGGCGTGATCGCGGTGGCGACCTGCGGCGGCATACGTCACGATCTGGGGCCGGGCACGCTGGTGGTGCCCGACCAGATCATCGACTACACGTACAGCCGCAAGTCCACCTTTTTCGAGGGGGCCGACAGCCCCGTGACCCACGTCGACTTCACGCAGCCTTACTCGGCGCGAATGCGCGCACTGCTGCTCGCGGCGGCGGCCGCCAGCGGCGAGACGGTCGTCGACGGCGCGACCTACGCTTGCACGCAGGGGCCACGGCTGGAGACCGCCGCCGAGATCGAGCGGATCGCGCGCGACGGCGGCGACATCGTCGGCATGACGGGCATGCCGGAAGCGGCCCTCGCCCGCGAAGCAGGGCTGGACTACGCCACACTCGGCGTCGTGGTCAACCATGCGGCGGGGCGCGGCGACAGCAAGGAGCGGATCAGGCTCGAGGACCTCGGCCACATGCTGAACGCGACGATCGTGCGCGCTGTGCGCATCCTCGAGGCCGCGGTGCGCGGCGGCGCATGATCCGCGCGATCCTGCGCATGGGGGACCCGCGGCTGCTGCGCGTCGCGCAGCCGGTGCGTGCGTTCGATACGGACGAGTTGCGAATGCTGCTGGCCGACATGTTCGACACGATGCGCGCGGCCAACGGGGCGGGCCTGGCGGCGCCGCAGATCGGCGTGCCGCTGCGCGTGGTGATCTTCGGCTACGACGATCCCGCCGCGCGCAATCCGCGCTATCCGGACGCGCCTGCGGTGCCGCGCACCGTGCTGGTCAATCCGTCGATCGAGCCGTTGTCGGACGAGATCGAGGAGGGCTGGGAGGGCTGCCTGTCGGTGCCGGGGCTGCGCGGCGTGGTGCCGCGCTACGCGCGCGTACGCTACCGCGGCTTCGACGAGCGGGGCGGCGCCATCGAGCGCACGGTCGACGGCTTTCACGCGCGCGTCGTGCAGCACGAGTGCGATCACCTGGACGGCATTCTGTATCCGATGCGGATGCGCGATTTCACGCGCTTCGGATTCACCGACGTTCTCTTTCCTGGACCGGGCGACGCCCCCGAAGCGTGAACGCGCGTCAGTGCGCGAGCGCCTCGAGCAGATCGCCTTCGAGCTGGAGTTGTCCGCGCGCGCTCGCGAGGATCGGCCCGTCGATCAGGAACACGTCCTCGACGCGTTCGCCGAGCGTCAGGATCTTGGCGGTGTGGACATTGACGCCGTGCCGCGCAAGCACGCGCGCGATCGCGTACAACAAACCGATGCGGTCGGTCGCGACCACCTCCAGCAGGTAATGCTCGCCGCGTTCGTCCGGCTGCAGCTGCACGCTCGGCGAAATGGGGAAGTGGCGCGAGTGGCGCGACAGCCGACCCTTCACGGGCGGCGGCAGCTCGGCGAGGCGCGCCAGCCAATCGGTCAGCTCGTGCTCGATCTGGGTCAGCAGCGCGCGGAAGTGCGGCGTGCGGCCGTTGTCGGTGACGACGAACGTGTCGAGCGCATATCCGTTCCGCGTCGTGTGGATCTTGGCGTCGAGAATGCTCAGGTTGCGGCTGTCGAAGTAGCCGCAGATGCGCGCGAACAGGTCCTTCTGGTCGCGGATGTAAATCAGCACCTCGGCGCCTTCGCCGACCGGCGACAGACGCGTGCGCACGATCGGCTGCTCGGTGCGCACGTGCGCGAGCAGCGAGCGCGCGTGCCAGGCGATGTCCTTCGCCGTATGGCGCAGGAAATACACGACGTCGAGCTGCTCCCACAGCGGCTCGTGCGCCGTTTCCGGCAAACCGTACAGCCGCAGGGTCGCCAGCGCTTCGCGCTTGCGGCCTTCGAGTTCCGCCGTCGCCGGGACCGCTTCGCCGCCGAGCTGGCGGCGCGTCAGCACGAACAGATCCTCGAGCAGCTTGCCCTTCCACGCGTTCCACACGCGCGGGCTCGTGCCGCGGATGTCGGCGACGGTCAGCAGGTACAGCGCGATCAGCCGCCGCTCGCTGCCGACCAGCCGGGCAAACCGTTCGACCACGGCCGGGTCGGCGATGTCCTGCTTTTGCGCGACGCGCGACATGGTCAGATGGTGCTCGACAAGGAAGACCACGAGTTCGGTGTCGGCGCGCGCCAGCCCGTGCGCACGGCAGAAGTTGCGCGCGTCGCGCGCGCCGAGTTCGCTGTGATCGCCGCCGCGCCCCTTGGCGATGTCGTGGAACAGCGCTGCGATCAGCAACAGCCACGGGCGATCGAAGTCGGCGATCAACTGGCTGCACAGCGGATACTCGTGCGCGTGCTCGGCCTGCGTGAAGCGCCGCAAGTTGCGAACGACCATCAGGATGTGCTGGTCGACCGTGTACACGTGGAACAGATCGTGCTGCATCTGCCCGACGATGCGGCGGAACGCGGGCAGATAACCGCCGAGTACGGACCACTGGTTCATTCGCCGCAGTTCGTGCAGGACACCGCGCTGCTGCTGCAGGATCGCCAGGAAGGTCGCGCGGTTGACGGGGTCGCGCCGGAACGCGCCGTCGATCAGGTGGCGGCCGCGCCAGATTGCGCGCAGCAGCCGCGCGCTCATGCCCTTGAGCTCCGGATGCCGCTGCAGCGTCAGGAAGGCCCGCAGCAGGGCGTTCGGATCGCGCTCGAGCGCGCGGTCGTCGTCGATGTCGAGCAGCTCGTTGCGGGCGACGAAGGTCGCGTCGATCGGCGCAGTCTGCACGGCATCGTGCGGAAACAGCCGCTCCTCGATGTTCTGCAGCACGATCGTGTTGAGCTGGGTGACGGCCTTGGCGGCCCAGTAGTAGCGCTGCATCAGCACTTCGCTCGCCCGCCGTGTGGCGGTGGCCTGGATGCCGGCGGCCTGTGCGACCGCATGCTGCACGTCGAAGACGAGTCGGTCTTCGCGGCGGCCGGCGATGATATGCAGCCAGGCACGGATCCGCTGCAGTGTGCGCTCGTTGTGCACCAGCATCGCCAGCTCGGCGCGCGTCAGCAGACCGCGCGCCTGCAACTCGGCCCACGTGCTGCCCAGACCGGCCGCGCGCGCGACCCACAGCAGCACCTGCAGATCGCGCAGCCCGCCGGGGCTGTCCTTGCAGTTCGGCTCCAGGCTGTACGGCGTGTCGTGGAACTTCGTGTGGCGCTGCTGCTGCTCGAGCACCTTGGCGCGGAAAAACGCTCGCGCATCGAGCACGCCGCCGATCGCGTGCACCAGTGCTTGGTAGAGCGACTGCGGGCCGGCGATGCGCCGCGCTTCAAGCATCGACGTAAGGATGGTGACGTCGGCGGCCGCTTCGCTGCGGCATTCCTCGATCGTGCGCACGCTGTGGCCCAGATGCAGCCCCATGTCCCACAACAGCCCGACGAGGTCCTCGATTGCCGCTTTGTCGCGTTCCTCGCAATCGGCGCGCGGAACGATCAGGATGTCCACATCGGAGTGGGGAAACAGTTCGCCGCGTCCGTAACCGCCGACGGCGACGATCGCGGCGCGTTGCGCGAGACCGGCCTCGCGCGCGACACGCCGAACCAGCGCGTCCACGGCACGGCACCAGCCAGCCAGCAACCGCTGTACCGGCGCACCCTGGCGAAACGCCGCGATCAGCCGTTCGCGCTGCGCGCCCAGCTCGGCGCGCAGCGTGAAGCCGACGCCATTCATCGCGGCGCTGTCAGACCGCGGCCAGCGCGCTACCTGTCCTGGCTGCACGGATGAACGCCGGCGGCGGCGGCGCGCCGGCCGAGACGGTCAGCACCTCGTAACCCAGTTCGGTCACGAGCACCGTGTGCTCCCACTGCGCCGACAGACTGTGGTCCTTGGTGACGATGGTCCAGCCGTCGGCGAGCTCCTTGATGTCGCGTCGTCCGGCATTGATCATCGGCTCGACCGTGAATGTCATTCCCGGCGCCAGTCGATCGAGCGTGCCCGGCTTGCCGTAGTGCAGGACCTGCGGCTCTTCGTGGAACCTGCGGCCGATGCCGTGCCCGCAGAACTCGCGCACGACGCTGTAGCCGTGCTTCTCCGCGTGCGTCTGGATCGCGTGGCCGATGTCGCCGAGGTAACCGCCCGGGCGCACCTGCTGAATGCCGAGCCACATGCACTCGTAGGTCACCTCGCACAGCCGGCGCGCCGCGATCGACGGCTCGCCGACGTAGAACATCCGGCTGGTGTCGCCGTGGTAGCCGTCCTTGATGACGGTCACGTCGATGTTGACGATGTCGCCGTTCTTCAGGACGCGGTCGCCCGGAATGCCGTGGCACACCTGATGGTTGACCGACGTGCAGATCGACTTCGGGAACGGCCGATAGCCGGGCGGCGCGTAGTTCAGCGGCGCCGGCGTCGTGCCCTGCACGCGGACCATGTAGTCGTGGCAGAGGCGATCGAGTTCTGCGGTCGTGACGCCGGGCTTGACGTACGGGGTGACGAAGTCGAGCACGTCCGCCGCGAGGCGACCGGCGACGCGCATGCCGACGATGTCCTCGGCGTTCTTGATGACGATCGGCATGGATGGGCGGTCGCTGGCGGCGAAAGGGCGGGGAGAATCGGGCCGCAGTCCGGCGCGGATGACGCGGTTGAGGTCGGGTCCGTATAATAGCCGGCCGCTTTGGCGTGGTCGGGTGATTTCCCTGCCGGGCCGAGGCGTAAAGCGTGCGCACCGTCGCCAAGGTGTCTTCGCCGCACGGAGACCGAGACGGCTGCGTTTGACCCAACCTTGGTAGGAGTCGTTCCGTGTCCGTGACCATGCGTCAGATGCTGGAGGCGGGTGTGCATTTCGGCCACCAGACCCGCTTCTGGAACCCGAAGATGGCCCCTTACATCTTCGGCCACCGCAACAAGATCCACATCATCAACCTCGAGCGCACGCTCGAGCAGTTCCAGGCGGCCGCCAAGTTCGTGCGGCAGCTCGCGGCCAACCGCGGCACCATCCTGTTCGTCGGCACCAAGCGGCAGGCGCGCGAGATCGTCGTCGAGGAAGCCAAGCGCTGCGGGATGCCGTACGTCGACCAGCGCTGGCTCGGCGGCATGCTGACCAACTTCAAGACCATCAAGGCGTCGATCAAACGGCTGAAGGAAATGGAGCAGGTCGTCGCCGACGGCGGGCTGGAGCGCATGTCCAAGAAGGAGGCGCTGGATTTTCAGCGCGAGGTGGACAAGCTGAACAAGTCGATCGGCGGCATCAAGGAAATGAGCGCGCTGCCCGACGCGATCTTCGTGATCGACGTCGGCTACCACAAGATTGCCGTGCAGGAAGCGCAGAAACTGGGCATCCCGGTCGTCGCCGTGGTCGATACCAACCATTCGCCGGAAGGCATCGCCTATGTGGTCCCGGGCAATGACGACTCCAGCCGTGCGGTCCGGCTGTATGCGCGCGGCATCGCCGACGCGGTGCTGGAGGGCAGGGCGCAGGCGCTGCAAGGCGTCGTGCAGGCCGTCAGCGACGAGGAGTTCGTCGAGGTCAGCGAGGACGAAGCGGCCTGAGAAGTTGTGACGATTTCGTCGCGATCGGGCCGCTGGCTTGACGCACGCAGCCGCAAGGCCAAGACATAGCGAGCGGATAGGCGAGGCCCGCGCAGCGCGCAACGACGCCCACGGACCGCGTAGCAGAAAGAGTCACAGCTTCCGAGGTCGCGCAACGTACCGACGACGAACCACGGGGGGCGCAAGCCCCCTTTTTGCAGACACGATAGGCATCCGGGAGTACGCAATGGCGGAGATCACCGCTGCAATGGTCAAGGAACTGCGCGAAAAGACCGACGCGCCGATGATGGAATGCAAGAAGGCGCTCGCCGAAGCGGGCGGCGACATGGCAAAGGCCGAGGAGATCCTGCGCGTGAAACTCGGCGCCAAGGCGGGCAAGGCGGCCACCCGCGTCACCGCCGAAGGCGTCGTCGCGGTCAGCGTCGATGCGGCCGGCAAGCTCGGCGCGATCGTCGAGGTCAACTGCGAGACCGACTTCGTCGCCAAGAACGACGACTTCATCGCGTTTGCGCGCAACCTGGCGCAGATGGTTGCAGACCGGAACCCGGCCGACGTTGCCGCGCTGGCGGCGCTGCCGCTCGGCGATGGCACCGTCGAAACCGTGCGTACCGCGCTGATCGGCAGGATCGGCGAGAACATTTCGATCCGCCGGTTCGCCCGCCTCGAAGCGAAGGGCCGCATCGCCTCCTACGTGCACGGCGGTGCAAAGATCGGCGTGCTGGTCGACGTTACCGGCGGCGACGCCGACCTCGGCAAAGACCTGGCCATGCACATCGCCGCGAGCAAACCCCGCTCGGTCGACGCCGCCGGCGTAGCGCCCGAGTTGATCGACACCGAGCGGCGCATCGCGCTGGAGAAGGCGCGCGAGGCCGGCAAACCCGAGGCGATGCTCGCGAAGATTGCCGAGGGCAGCGTGCAGAAGTTCCTGAAGGACGTCACGCTGCTCGGGCAGGTTTTCGTCAAGGCGGCCGACGGCAAGCAGACGATCGAGCAGCTGCTCAAGGCCAAGGGGGCGACGGCCAACGGCTTTGCGCTGTATGTCGTCGGCGAGGGCATCGAGAAGAAGCAGACCGACTTCGCTGCCGAGGTCGCCGCACAGGCGGCGGCGGCGCGCGGCTGAGACGCGGACGGCGCCACGCCGATGACCACACCCGCGTACAAGCGCGTACTGCTCAAGCTCTCGGGCGAAGCCCTGATGGGCGACGATCCGTTCGGCATCAACCGCGACACGATCGAGCGCATGGTCGCCGACATCGGCGAGGTGGTCGCGCTGGGGGTGGAGCTGGCGATCGTCATCGGCGGCGGCAACATCTTCCGCGGGGTTGCGCTGGGTGCGTCCGGCATGGATCGCGCGACCGCCGACTACATGGGCATGATGGCCACCGTGATGAACGCGATGGCGCTGCAGGACGCGATGCGGCGCGCCGGGATCGAAGCCCGCGTGCAGTCCGCGCTAAACATCGAGCAGGTGGTCGAGCCGTACATCCGGCCAAAGGCGATGCGCTACCTCGAGGAAGGCAAGGTCGTGATCTTTGCCGCGGGGACGGGCAATCCGTTCTTCACGACCGATACCGCGGCGGCGCTGCGCGGCTCGGAAGTCGGCGCGCAGATCGTGTTGAAGGCGACCAAGGTCGATGGCGTGTACAGCGCCGACCCGAAGAAGGATCCGAAGGCCACGCGCTTCACCTCGCTGACGTTCGACGAGGCGCTCGCGCGCAAGCTGCAGATCATGGACGCGACAGCCTTCGCGCTGTGCCGCGACCAGAAGCTGCCGATCAAGGTGTTCGACATCGGCAAACCCGGCGCGCTGCGGCGCGTGGTGCTGGGCGAGGACGAAGGCACGCTGGTGCACGTGTGAGTAGCGGAGGAACGCAGATGAACATCGCCGAGATTCGCAAGTCCGCCGAACAGAAGATGCACAAGTCGGTGGAAACGCTCAAGCACGATCTGGCCAAGGTGCGCACCGGGCGCGCCCACACGGGCCTGCTCGATCACGTGCTGGTCGATTACTACGGCTCGATGGTGCCGATCGCGCAGGTGGCCAACGTCGGGCTCGGCGATGCGCGCACCATCACGGTGCAGCCGTGGGAGAAGAAGATGGCGCCAGTCATCGAAAAGGCGATCCGCGAGTCCGACCTCGGACTGAACCCGGCCACGCACGGCGACGTGATCCGCGTGCCGATGCCGCCGCTGACCGAAGAGCGGCGCCGCGAGCTGACCAAGGTCGTGCGGCACGAAGGCGAAACGGCCAAGGTCGCGGTTCGCAATCTGCGGCGCGACGCGATCGCCCACCTGAAGGACCTGCTGAAGAAAAGGGAAGTGTCCGAGGACGAGGAGCGGCGCGCGCAGGAAGAGATACAGAAGCTCACGGACCGCTTCGTCGCCGACATCGACAAACTGATCGCCGAGAAGGAAAAGGAGATCATGACCGTCTGAGAGGGTGTGAGGGTTTCGTCGCGAGCGGTCCGCTGGCTAGGCGCACGCAGGCGCAGAGCCGAGACATATCAAGTGGATAGGCGAGGCCCGAACACCGCGCAACGACGCCAGCGGGCCGCGCAGTAGAAAGATTCACACCTTCTGAGCCCGTTCGGCCCGACGACGTCCCGCACGTGTCCAAGCTACCGAAGATCCCGCGCCATGTGGCCGTCATCATGGACGGCAACGGACGCTGGGCCACGCGCCGGCACCTGCCGCGCGTGGCCGGTCACACGCGCGGCGTCGACGCGGTGCGCGCCATCATCGAGGCCTGCGGGCGCCGCGGCGTCGAGTTCCTGACGCTGTTTGCGTTCAGCTCGGAGAACTGGCGCCGTCCGGCCGACGAGGTCTCGGTGCTGATGCGGCTGTTTTTGTCGGCGCTGCAGAAGGAGGTCGGCAAGCTGCGCGACAACGGCGTACGGTTGCGCGTCGTCGGCGATCTGGCGGCGTTCGACCCCGAACTGCGGCGGCACATCGAGCAGGCCGAACTGCAGACCGCCAGCAACGACAAGCTCAAACTGACCGTATGCGCAAGCTACGGCGGCCGCTGGGACATCGTGCAGGCGGTGCGGCGGCTGCTCGCGAGCGATCCGTCGCTCACGGCGCACCCGGCGGCCGTCGACGAAGCCCTGCTCGCCCGCCATCTCGCGCTGGCCTTCGCGCCCGACGTAGACCTGCTGATCCGCACCGGAGGCGAGCAGCGCATCAGCAACTTCCTGCTGTGGCAGTCGGCGTACGCCGAACTGTATTTCACGGACCTGCTGTGGCCCGATTTCGACGCCGCCGCGCTCGATGCGGCGCTCGCCTGGTATGCGACCCGAGAGCGCCGCTTCGGTCGCACCAGCGCGCAGCTGGCGGCCGCACCCTGAAGGCCCGATGCTCAGGCAGCGCATCGTCACCGCGGTCGTCCTGCTGCTGGCGCTGGCCGGTGCGCTCGCTGCGGGGCCGACGGTCTTTTCCGCGGCAATGTCGGTGGTGATCGGCGCGGCGGTGTACGAGTGGGCCAGGCTCGCGGCGCATGCCGGCCCCATCGCGCTCGGCGCCGCAGTCGTGCTCGCGGCTGCGCTGTTCCTGCTCGACGTGCTTGCCGCGTGGCCGCGCGAGACGGCGGCGATGGCGATCGTCGCGGTGGCCTGCGCGATCTGGTTGATGCTCGGCCCGCTGCTCGTGTGGGCCGAGCACGGCGGTCTGCGTCTTGCGTCAGGGGTCAAGAGCGCGCTGGGCGGCGCACTTCTGGTGGCGGCGTGGGTGGCGGCGATGCAGCTTTACCGGGACGGCCTACTGATGCTGCTGTCGGCCGCGGCGCTGGTCTGGATCGCCGAC
Source organism: Burkholderiales bacterium (assembly GCA_037446035.1). GTDB lineage: Bacteria > Pseudomonadota > Gammaproteobacteria > Burkholderiales > Burkholderiaceae_F > DSNY01. The sequence continues at coordinate 22,241 of JBBIJJ010000004.1, forward strand.
ATTGCGGCCTACTTCGCGGGACGCGCCTTCGGCAAGCGCAGGCTTGCGCCGCACATCAGCCCGGGCAAGACTTGGGCCGGCGTCGCCGGTGCGCTGCTCGCGGTGCTGGGCTCGGCGCTGCTGCTGGCGGCGGCTGCGCCGCAGTTGGGCCTGTTCTCCACCTGGTTGCTGCAGACGCTACCCTTCGGCAGCGCGTTGCTCGCGCTGGCGCTGCTGGTGGCGCTGTCGATCGTCGGCGATCTGTTCGAAAGCCTGCTCAAGCGGCAGGCCGGCGTGAAGGACAGCGGCCGCCTGCTGCCCGGGCACGGCGGCGTGCTCGATCGCATCGATGCGCTGTTGCCGGTGTTGCCGGCGGCGGCCTTGCTCAGACAGCTCGCGGCATGACACAGGGTGTTGCCATCCTCGGAGCCACCGGCTCGATCGGCGCGAGCGCGCTCGACGTGCTCGCGCGTCATCCGCAGCGGTTTCGCGTCGAAGCCGTGACCGCGCAAACCAACGTCGAGTCGCTGCTCGCCGTCTGCGCGCGCCACCGGCCGGCGCTCGCGGTGATCGGCGACGAGACGCTTGCCGGCGCGCTGCGCGATGGGCTGCGCGCGCGCGGGCTGCCGACCGAGGCGGCCGCGGGCGCAGCCGCCTTGGCGCACGCGGCCACGCTGCCGGGTGCGCAGATCGTGGTGGCGGCGATCGTCGGCGCGGCCGGGCTCGTGCCGGCGCTGGCCGCAGCGCGTGCCGGCAAACGCCTGCTGCTGGCCAACAAGGAAGCGGTGGTCTGCGCCGGCGCGCTGCTGACCGACGCCGTGCGCGGCAGCGGCGCCACGCTGCTGCCGGTCGACAGCGAGCACAGCGCCATTCATCAATGCCTGGCAGGCGCGCGCCAGCTCGAGCGCGACGTGCGCCGGCTGATCCTGACCGCCTCCGGCGGACCGTTCCGGCGGCAGCAGGACCTGTCGTCGGTCACGCCCGCGCAGGCGTGCGCGCACCCCAACTGGGTCATGGGGCGCAAGATTTCGGTCGACTCCGCGACGCTGATGAACAAGGGACTCGAAGTCATCGAGGCGAGCCGCCTGTTCGGCTTCGATGCGGAGCGCATCGCCGTGGTCGTGCACCCGCAGAGCGTGATCCATTCGATGGTCGAGTTCAGCGATGGCTCGGTGGTCGCGCAGCTCGGCACGCCCGACATGCGCACGCCGATTGCTTACGCGCTCGGCTGGCCGGACCGCATCGAGAGCGGCTCGGCGGCGCTGGATCTTGCGCGCCTCGGCGAACTGAGCTTCGAAGCGCCCGACCTCGCGCGTTTTCCCTGCCTGGCGCTCGCGTACCGCGCGCTGCGGGCCGGCCCGAGCGCCTGCATCGTATTGAACGCCGCCAACGAGATCGCGGTCGAAGCGTTTCTGGACACGCGCCTGTCCTTCGTCGCCATCGCCGCCGTGATCGAACAGACGCTCGCGCGGCTGGCGCCGGCCGCGCCGCAGTCGGTCGACGAGGTACTGGCGATCGACGACGAGGCGCGAAACATCGCCACGCAGGCCGTGGCCGCTCTGGGGATCCGATGAGCTTCGTCACCACAGTTGTCGCTTTCCTGGTCACGCTCGGCGTGCTGATCGTGATCCATGAGTACGGGCACTACTGGGTCGCGCGCCGCTGCGGTGTCAAGGTGCTGCGATTCTCGATCGGCTTTGGTCGGCCGCTCGTTCGCGCGGTCCGCGGACCCGATCGCACCGAGTGGGTGGTCGCCGCCATCCCGCTCGGCGGCTACGTGCGCATGCTCGACGAACGCGACAACGACATCGGCCCGATCGCGCCGGCGGATCTGCCGCGCGCCTTCAACCGCCAGAGCGTGGGCCGGCGCATCGCGATCGTGTTGGCCGGGCCGCTCGCCAACCTGTTGCTTGCCGTCGGCGTGTACTGGGGGCTGAACGTCGTCGGCGTGATGGAGCCCCGCGCGATCGTCGCCGCGCCGGCGGCGGACTCGCCGGCCGCGCGCGCGGGGTTCGCGCGCGGCGACCTCGTGCTGGCGATCGACGACGAGCGTGTGCGCTCGTGGAACGAACTGAACTGGCTGATCCTGCAGCGCGCGGTCGACCGGCGCGCCTTCGAAGTGCAGGTGCAAGGCGCCAACGGTGTCACACGCGCGCTGCAGCTGGACCTCTCGGAGCTCACGAAGGAGGACACCGAGGGCAACCCGATGCCCCGCATCGGGCTGGCGCCGTATGGCGGACCGCCCCGCGTCGGGCGACTCGTCGACGGCGGCGGCGCGCAGCGCGCCGGCCTGCAGCCCGGCGACCGCGTGCTGGAGGTCGACCGCAGTCCGGTTGCGTCGGCGCGCGAACTGATCGACACGATCCGCCGCTCGCCGGGCCGCCCACTCGAGCTGCTGATCGAGCGCGACGGGCAAACGCGCATCGTGACGGTGACGCCCGCGCCAGCGGTCGACGACGGCGGGCAGCCCATCGGGCGCATCGGCGCGGAGATTGGCGACCGGCCCGAACTGGTCAAGGTGCGCTACGGGCCGATCGAAAGCGCGGGGCTGGCGCTGGAACGCACCTGGGACACGGCGATCTTCTCACTGCGCATGCTGGGCAAGATGATCACCGGCGAGGCATCGTGGAAGAACCTGTCGGGGCCGGTGACGATCGCCGATTACGCCGGCAAGACGGCCACGATCGGCGTCGCAGCGTATCTGAGCTTTCTCGCGCTCGTATCGATCAGCCTCGGCGTGCTCAACCTGTTGCCCATCCCGATGCTCGATGGCGGTCACTTGCTGTACTATCTCGTGGAGATTCTGAAGGGCAGCCCGCCGGCGGATTGGGTGGTCGAGTGGGGGCAGCGTGCCGGCATCGGCGTGCTGATCCTGCTGACGGCGTTGGCGCTATACAACGATCTGACCCGACTGCTCCTCTGAGGCCGTGAAGATTTCGTCGCGAGCGACCCGCGCAGCGGAAAAATCCACGGTTTCCGAAATCCCGCCGCCTCACTTGTCAGCACCGATCCGACCTTGAAGCACGCATTCCGCCGACGAGCGCGACGCGGCGTCGGCACGACGTTGCACGGCGTGGCCGCCGCCGTCCTCTCGGTCTTTTCCGCCGGCAGCGCCGCGCAGGAGTTCGTGGTCAAGGACATCCGCGTCGAGGGCATCCAGCGTACCGAAGCCGGCACGGTTTTCAGCTACCTGCCGCTGCGCGTCGGCGATCGGTTCGATCCGGAAAAAGGCGTGGCCGCGATCCGCGCGCTGTACGCGACGGGGCTGTTCAAGGACGTTCGGCTCGAGGCAGACGGCGACGTGCTCGTCGTCGTGGTCGAGGAACGGCCGGCGATCGCGTCGATCGAATTCACCGGCATCAAGGAGTTCGACAAGGACGCGGTGAAGAAGTCGCTGCGCGAGGTCGGTCTCGCGGAGGCGCGCGTGTTCGACCGCTCGCTGCTGGAGCGCGCCGAGCAGGAACTGAAGCGCCAGTATCTCGGCCGCGGCCTGTACGCGGTGCGGGTGACGACGACGGTCACGCCGGTCGAACGCAACCGCGTCAACATCGTGATGGCGGTCGACGAAGGCGAAGCGGCGCGCATCCGCTCGATCCGCTTCACCGGCAACAAGGCGTTTACCGACCGCCAGCTTTTGCGCGAGATCGAACTGTCCACGCCCGGCTGGTTCACCTGGTACACGAAGCGCGACCAGTACGCGCGTCAGAAACTGCAGGGCGATCTGGAGACGCTGCGCAGCTTCTATCTGAACCGCGGCTACCTCGACTTCAACGTCGAATCAACGCAGGTTTCGATCAGCCCGGACAAGCAGGACATTTACATCACGATCAACCTGGTCGAGGGTGAGCGCTACACGATCTCGGAAGTCAAGCTCGCCGGCGAGCTGCTCGGGCTCGAAGACGAGCTGCGCGCGCTGATCGACGTCAAGCCTGGCGAAACCTTCAACGCCGAGCGGCTGAACAACGTGTCCAAGCGCATCACCGACCGCTTCAGCCAGCTCGGCTACGCCTTCGCGTCGGCCAACCCGGTGCCCGAGGCCAACCGCGACAAGCGCGAGGTCGCCTTCACGATCCTGGTCGATCCGGGCCGCCGCGTGTACGTGCGGCGCGTCAACATCACAGGCAACGCACGCACGCGCGACGAGATCATCCGCCGCGAGGTGCGCCAGTTCGAGAATGCCTGGTTCGACTCGGACAAGGTGCGCCTGTCGCGCGACCGCATCGATCGACTGGGTTACTTCGAAAAGGTCGAGGTCGAAACGCCGGCGGTTCCCGGTTCGCTCGATCAGATCGACGTCAACTTCAGCATCAAGGAGCGGCCGACCGGCAACATCCAGGCGGGCGCGGGCTACTCGAGCACGGAGAAGCTCGTTCTGCAGGCCGCTTACACGCAGCAGAACGTGCTCGGCTCGGGCCACGCGATCTCGTTCGAAATCAATACGAGCCGCGCCAATCGCACGCTGGCGCTGACGCATGTCGACCCGTACGTGACGATCGACGGCATCAGCCGCACGACCGAGATCTTCGAGCGCAAGTCCGATCTGGCGCGCCTGAATCTCGGCAGCGTCGACTTCACGCAGCGGGGCGGCGCGGTTCGCTTCGGCGTGCCCTTCACCGAGTTCGACACGGTTTTTTTCGGGCTCGGGTACGAGGGAACCAGCATCGGCCTGACGCCGCTCAGCCCGCTGCGTTTCGTCGACTTCGTCAACCGTTTCGGGACGGAGACGCAGGCGCTGATCGGCACCGTCGGCTGGGCGCGCGACAGCCGCGACAACATCCTGGTGCCCACGCGCGGCCGCTACCAGCGCGCTTTCCTCGAAGTTGGCACGCCGGCGCTCGACCTGCAGTACTACCGGCTGACCTACCAGTACCAGCAGTTCGCGCCGCTGACCCCGCGCTTCACGCTGGCCTTCAACGGCGAAGTGGGGGTCGGCGCCGGCTACGGCGGCAAGTCCTATCCGCTGTTCAAGAACTTCTACGCGGGCGGCATCGGCAGCGTGCGCGGGTTCGACGGCGGCTCGCTCGGACCGCGCGACGCGCTCGGTGACCCGCTCGGCGGCACGCGCCGGATCAACGGCTCGGTCGAAGCGCTGCTGCCGCTGCCGGGCGCGGACCGCACGCTGCGTGCGCTCGCGTTCGTCGACGCCGGTCAGGTGTGGGGCGCGGGCGAGCCAGTGCGCCTGGGCGATCTGCGCTACTCGGCGGGTATCGGCATCGCGTGGATTTCGCCGATCGGCCCGCTGAAGCTCAGTTACGCCTATCCGCTGAAGACCGAGCCGCTCGATCGCACGCAGCGGTTCCAGTTCCAGATCGGCACGGGCTTTTGAGAAGACCGTGTACCCCCGGATGTGCGGGGTCGCTGTGGCAGAATACGCGCCCCCGGTGATGACGAGGCTCTCGATGAAAGGCTGGCTGAGACTCGCGTCTGCTTTTCTGCCGTTGGCGCTGACGATGGCGCCGATGGTGGCGCACGCGCAGGAACTGAAGCTCGGCTACGTGAACTCGGAGCGCATCCTGCGCGACTCGGCGCCGGCGCGCGCAGCCGCGCAAAAGCTGGAGGCCGAGTTCGCCAAGCGCGATCGCGAGCTGCAGGACATGGGGCAGAAGCTGAAGGCCGCGGCCGAGCGTTTCGAGAAGGACGCGCCTGTGCTCGCCGAGGCGGAGCGCAACAAGCGGCAGCGCGAGCTGACCGAGATGGACCGCGAGCTGCAGCGCCGTCAGCGCGAGTTTCGCGAGGATCTCAATCAGCGTCGCAATGAGGAGCTGCAGGCGCTGCTGGACCGCGCGCAGCGCATCGTGCGCCAGATCGCCGAGCAGGAAAAGTTCGATCTGATCGTGCAGGACGCCGTGTACTTCAGCCCGCGCGTCGACATTACCGAAAAGGTCTTGCGCGCGCTGAACAACGGCAAGTGAGCCGATGGCCGGATCCGGCCTGACGGTCGCGCAGCTCGCCGCCGCGATCGAACGCAGCACCGCAGGCCGCCTCGTCGCCGAGATCCGCGGCGACCCCGAGCGGCGCATCGTCGCGGTCGCGCCGCTCGCTGCCGCCGACGCCGCCCATCTCGCCTTTCTCGCCAACCCGCGCTATCGCGCCGCCGCCCTGGCAAGCCGCGCGGGCGCGATCGTTCTGGACGCGGCCAGCGCCGCCGCCGTGTTTTCCGCCGGCCGCGCTGAAGGCGCCATGATCGTGTGCGCGGCGCCGTACGCCTGGTTTGCGCTTGCCGCGCAACAGCTGGCGCCACCGCCGCCTTTTGAGCCGCGGCGCGCAGCCAGCGCGTGCATCGCCGAAGGCGCGCACGTGGCCGCCGACGCGCGTGTCGACGACTTCGCGGTGATCGAAGCCGGCGCACGCATCGGGCCGCGCGCCTGGATCGGCGCCGGCTGCTACGTCGGCGCCGACGCGGTGGTCGGCGCGCAGACTCGGTTGCATCCAGGCGCGCGGCTGCTCGCCGGCTGCGTGATTGGCGCGCGCGGCATCGTTCACAGCGGCGCGGTGATCGGCGCCGACGGCTTCGGCTTCGCGCCGCTGGACGGCCGCTGGATCAAGATCCCGCAAACTGGCCATGTCGTCATCGGCGACGACGTCGAGATCGGCGCCAACACCACGATCGACCGCGGAACGATGGGCGACACCGTGGTCGAGGACGGTGTAAAGATGGACAACCAGATCCAGGTCGGACACAACTGCCGCATCGGCGCGCATACGGTGATCGCCGGCTGCGTCGGCATCGCCGGCAGCGCCACGATCGGCCGCGGCTGTCAGCTCGGCGGCGCGGCGATGATCCTCGGCCACCTGTCGATCGCCGACGGCACGATCGTTTCGGCCGGTACGCTGGTGTCGCGTACGATCGGTGAGGCGGGTTTCTACACAGGCTTTTTCCCGCTGATGAACAACCGCGATTGGGAGCGCAACGCCGCCGCGCTGCGGCGCCTCGACCAACTGCGCGAGCGCATTCGCAGGCTCGAAGCACGACTGCAAGGAAACGACGAAGCATGATGGACGTCCACGAGATCCTGCGCCACCTGCCGCACCGCTATCCGATCATCCTGGTCGACCGGATCCTCGAACTGGAACCGGGCAAGCGGGTCGTTGCGCTGAAAAACGTCAGCATCAACGAGCCGGTCTTCATGGGGCACTTTCCGCACTATCCGGTGATGCCCGGCGTGCTGATCGTCGAAGCGATGGCGCAGGCCGCCGCGGTGCTGTCCTTCGTCTCCATGGGCAAGAAGCCGGACGAGGATTCCGTTTACTACTTCGCCGGCATCGACGGAGCGCGCTTCAAGCGCCCGGTCGGCCCGGGCGACCAGTTGCGCCTCGAAGTCGAGATCCTGCGCGAGATGCGCGGCGTCGTGAAGTTCGGCGGCAAGGCGCGCGTCGACGGTCAGATCGCCGCCGAAGCCGAGCTACTGTGCACCTACCGGCGGATCGATGCGAGCGGGGCGCGCTGATGGCGCGGATCCATCCAACCGCGATCGTCGATCCGAAGGCCGAGCTGGCGGCCGACGTCGAGGTCGGACCCTATGCGGTGATCGGGCCGCGCGTGCAGATCGGTGCGCGCACGACGATCGGCGCGCACGCGGTCATCGACGGCCGCACGCGTATCGGCCGCGACAATCAGATCTTTCCGTTTTGCGCCATCGGCGGCATCCCGCAGGACAAGAAATACGCGGGCGAGGACACGGCACTGGAGATCGGCGACGGCAACACGATCCGCGAATACTGCACGCTGAACACCGGAACCGCGCAGGACGCCGGCGTGACGCGCGTCGGCTCCGGCAACTGGATCATGGCCTACGTGCATATCGCGCACGATTGCCGCATCGGCGATCGGACGATCTTCGCCAACGGCGTTCAGCTTGCCGGCCACGTTCATGTCGGCGACTGGGCCATCCTTGGCGGGCTCACCGGCGTGCACCAGTTCGTCCGCATCGGTGCGCACGCGATGACCGGCGCCGGTACGACGCTGCTGCAGGATCTGCCGCCGTTCGTGATCTGCAACGGCAATCCGGCCACGCCGCACGGGATCAACGGCGAGGGATTGAAGCGCCGCGGCTTCGACGCCGAGTCGATCGGCGCGCTGCGACGGGCGTACAAGGCAATCTACAAGGAAGGGCGCACCGTCGCCGACGCGTGCACGGCGATCGAGGCGATCGCCGCCGCGGCGCCCGGGGCGGCCGCGCATCTGCACGCGCTGCGGGCCTTCGTGCAGGACTCCCGCCGCGGCATCGTCCGCTGAAGGCGATGGCCGACGAGCTGTTCGCCTTCGTCGCGGGGGAGGCGTCCGGCGATCTGCTGGCTGCCCCCGTGCTGGGCGCGCTTCGCGCGCGCGCTCCGCAGGCACGTTTCGCCGGCATCGCGGGCGAGCGGATGATCGCGCAAGGCTGCGCAGCCTGGTGGCACATCCGCGAGCTGTCGGTGCGCGGGTACGCAGAAGTCATCGGCGAGTTGCCGCGCCTGCTCGCGCTACGTGCCCGCCTGCGCGAACGCATCCTGCGCGAGCGGCCGCGCGCCTTCGTCGGCGTCGACGCGCCCGACTTCAATCTGCGTCTCGAGGCGCAACTGCGGGCGGGCGGCGTGCCGACCGTGCACTACGTGAGCCCGTCGATCTGGGCGTGGCGTCGCAGCCGCCTCGACAAGATCCGCCGCGCAGCCGACCGGGTGTTGCTGGTTTTTCCGTTCGAGCAGGCGATCTACGACCGCGCCAATATCGCCGCAACCTACGTCGGACACCCGCTTGCGAGCGAAATACCGTTCGAGCCCGACACGCGCGCGGCGCGCACGCGCCTCGGCGTCGACGGCGATCCGCTGATCGCAGCGTTGCCCGGCAGCCGCCGCGCCGAAATCGAGCACATCGCACCCGCGTTCCTCGGGGCGCTCGCGCAAATCGCCCGCCGGCATCCGCGCGCACGCTTCGTCGTGCCCGCGGCCAACCCCGATCTGCAGGCGCGCCTGGCGGCGTTGCTTGCGGCCGTGCCGCAGGCGGCGCCGAACACGACACTGTTCGCCGGCCGCTCGCACGACTGCATCGAAGCGGCCGACGGCGTGCTGGTGTCGAGCGGCACTGCCACACTCGAAGCGGCCCTGTACAAGAAGCCGATGGTCATCGCATATCGCATGCCGCGGCTTTCCTGGTGGATCATGCGACGCAGGGGCTACCTGCCGTGGATCGGACTGCCGAACATCCTTGCCGACGAATCTTTGGTTCCCGAGCTGTTGCAGGAGGACGCGCACCCCGCGGCGATCGCCGAGGCGCTGCTGCGCCAGCTCGACGACAGCGCGCGCTGCGCGCAATTGCGCGAACGCTTCGCGGCCATTCACGAATCCCTGCGCCTCGATACCCCCGCGCTCGCGGCCGAAGCGATCCTGGCGACGGCCAAGCGATGAAGCGCAGCGGCGTGGCGCCGACCGATCCGTTCGATGCGTCCGTGCCATCGGCGCGCGGCGCGATCTGCGGCGTCGACGAAGCCGGCCGCGGACCGCTCGCCGGCCCCGTGGTGGCGGCAGCGGTGATCCTCGATGCGCGTTTTCCAATCGACGGGCTGCGCGATTCGAAAAAGCTGTCGGCCGCGCGGCGCGCGGCACTCGCGTCCGCGATCCGCACACACGCGCGCGCCTGCGCGATCGGCGTGGCCAGCGTCGAGGAGATCGATGCGCTGAACATCCTGCAGGCCAGCCTGCTGGCCATGCGGCGCGCGGTCGAAGCACTCGATCCGCCGGCGACCCAGGCACTGATCGACGGCGACCGACTGCCGCCGCTGGCGATCCCCGCGCGCACGATCGTCGGCGGCGACGCCATCGAACCGGCGATTTCCGCGGCGTCGATCCTCGCGAAAGTGCACCGCGATGCGCTGATGCGCGCGCTTGACGCCGCGTACCCCGGCTACGGCTTTGCCGAGCACTTCGGCTACCCGACGCCGGAACACCTGCGACGCCTGCGCGCGCTTGGACCGAGCAGCCTGCATCGTCGATCCTTCGCGCCGGTGCGGGCGCTGCTGCGTGCGGATGCATGAAGAGCATTGCGTCCGAGGCCAATTCGCGCTTCCGCGCCTGGCTGCGGCTGGCCGCTTCGCCGCGCCAGATCCGGCTCGCCGGGCGCACGCTGGCCGAAGGCGTGCACGTGATCGAGGCGGCGCGGGCGGCGGCGCATCCGATCGAGGCGCTGCTCGTGCGGCGCGGCGCGCAGGGCGAGGCCATCGAGAAACTGCAGGCGCAGCTCGCCGGCGGCGGCGTCGACTGTTACGAACTGGCCGCCCCGCTGTTCGACCGGCTGTCGCCGGTCGAGCGTGGCGCCGGGCTGATCGCGGTCATCGGCGTCGCATACGTCCCGGTCCCGCACAAACTCGGTGCCGATGCGTTGTATTTGGACGGCGTGCAGGATCCGGGCAATGTCGGCGCCCTGCTGCGCGTAGCGGCCGCAGCCGGCGTGCGGCACGTGCTGGCCGGCCCCGGCACGGCCGCACTATGGGCGCCCAAGGTGGTGCGGGCCGGGCAGGGCGCGCACTTTGCCGTCGTGCTGCACGAGGTGGCCGATCCCGCCGACCTCCGACGTGCGCTGCCCGGACCCTGGTTCGGTGCCGACGCGCACGCGGCGACATCGCTGTGGGACGTCACGCTGCCGGCCGCACCGGTCGGCTGGGTGTTCGGCGCCGAGGGCCGTGGGCTGTCGCCGGGCGCACGCGCGGCCTGCGATGCGTACGTAACCATCCCGATGGAACCCGCGGTGGAGTCGCTTAACGTCGTTTCGGCCGCAGCCGTGTGCCTGTTCGAGCGCCGCCGACGCCTGCTGCACGCCGAGCGGCCGCCGCGCCCTATTGGCGATGCGGGCGCCTTCGGTAAGAATGCACTGTCGCAATCCGACGGAGGCGATGATGTGGGATGACAGTCTGCTGGCGCGGGCGACGCGCAAGGTGGTCGGCAAAGCGGTCGGGCAAGGCCTGGAGCGGCTCGCCGACACGATCCGTGCGAGCGGCGGCCAACCGCTCGAACTAGTGCTACCCGACGGCTCGCGCGTAAGTTTCGGCCTGCCGCCGCGCGTCGTGATGACGATCCGCGATCCGGATGTGCTGCCGGCGCTGGCGCACCCGACGCTCGCCACGCTGGGCGAAGCCTTCGTCCAGGGACGCATCGACGTCGACGGCGACATCATGGACATCATCGTGATCGCCGAGCGCCTGGCCGCGGCGGGCGGCGCGCCCGTCACGGCGCGCGTGGCCGCGGCGTTCGCGCGGCATTCGCCCAAGCAGGACCGCGCGGACATCAAGCATCACTACGACGTCGGCAACGAGTTCTACCGCCTGTGGCTCGACGAGAAAATGGTCTACTCGTGCGCGTACTTTCCGAATGGCGACGAGTCGATCGACGCGGCACAGGTCGCCAAGCTCGACCACATCTGCCGCAAGCTGCGTCTGCAACCGGGCGAACGACTGCTCGACATCGGCTGCGGCTGGGGCGGCCTGATCCTGCACGCGGCGCGCAGCTATGGCGTGCGCGCCGTCGGGATCACGCTGTCGGACAACCAGTACGCGCGCGCGCGCGAACAGATCGCGGCGTGCGGGCTGGAGGGCCGCGCCGAGGCGCTGCTGCTCGACTACCGCGAAGCGCCGGCGCGCTTCGGCGAGCGCGCGTTCGACAAGGTATCGAGCATCGGCATGTTCGAGCACGTCGGTCTGCGCAACCTGCCGACCTACTTCGACACCGTGCGGCGCCTGCTGCGCGACCGCGGACTGTTTCTGAACCACGGCATCACGTCGGCCGACGTCGACAGCCGCCCGGTCGGCTCGGGGGTGAGCGAGTTCATCGACAAATACGTCTTCCCCAACGGCGAGCTGCCCCATCTGCATCTGGTCGTGCGCGAGATGTCGGCGCAGAACTTCGAGGTGTACGACGTCGAAAGCCTGCGCCCGCACTACGCCAAGACGCTCACCCACTGGTCGCGCCGGCTCGAGGCGCAGATCGAGGCCGCACGCCGGCTGGTCAGCGAGAAGACGCTGCGCGTCTGGCGGGCCTATCTCGCCGGCTGCTCATATGGCTTCGCGCAGGGCTGGATGAACATCTACCAGGTGCTCGCCAGCAAGCAGGAAGCCGCGGGGCCCACCGAGTTGCCGCTGACGCGCGCCTGGCTGTATCGCTGATCAGAACGAGCGCCGCTCCAGGCGGATCTCGTGCATGATCGTGGCGGCGATCTCCTCGATCGACTTGGTCGTCGAAGACAACCAGCGGATGCCCTCGCGCCGCATCAGCCGTTCGGCCGCGGCGACTTCGTAGCGGCAGTTCTCCAGCGACGCGTAACGGCTGTTGGGCCGTCGCTCGTGGCGCACTTCGGCGAGCCGTTCGGGCGCGATCGACAGCCCGAACAGCTTGTGCCGGTGCGACGGCAACGCCGACGGCAAGGCGTCGCGCTCGAAGTCCTCCGGTATCAGCGGATAGTTGGCGGCCTTCACCCCGTACTGCATCGCCAGGTACAGGCTCGTGGGTGTCTTGCCGCTGCGCGATACACCCACCAGGATCACGTCGGCGGCCGCCAGCCCCTTCGCCGACTGACCGTCGTCGTGCGCGAGCGCGAAATTGATCGCCTCGATGCGGTGCTTGTAGCTCTCCGAGTCGGAGATGTTGTGCGAGCGACCGACCGTGTGCGTCGACTTGATGCCGAGTTCCTGTTCCAGCGGCTCGACGAAGGACTGGAACAGATCGAGGATCAGCGCATCGGCCTGGCGCAACTCGGCGTTGCACGCGGGGTCCACCAGGGTCGAGAACACGATCGGCCGTTTGCCGTCGCGCCGACCGATTTCGTTGATGCGCGCGGCGGCCTCGCGCGCCTTGTCGGGCGTGTTGACGAACGGCAGCCGCATCTGCCGGTAGTTGAGCGACTCGAACTGCGTCATCACGCTGTGCCCGAGCGTCTCGGCGGTGATACCGGTGCCGTCGGAAACGAAAAGAACCGTGCGTTCGTGCGCTCCGGCGTGACGATCGGGCATGAGAGTCCGTGCAGACGAGGTCGGTAGAATCCGCGCGATTCTGTCACAGCGCAGCGGCGACTTTCTGCAGCGCCGCTGCGCATCGGGGAGAGGCGATGCAACGCGGGAAGTACGTCGTGCCGTTCAGTCAGTTGCGCATGACCGATGTCGACTCGGTCGGCGGCAAGAACGCTTCGCTGGGCGAGATGCTCAGTCAACTGGCCGAGGAGGGCATCCGCGTCCCCGACGGTTTCGCCACCACCGCCGCGGCGTTTCGCGAGTTCCTCCGTGTGAACGACCTCGAGCGCCGGATCGCCGAGCGACTTCGGCAGCTCGACGTCGACGACGTCGCCGAGCTCGCTCGTGCCGGCGCACAGATTCGCGGTTGGGTCGTGTCGGCGCCGTTGCCGGATGTGCTGGATCAGGAAATACGCGCTTTCTATCAATGGCTTAAAGGTGACTCTTCAGGCGAAATCTCGGTCGCGGTGCGCTCCAGTGCGACGGCCGAAGATCTGCCGGATGCGTCCTTTGCCGGCCAGCAGGAAACGTTCCTCAACGTCACCGGGGTCGATGCCGTCGTCGCTCGCGTCAAGGAGGTCTTCGCCTCGCTGTACAACGATCGGGCGATCGCCTACCGCGTGCACAAGGGGTTCGCGCACGAGAATGTCGCGCTGTCGGCCGGCGTGCAGCGCATGGTGCGCAGCGACCGCGGCGCCTCGGGCGTGATGTTCACGATCGATACCGAGTCGGGCTTTGCCGATGTGGTGTTCATCACCGCGAGCTACGGTCTGGGCGAGACCGTGGTGCAGGGTGCCGTCAACCCCGACGAGTTCTACGTGCACAAACCGATGCTGGCTGCGGGCAAGTACCCGATCATCCGCCGCTCGCTCGGCTCGAAGCTCATCAAGATGGAGTTCGATCCGGCCGCGGCCAACGGCCGCACGGTGCGAACGGTCGACGTGCCGGACGCCGAGCGGCATCGCTTCTCGCTGACCGACGATGACGTACTGGAGCTGGCCCGCTACGCCGTGACGATCGAACGGCACTACGGCCGCCCGATGGACATCGAGTGGGGCAAGGACGGTGTCGACGGCCGCATCTACATCCTGCAAGCCCGGCCGGAGACGGTGAAGTCGCAGGCGCAGGTGCAGCAGCGTTTCAAACTGAAGAGCCGATCGACCGTGCTCGCCGCCGGTCGCGCGATCGGGCAGAAGGTCGGCATCGGCCCGGTGCGCGTGGTCCGCGACGCATCGGAAATGGAACGAGTGCAGCCGGGCGACGTGTTGGTCACCGACATGACCGACCCGAACTGGGAGCCGGTGATGAAGCGCGCCGCCGCGATCGTCACCAACCGCGGCGGCCGCACCTGCCATGCGGCGATCATCGCGCGCGAGCTCGGCATTCCGGCGGTCGTCGGCTGCGGCGATGCGACCGCCAAGCTGCGCGACGGCGCGACCGTCACCGTGTCGTGCGCCGAGGGCGACACCGGCCACATCTACGAAGGCGCGCTCGAGACCGAGGTCGAGACCGTGCAGCCGGGCGCGCTGCCCGCGCTGCCCGTCAAGATCATGATGAATGTTGGCAGCCCGCAGCTCGCGTTCGACTTCCAGTCACTGCCGAACAGCGGCGTCGGGCTGGCGCGGCTCGAGTTCATCATCAACAACCACATCGGCGTGCACCCGAAGGCGGTGCTGGACTATCCGAACGTCGATGCCGAGCTCAAGCGCGCGGTCGAGGCGCTCGCCTACGGCTACGCCAGCCCGCGCGCGTTCTTCGAGAACAAGCTCGCCGAGGGCATCGCGACGATCGCCGCGGCGTTCTGGCCCAAGCCGGTCATCGTCCGCCTGTCCGACTTCAAGAGCAACGAGTACAAGAAGCTGATCGGCGGCAGCCGCTACGAGCCGGACGAGGAAAATCCGATGCTCGGTTTCCGCGGTGCCGCGCGCTACATCGCCGAGAGCTTCCGCGAGCCGTTCCGGATGGAGTGCGCCGCGCTCAAGCGCGTACGCGAAGTCATGGGGCTGACCAACGTCGAGATCATGGTGCCGTTCGTGCGCACGCTCCACGAGGCCAGGCGCGTGACCGAGCTGCTCGCCGAAAACGGGCTGCGGCGCGGCGAGGGGGGCTCGCCGGACGGCTCCGGCGGCCTGCGGCTGATCATGATGTGCGAAGTGCCGTCCAACGCGGTGCTGGCGGAAGAGTTCCTGCAGTATTTCGACGGCTTTTCGATCGGCTCGAACGATCTGACGCAGCTCACGCTCGGCCTCGACCGCGATTCCGGTCTGGTCGCCGAGGGTTTCGACGAGCGCGACCCGGCCGTCAAGCGGCTGCTCGAACAGGCGATCCGCGCCTGTCGCGCGCACGGCAAGTACGTCGGCATCTGCGGCCAGGGGCCGTCGGACCACGTCGACTTCGCGCAGTGGCTGATGGAGCAGGGCATCGAGTCGATCTCGCTGAACCCGGACACCGTCGTCGAAACCTGGCGTCGCCTGGCACAGGCGGCATGACAGCGACGGAGAGCGCTCGATGAGCGGCTACGTCTGGTGGTTCGTGCTGGCCTTCGGGCTGGTGATCGCCGAGCTGGTCACCGGCACGTTCTACCTGCTGGTGCTGGCGCTCGCGTTGGCCAGCGCCGGGGTGGCGCATCTGCTCGGCGCGGCACTCGCCGTTCAACTCGTCGTCGCCGCGGCGATCGGATTCGGCGGGTCGCTCTGGCTGCGGCACGTGCGCCTGGGACGGCGGGGTCACAGGGAAGCCGCCGACAGCGTGCAGAACATGGACGTAGGGCAGGTGGTTCGCGTCGATCACTGGTCGCCGGCGCGCACCGCGCGCGCGAGCTATCGCGGCGCGCTGTGGGATGTCGAGCTGGCCGCCGGCGAAGATCCCGTGCCGGGTGAGTTCGTGATCCGCGAGATCCACGCCAACCGACTGATCGTCGCCGCCCGCCGCGCGCACTGAACGCGGCCACCACCTTCGAAGCGACAAGGAGAAGCGAATGAACGGTGTCACGATCGTTGCGCTGGTCGCGCTTGCGGTGGCGATCACCTTCGTCGTCAAGGCGGTGCGCATCGTACCGCAGCAGCATGCGTGGGTCGTCGAGCGGCTCGGCAAGTATCACGCGACGCTTTCGCCGGGACTGAACATCGTCATTCCGTTCATCGACCGCGTCGCTTACAAACACAGCCTGAAAGAAGTGCCGCTCGATACGCCAAGCCAGGTGTGCATCACGCGCGACAACACGCAGCTGGCGGTCGACGGCGTGCTCTTTTTCCAGGTCACCGACCCGCAGCGCGCCAGCTACGGCTCGAGCAACTACATCGTCGCGATCACCCAGCTCGCGCAGACCACGTTGCGCTCCGTGATCGGCCGGCTCGAACTCGACAAGACCTTCGAGGAGCGCGAGTTCATCAACCACAGCGTGGTGTCGGCGATCGACGAAGCGGCGATGAACTGGGGCGTCAAGGTGCTGCGCTACGAGATCAAGGACCTGACGCCGCCAGCGGAGATCCTGCGTGCGATGCAGGCGCAGATCACCGCCGAGCGCGAAAAACGCGCGTTGATCGCCAGTTCAGAAGGCCGCAAGCAGGAGCAGATCAACATCGCCACCGGTCAGAAAGAGGCGGCGATCGCCAAGTCCGAGGGTGACAAGCAGGCGGCGATCAACAACGCGCAGGGCGAGGCCGCCGCGGTGCTGGCGATCGCGGAGGCCACGGCCGAGGCCATCCGCAAGGTCGCCGCGGCCATCGGCGCCCCCGGCGGCATGGAAGCGGTCAACCTCAAGGTCGCCGAGAAGTACGTCGAGGCGTTTGCCGGGCTGGCGCGAACCAACAATACGCTGATCGTGCCGGCGAACCTCGCCGATCTGAGCGGCTTGATCGCCGCGGCCATGACCGCCGTCAAGGGCTCTCCCGGCCCGGCTGCAGTCAAATAAGGGCGAGTCGTTCGGCCGCGCTCGCGCCGGCGGCGCCGCTGCGGCAGTGGCGAGGCAAGTCGCGGCGGGCCGCCCGCATTGGGGAGCCGGCGGGCAAGACCGGACCGGCGCGCCTGCGTGCGGACGCCACCGGCATTCAAGGAGACATCGATGTCAGCACCGACGATCGCGGCCGGGCTCAAGCAAATCCTCGCGCCGCACGCGCCGTTCTCGCGCATGGCCGACGCCGATCTGCAGTTCCTGATCGACCACGTGGAGGTCGCGTACTTCGCGCCGGGCGAGGTGATCCTGAAGCCATCCGATCAGGTCGCGACGCACTTTCATATCGTCAAGCAGGGGCGCGTGCGCGGGCTGCAGGGCGGTCAGGCCGAGCAGGTCGCCTTCGAGGCCGGGCCGGGCGAGTGTTTTCCGGTCGGTGCGCTGCTTGCCGAACGGCCGGTGTCGCTGACCTACGTGTCCGTGGGCGATACGTTCCTGTTGATGCTGCCGCGGACGAAGTTCGAGGAGCTGACTCGGCGCAGCGCCGTGTTTCTCGACTTCTGCAAGCGGCGTCTGGCGAGCTTGCTCGACCTGTCGCGCCAGCAGCTGCAGGCCGCGTACGCCCAGCAGACCAGCGCCGAACGCACGATGGCCATGTCACTCGGCGGCCTCGTGCGCGGCACGCCGGTGACTTGTCGTCCGGACGACTCGTTGCGCGAAGCCTTCGGCCGGATGAGCGAAGCCAACGTGGGTTCGATCATCGTGACCGAGATCACACCCGGCGGCGAAGAGGTGCTGGGCATCCTGACGCGAACCGATCTGATCACGCGCATCATCCTGCCGCAGGTGCCGCTCGATACGCCGGTCGCAGCGGTGATGACTCGCGACGTGATGACGCTGCCGGCGCAGGCGACCGCGGCCGATGCCACGCTGCTGATGGCCGAGCATTCGATTCGGCACGTTCCTGTGCTGCGGACGGTCGGGTCGCAGACCCGCGTGATCGGTGTGGTTTCCGAACGCGATCTCTTCGCGCTGCAGCGATTGTCGGTGCGCCAGTTGTCGGACTCGATCCGCCGCGCCGGTACTGCGGATGCCCTCGCGGCCGTGGCGGCCGACATTCGCATGCTGTCGCACCATCTGGTCGCGCAGGGCGTGGGTGCCGAACAGCTCACGCGGCTGATCAGCCACTTGAACGACCAGCTCACCCAGCGGCTGATTTCGCTCGGCTGCGCAAGGTTGGGCGTCGACGCAGCGCGATTTTGCTGGCTCGCGATCGGCAGCGAAGGCCGGTCCGAACAGACGATCGCAACCGACCAGGACAACGGCATCGTGTACGTCGAAGGGACCGTCGACAAGCCGAAGCTGCTCGAACTTGCCGACTGGGTCAATGTCGCCCTCGCCAATGCAGGATTCCCCCTTTGCAAGGGAGACATCATGGCGCGCAACCCGCGTTGGTGCGCCACGCAGGGCGAATGGCGCCGGCAGTTCGCCGAGTGGATCGATCGCGGCGACCCGCAGGCGCTTCTCAATGGCAGCATCTTCTTCGACTTTCGCGGCATCTCTGGCGACAGGTCGCTCGCCGACGCGCTGCGCGCGGAGATCGTGGAACACGCTTCTCGGAACCGTCGCTTTCTCAAGCAGATGGCCGACAATGCGCTCCGCAACCGGGTCCCCGCGCCAGGGTTTTTCGAAGCGCTGTTCGGGGAAGCCGGCGGCGAACCGGTCGACCTCAAGATGCACGGCACGGTGCCGTTCGTCGATGCCGCCCGCATCTGGGCGCTCGGCGCCGGCCTGCTCGAAACCAACACGGCGGAGCGCTTGCGCCGCCTGGCCGACCTGAGCCGCCTTCCGCGCGACGATGTCGAGGGCTGGATTGACGCGTTCGAGTTCATGCAGCTGATGAGGTTGCGCGAGCAGCACCGTCGCGCGGAACGTCCCGCGGACGATCATGGCGCCAATCCGAACGTCGTCGATCCGCGCCGCCTATCACCGCTGGATCGCCGCATACTGCGCGAAGCCTTTCGCCAGGGCCGCAAGATCCAGCAGCGGCTCGAGCTCGATTTTCCGGGGTAAGCCATGCTCGGCTGGCTCAGACGCCTGCCGCGCTCGCCAGGCGATGCGTCCGGCCAGCGTTGGGTCGTCGTCGACGTCGAGACCACCGGCTTTGATTTGAACAAGGACGGACTGGTCTCGGTCGGCGGCGTATCGATGTACGCCGACGGCCGAGTGCGACCGGCCGACAGCATCGAGATCGTGTATCAGCGCGAAGCCGGCAGTTCGAAGGAAAACATCCTCGTGCATGGCGTCGGCATCGAAGCGCAATCAGGCGGTGTCGATCCGGTGCAGGCGACGCGCCAATTTCTCGACTTCGTCGGCGCCAGCCCGCTGGTGGCGTTCCACGCGCCGTTCGATCGCGGTTTCCTGGCGCGAGCGGTGAAGATCTTCGTCAACCAGCCGTTCGACAATCCTTGGCTCGACCTCGCCGAATTGGCGCCCGCGCTCGAGCCCGCGGTCAAGCTCAAGTCGCTCGACGAGTGGCTGACGCACTACGGCATCCCCGTGAGTGCGCGACATTCCGCCGCGGCCGACGCCTTCGCCACCGCTTTGCTCTGCGCGCGCTTGTTGCCGGAAGCCCGCAGACAGGGCGCGAACGACTATCGCGCAATGCAGCGACTCGCGCGGCAAGCCAAGTGGCTGAGCGCGTGAGGCACCGTGTTCTCGACACACGCGTAGCCGCTCGGGCGGACATCGGTGGTGGCGCACCTGCTGGTTCTCATGCTTGGCGACCGCGTCGCGTGACGCCCGTCGGGCGGCGCCATCGCGTCGTTGCCCCATCCAAGCCTGCGCCGATCGCAGGTCGATCGAGGGGTCTGGCCGGTCCGGCGGTCGATGCGGGCCGGGTGTTCCGTTCCCTTGCCCCTGTACGGCGCGCTTTCGGCCTCCGCCATTCACACGGTCGGCGCGCCGAGCCGCGCCGATCGCGCAACGACGCTAGCCCGGATATCTCACGAGGGTCGCCGATGATCGCGCCGGGATCGGGCCGATCCGGGCGAGCGCGGCAGCGAGCAACGTCGCCGTCGCGACGTTCCGAGTGAAGCGCCGGCCGGGTGGTGCGAGACCCAGCGAGCACCGCGACAGTGAGCGCCCCGGCACCCTCCGTCGCGAGGCCGTATCGCCCGCAACGCCGCAAGCAGCAACGATTTCACTCGCATCGAGCGAGCGCCTTGTGAGAAATCCAGGCTAGTAGCGTCGCGTCTTCAGCAGGCGCTGCTGCTCGCGCTTCCAGTCCTTTTCCTTCTCGGCCGCGCGCTTGTCGAACTGCCGCTTACCCTTGGCCAGGCCGACCTCGAGCTTGATGCGGCCCGCCTTGTAGTGCAGGTCCAGCGGCACCAACGCATAGCCGGCGCGCTCGACCTTGCCGATCAGCTTGCGGATCTCGGCCGCGTGCAGCAGCAGCTTGCGCGTGCGCGTCGGATCCGGCGTCACGTGCGTCGACGCCGTCTTCAGCGGTGTGATATGGGCGTTCAGCAGGAACAGCTCCGCGTCCCGCACGATCACGTACGCCTCCTTCAGGTGCACCTGACCGGCGCGGATCGCCTTGACTTCCCAACCCTCGAGCGCGAGCCCCGCCTCGAAGCGCTCCTCGATCGTGTAGTCGTGAAACGCCTTCTTGTTCTGGACGATCGACATGGACGGCGGGCCTCGTCTTGCGGATGCCTCTTAGAATCGGGTCATCTTAGCAATCGCATCCGCATGCACCGCGTCGAGAAATCCGTGTTCGTGCCGTACACCGCGGAGCAGATGTTCGGACTGGTCGCCGCGGTCAAGGAGTATCCGCGCTTCCTGCCGTGGTGCGCGTCGAGCCGGGAGCATCCGTTGCCCGACGGCCGCGTCGAAGCGACCGTGGAGATTCACTATCGCGGCGTGCGCAGCCGCTTCACGACCCGCAACGAGCACGTCCGGCCATCGTTGATCCGCATGCAGCTCGTCGACGGGCCGTTCCGCCGCCTGCACGGCGAGTGGAGCTTCATGCAGCTGCGCGACGACGCCTGCAAGGTGCACCTGAACCTGCACTATCAGTTCGAAAGCGGCCTGCTGGGGCGGGCGGTCGCGCCGGTCTTCGAGACGATCGCGGGTTCGTTGATCGATTCGTTCGCCCGCCGCGCCGAGTCGCTGTATGACCGAGGCACCTGAGAAGCGGTTGCGGGCGACCGTGGTCTGTTGCGCCCGCGACCGCCAGTGGATCGTCGAGGTCGCAGTGCCGCCCGGCAGCACATTGCGCGACGCGGTCATCGCCTCGGGCTTGCCGGCACGCGTGCCGCACATCGATCTCGCGGCGCTTGATCTCGGGGTGTTCAACGCCCCGCGCGCGCCGGACGAACCCGTTCGCGCAGGAGACCGCATCGAAATCTATCGGCCGCTTGCAATCGAGCCGAAAGCGGCGCGACGCCTGCGCGCCGAAGTGCGAAAGCGGCGCCGGGGCTAGGAACAGTTGCGCGCGACGACTTCGCGCATGCGCTGGATTTCCGCGGCGCGTTGAGCGTCGTCCAGGACTTCGCGGTTGCCCTGCGCATCGGTGCGCGCGATGCGCTGGCCTTCTTCGAGCGATCGCAAATACCCCCGCGCGCGCTCGCACTCCTGCGCCTTGCGCGCGGCCTGCGCCTGCTGGTCGGCCTGCTTCTTCTCGGCCTCGGCGCGCTCCTGCTGGCGTTTGCGGAACTCCAGCTCGCGCTCGGCGATCGTTTTCGGTCCGGACTTCGCTTCGCCCTTGTCCGCGCCTTTCGGTTCGCCCGCACCGGTTGCCGCCGGCAGCGGCGCCACCTGCGCCCCGGGCTGACGGACGATGCTTTCGGCCTTTACACCCGCCGGTGGCGGGCGGTCCGAGAACACGAGGCGGCCGTTTTCATCGCGCCATGCCCACTGCGCCGCGGCGGGCATGGCGAGCAGCAGGCACATCAGCAGGCCGCCGGCGGGGCGGACGCGACCGGCAAGGTTACCCATGTGTTCTCCCGAAAAGTGACCGGATTTTATGGGTCCGGGCGCAAACGGCAATCGTCCATTTGTCGTGGAAACGCCCGCCACATAAGCGTTTGCGGGCCGACCCGTATAATCCGCTTTTGCGTCTCGAGGCTCCCCATGAGGTTGACACAGAAGGCGCTCACCTTCGACGACGTCCTGCTGCTGCCCGCGTATTCGGCCATCCTTCCGCGCGAAACGCAGCTCGCCACGCGACTTACGCGCCGCATCTCGCTGAATTTGCCGCTCGTGTCCGCCGCAATGGACACCGTCACCGATGCGCGACTCGCCATCGCGCTCGCGCAGGAAGGCGGCATCGGGATCATCCACAAGAATCTGACCCCGAAGCAGCAGGCGGCTGAAGTGCTGAAGGTCAAGCGGCACGAGGCCGGTGTGCTGCGCGATCCGATCACGATCGCGCCCGACTTGCCGGTGCGCGAGGCCATCGAACTGCAGCGCGCCAACAAGATCTCCGGGCTGCCGGTCGTCGAAGGCAAGCGCGTGGTCGGGATCGTGACCAACCGCGACCTGCGCTTCGAGACGCGCCTGGACGCCAAGGTGCGCGAGATCATGACGCCGCGCGAGCGGCTGGTCACCGTGCGCGAGGGGGCCAGCCTCGACGAAGCGAAGGCGCTGATGCACAAGCACCGGCTGGAGCGCGTGCTGGTGGTCAACGGCGACTTCGAGCTGCGCGGGCTGATCACGGTCAAAGACATCACCAAGGCGGTCGAGCATCCGCTGGCATCCAAGGACGACCAAGGCAAGCTGCGCGTCGGCGCCGCCATCGGCGTGGGGCCCGACAACGACGAACGCGCAGAACTGCTGGTGAGGGCCGGCGCGGACGTGCTGATCGTCGATACCGCGCACGGGCATTCTCAAGGGGTGCTCGACCGGGTGCGCTGGGTGAAGAACAACTTCCCCCAGGTCGACGTGATCGGCGGCAACATCGCCACTGCCGATGCCGCGCGCGCGCTCGTCGCGCACGGCGCCGACGGCGTCAAGGTCGGCATCGGCCCAGGCTCGATCTGCACCACGCGCGTGGTCGCGGGCGTCGGCGTTCCGCAGATCACCGCGATCACCAACGTTGCCGGCGCGCTGGATGGCACCGGCGTGCCTTTGTGTGCGGACGGCGGCATCCGCTACTCGGGCGACATCGCCAAGGCGCTCGCCGCCGGCGCCCACACCGTGATGATGGGCAGCATGTTCGCCGGCACCGACGAGGCGCCGGGCGAGGTGATCCTGTACCAGGGCCGCTCGTACAAGACCTATCGCGGCATGGGCAGCCTCGGCGCGATGAGCAAGGGCTCGGCCGAGCGCTACTTCCAGGACAACGACGCCAACGTCGACAAGTTCGTGCCGGAGGGCATCGAAGGCATGGTGCCGTACAAGGGCAGCGTGTTGAACATCATCTTCCAGCTCGCCGGCGGGATCCGCTCGGCGATGGGCTACTGCGGCTGCCGCACGATCGAGGAGATGCGCACGCGCGCCGAATTCGTCGAGATCACCGCCGCCGGCATGCGCGAATCGCACGTGCACGACGTGACCATCACCAAAGAGGCGCCGAACTACCGAGTGGAGTAGGCGGTCGGGAGTTCGGAGTCCGGACTGCGGAGTCAGCTCGACTCCCGACGCCTGACTCCCGGCGCCCGGCGCCCGCTGCGATGAGCCACGAAAAGATCCTGATCCTCGACTTCGGCTCGCAGGTCACGCAGCTGATCGCCCGGCGCGTGCGCGAGGGCAGGGTCTACTGCGAGATCCACCCGCACGATGTCGGCGCGGATTTCATTCGCGCCTTTGCGCCGAAGGGCGTGATCCTGTCCGGCAGCCACATGTCGGCATACGAAGAGTCGAGCGCCACCGCGCCGCCGATCGTCTTCGAGCTGGGCGTGCCCGTGCTCGGCATCTGCTACGGCATGCAGACGATGGCGCAGCAGTTGGGCGGCCGCGTCGAGGCCGGCCACAAGCGCGAGTTCGGCTACGCCGAGGTGCGCGCGCGCGGCCATACGCGGCTGCTGGCGGGCATCGAGGACTTTCGCACGCCCGAGGGCCACGGGATGCTGAAAATGTGGATGAGCCACGGCGACAAGGTCGTGGAACTGCCGCCCGGCTTCAAGCTGATGGCCTCCACCGACAGTTGTCCGATCGCCGGGATGGCGGATGAATCGCGCCGCTTCTACGGCGTGCAGTTCCATCCCGAGGTCACGCACACGCTGCAGGGGCAGGCGATCCTCACCCGCTTCGTGCGCGAGATCTGCGGCTGCCGCGGCGACTGGAACATGCCGGATTACGTGACCGAGGCGATCGCCAAGATCCGCGCTCAGGTCGGCCATGAAGAGGTCATTCTGGGCCTCTCCGGCGGCGTCGATTCGTCGGTGGCGGCGGCGCTGATCCACAAGGCGATCGGGCGCCAGTTGCACTGCGTGTTCGTCGACACGGGGCTGCTGCGGCTGAACGAAGGCGAACAGGTGATCGACACGTTCGGCCGCCACATGGGGCTGGACCTGATCCATGTCGATGCGACCGCGCGTTTCATGGACAGGCTCGCCGGGGTGACCGACCCGGAAGCCAAGCGCAAGATCATCGGCGCCGAATTCGTGCACGTGTTCCAGGAGCAGGCCGCCAAACGGCCGAACGCCAGGTGGCTGGCGCAGGGCACGATCTACCCGGACGTGATCGAATCGGCCGGCGCGAAAACCAAGAAGGCGACCACGATCAAGAGCCACCACAACGTCGGCGGCTTGCCGGAGACGCTGCACCTGAAGCTGCTGGAGCCGCTGCGCGAATTGTTCAAGGACGAAGTGCGCGCGCTGGGCGAAGCGCTCGGCCTGCCGCACGAGATGGTCTACCGCCACCCGTTCCCGGGACCCGGCCTGGGCGTGCGCATCCTGGGTGAAGTGAAGAAGGAATACGCCGACCTGCTGCGGCGCGCGGATGCCATTTTCATCGACGAGCTGCGCGCGACGAAGGATGCGGCGAGCGGCAAGTCCTGGTACGAGCTGACCAGTCAGGCGTTCGCCGTGTTTCTGCCGGTAAGAAGTGTGGGCGTGATGGGCGACGGCCGCACCTACGAGCACGTGGTCGCGCTGCGCGCGGTGCAGACGACCGACTTCATGACCGCGCACTGGGCGCCGCTGCCGCACGAGCTGCTGGCGCGGGTGTCGAACCGCATCATCAACGAAGTGCGCGGCATCAATCGCGTCGTGTATGACATCAGCGGCAAGCCGCCGGCGACGATCGAGTGGGAATGATTCGGCGTCTTTCAG
>JBBIJJ010000005.1:0-46851 GCA_037446035.1 Burkholderiales bacterium
AGGTGCTCGCCGACCGGCGCCGGCCGCAGATGTCCGACCGGGACAAGGAGACCCTCTTCGGTCAAACCTATTGACCCATTCTTATCCTCGTGACACGTGCCAACCGCTTGGCGCCCGCATGCCTCAGAAGGTGTGAATCTTTCTGCTGCGCGGCCCGCTGGCGTCGTTGCGCGCTGCTCGGGCCTCGCCTATCTACTTGATATGTCTCGGCCCTGCGGCTGCGTGCGCCTAGCCAGCGGCCCGCTCGCGACGAAATCTTCACACCTTCTCAGCCCTCGTCATTCCGAGCCAACGGCGAGGAATCTGCGCTGCTCGCAGTGCCGAGATCCCTCGCTGCGCTCGGGATGACGAACGCGGCGACAGCCAGCGCGAAGCGAACTCGCAAGGTGGGGTGTCACGAGGTTGCGCAATCCTCAATCGTACGAGCGTCGTTGATTCCCGCATGACGGTCATCACCAGCATCGAGGACCTGCGCGTGCTCGCGCAGCGGCGCGTGCCGCGGATGTTCTACGACTACGCCGATTCCGGCTCGTGGACCGAAACGACCTACCGCGAAAACACGTCGCGGTTTGCCCGCATCAAGCTGCGCCAGCGGGTCGCCGTCGACATGGAAGGTCGCAGTCTGCGCACGACGATGATCGGGCAGGCAGTGGCGATGCCGGTCGCGCTGGCGCCGACCGGGCTCACCGGCATGCAGCATGCGGACGGCGAAATCCTCGCCGCGCGTGCCGCCGAGAAGTTCGGCGTTCCCTTCACCCTTTCGACGATGAGCATCTGCTCGATCGAGGACGTTGCTGCCCACACGACCCGGCCGTTCTGGTTCCAGCTGTACGTGATGCGCGACCGCGCTTTCGTCGAGCGGCTGATCGAACGCGCCAAGGCCGCCAAGTGCTCGGCGCTGATGCTGACGCTCGATCTGCAGATCCTCGGCCAGCGCCACAAGGACCTGAAAAACGGCCTGTCGGCCCCGCCGCGGCTGACGCTGCGCAACGTTCTGAACATGATGAGCAAGCCGCGCTGGTGTCTGCGCATGCTGGGAACGCGCCGGCGCCACTTCGGCAACATCATCGGCCACGTGACGGGCGTCGAGGACTTGCAGTCGCTGTCGGCGTGGACCGCACAACAATTCGACCCCCGGCTCACATGGAACGACGTCGAGTGGGTCAAGCAGCGCTGGGGCGGGCCGCTGATCCTCAAGGGCATCATGGACGTCGAGGACGCCCGGCTCGCCGCGCAGAGCGGCGCCGATGCCCTGATCGTCAGCAATCACGGCGGCCGCCAGCTCGACGGTGCGCCGGCGGCGATCGACGCGCTGCCGGCGATCGCCGACGCGGTCGGCTCGAAGATCGAGGTGTGGCTCGACAGCGGCATACGCTCGGGCCAGGACGTGTTGAAGTCGATCGCCCTCGGCGCGCGCGGCACGCTGATCGGTCGTGCGTTTCTGTACGGCCTCGCTGCGCTGGGCGAAGCGGGCGTGACCCGATGTCTGGAGATCATCGCCAAGGAACTCGACCTCACGATGGCCTTTTGCGGCCGCCGCGACATTCGCACGGTCGACCGCTCGATCCTCGTCCCGGGCACTCTTCCGCAGTGAGCGGGGCGCGCCGCCGCGCCGTCGGCCGGCTACTGCAGAGGCTCTTTCAGCAGGTGACCGAAGGGCAGCGGCATCACTCGAATGCCCTCCTGTTCGAGCGCCTCGGCTTCCTGCCGCGAGGTCACGCCACGAATGCCGCGCTCGGACGCTTCTTTGTAATGAATGCGGCGTGCCTCCTCGGCGAAACGATCGCCGACGTCTTCGGTGTTGGCCGCGATTTCGCGCGCCACTTTGACCAACAGCTCGTGCATCTGCGCCGCCGTCGGCAGCGCGGCCTCCTGCTTCGGCTCCGGCGGCGCGGCGAGATTCAACCGTGGCGCGCTCGGCATTCGCCGCACCTGCTTCGAGCCGCATAAGGGACATTCGAGCAGCCCGCGTGCCTGCTGCGACTCGAAGTCGCCGTCGGACCCGAACCACCCCTCGAACGGGTGTTCGTTGTCGCAACGCAGGTCGAAGACTTTCAGAGCCATCGTGGTCGGGTGGTGCCGCGGGCCGGACTCGAACCGGCACGAACGTCTTACCGTCCGGCGGATTTTAAGTCCGCTGTGTCTACCAGTTTCACCACCGCGGCATCCGCGCGCTCGCCGGCGTGGCGGCTCGGGCATCGAAAAATTGGAGGCGGGGGTCGGAATCGAACCGGCGTCCACGGATTTGCAGTCCGCTGCATGGCCACTCTGCCACCCCGCCGCGCGCAGCATTGTAGCGGCGACCGGTGCCTAACACCGGAAGAAAAAGGGGAAGCGCTCGGCTTCCCCTGTCGGAAACTGGAGCGGGAAACGAGTCTCGAACTCGCGACCTCAACCTTGGCAAGGTTGCGCTCTACCAACTGAGCTATTCCCGCAGGCAGGCGCGGATTATAGCGGCGGCGTCATCGCTGTCAAAAGCACCGATCGCAGCGCCTCACGCCCGATCACGCTCGACCAGGTGCGGCCACGCGAGCTTCAGGTAGTACAGCATCGAGTACACCGTCAGCGCCGCGGCGATGTAAATGAGCCAGGTGCCGATCGCGGCGACCGGGAGTACCCCGAACAGCGGGTCGTGGTACAGCAGCACCGGGATGGCGACCATCTGCATGACGGTCTTGAGCTTGCCGAGCCAGTTGACCGCCACGCTGGCCGAAGCGCCGATCTGAGCCATCCACTCGCGCAATGCGGAGACCGTGATCTCGCGGCCGATGATCACCAGCGCGACGAACTCGTCGATGCGGCCGAGCGCCAGCAGCACGACCAGCGCGGCGCACACCATCAGCTTGTCCGCAACGGGGTCGAGGAACGCGCCCAGCCGCGTGATCTGTCCGTATTTGCGCGCGAGATAGCCGTCGAAACCGTCGGTGATCGCCGCCAGCGTGAACAGTGCACACGCGGAGGCGTTTTTCCAGTGCGGTGCGATCCAGCCGTCCGGCAGATAGAACACGCCGATGACCATCGGGATCATCGCGATCCGCGCCCAGGTCAGGATCATCGGTGTGTTCAGCGGCATTGACGTTCAACCCGGTTGACCGTGCAGCTGCGCGTAGATGCGCTCGGCGAGCTTACGCGAAACGCCCTCGACCCGAGCGATGTCCTCGACCGAAGCGGCGCGCAATCCGCGCAGCCCGCCGAAGCGCGCCAGCAGCTTCTGCCGCCGCTTCGGCCCGATGCCGTCCAGTTTTTCGATCTGCGAGGTCTGCCGCGCCTTGGCGCGCCGCGCGCGCATGCCGGTGATCGCAAAGCGGTGCGCCTCGTCGCGGATCTGCGCGATCAGCATCAGCGCCAGCGACTCGCGCCCGAGGGCGAGCGGCGGCCGGCCGTCGGCAAACACCAGTTCTTCCAGCCCGACCTTGCGCTCCTGTCCCTTGGCGACGCCGACGATGACGCTGCCATCGAGCCCGAGCTCCTCGAACACCTGCGTGGCGACCGCTACCTGCCCCTGCCCGCCGTCGACCAGAACGAGGTCGGGCAGGCCGCCTTCGCCGCGCGCCACCGCGGTATAGCGCCGGGTCAGCACCTGGCGCATCGCCGCGTAGTCGTCGCCTGCGGTGATGCCCTCGATGTTGTAGCGCCGGTATTCGGAGGGCTGCAGCGCGTGGTCGTGATAGACGACGCAGGATGCCTGCGTGGCCTCACCCATCGTGTGGCTCACGTCGAAGCACTCCACGCGCAGCCTGGCGGCATCGCCGTCCGGCAGCGCGATGCCCAGCGTGTCCACCAGCGCACGCGTGCGCGCGGCCTGCGACCCTTCTTCGGCAAGCCGGCGCGCCAGCGACAACCTGGCGTTGGCCTCGGCCATTTCGAGCCAGCGGCGCCGCTGTCCCTGCGGATGGCGCAGAATCTGCACGCGCCGCGCTTCGTCGCCGAGCATTGCCTGCAGCTCGGCCGCGTCGACGTCCGCATTCACGATCAACACGCCGGGCGGTTCGTGCTCGGCGTAGTGCTGCGAGATGAACGCCTCGAGCAGCTCGGCCGCCTCGGCACCGGCATCGGCGCCGCGCGGTGCGGCGGCCGGAAAAAACGGCTTGTCGCCGAGGTGGCGTCCGCCGCGCACCATCGCCAGGTTCACGCACGCCTGTCCGCCCTCGAGCGCGACCGCGATCACGTCGGCGTCGGTGTCGCCGCCGGTCGTATCGACCGCCTGCTGGTGCAGAACGCGCGCGAGCGACCCGAGCTGGTCGCGCACCGCGGCCGCCTCCTCGAACCTCAATGCGTCGGCGAGAGAGTGCATGCGCGCCTCCAGTTCGGCGCTCACCTCGCTTGTCTGCCCGCGCAGGAAGCGCACCGCGCGGTCGACGTCCTGCGCGTAGCTCGCCTCGTCGATCAGCCCGACACAGGGTGCGCTGCAGCGCTGGATCTGGTGCAGCAGGCAGGGGCGCGAGCGGTGGTTGAAGACGGTGTCCTCGCAGGTGCGCAGCCGGAAGACCTGCTGCAGGATCCGGATGCTGTCCTTGACCGCCCACGCGTTCGGATACGGACCGAAGTAGCGAGCCTTGCGGTCGGTCGCGCCGCGGTAGTACGCGACGCGCGGAAAGCGATGGTCGGTGAACTTCAAGTACGGGTAGGACTTGTCGTCGCGGAACAGGATGTTGTAGCGGGGCGCCAGCGACTTGATCAGGTTGTTTTCGAGCAGCAGCGCCTCGGCTTCCGAGCCGGTGACCGTCGTTTCGATCGCGGCGACGCGCGCCAGCATGTGCGCGATGCGCGGGCCCACGCCCTTGTTGAAGTACGAGGCGACGCGCTTCTTCAGATCGCGCGCCTTGCCGACGTACAGGACGTGGCCCGCCGCGTCGAGCATCCGGTAGACGCCCGGCAGTTGTGGCAGGCGCTCGACGACGGCACGGGGATCGAAGGCTTCGGCGCTGGGGTCGGGCACGGTCGGACGGCTCCGCCCGCCTATAATGTCGGGCTTTCAAAAAGTGCGATGCCTCGATTCTACGAGGCGCGACGGCGGCTTCCCCGCCTTATCCGCAGGACGATCCAATGGCCAAGATCCTCGCCACCGAAATCCGCGCCGGCAACCTGATCGAGTGGGACAAACGCCTGTGGCGCGTGCTCAAGAGCTACCACGTCCACGTGGGCGGCCGCGGCGGCGCTTACATGCAGCTCGAGATGAAGGACATCGAAAGCGGGCAGAAACGCAACGAACGACTGTCGACGGACGAGAAAGTCGAGCGCCCCTACATCGACAAGCGCCGCATGGTGTATTCGTACCAGGACGGCGACAGCTACGTGTTCATGGACAACGAGACCTACGAGCAGCTGGCGCTGTCGGCCGATTACCTCGAGGGCCAGGCGGGCTATCTGCTGCCGAACATGGAGGTCGACATCAACTTCCACAACGGCCGCACGATCGGTATCGAGCTGCCGGCGACCGTCGTGCTGGAGGTCGTGGAAACCGAGCCGGCGATCAAGAACGCGACCGCGACGACGACCTTCAAACCGGCGAAACTCGAAACGGGCATCACGGTGCAGGTGCCGCCGTTCGTCAGCACGGGCGAGAAGATCCGCGTCAAGACCGACGACGGCACCTACGTCGAGCGCGCTTGAACGAAGCCGGCGCGTCGACGCCGGTGGTATCGCGAGTCAGGCGAGCGCGGCCCGCCACGCCTGCAGATCGGCGCGGGCAGCGCGATACAGCTCGCTTGCCTGCAGCTCGTCCATCGTCGGCGCCGCACCGCGCGGGCGCAGACGTTCGAGCCGTTGCGCGAACGCCTCGGTCCGCTTCCAGGAAATTCCGGCCAACGCGCGATCCGCGGCGGCGGGGTTGTTGCACACGAGAACGAAATCGCAGCCGGCAGCGAGCGCTGCCTGCGCACTCTGCACAAGGTCGCCGGCCACGCGCGCGCCTTCCATCGACAGATCGTCGCTGAACACCGCGCCGGTGAAGCCGAGCCGGCCGCGCAGCACGTCCTCGATCCAGACGCGCGAAAAGCCGGCCGGCTGCCGGTCGACTTTCGAGTAGATCACGTGCGCCGGCATCACCGAGGCGAGCGAAGCGCCGAGCCAGCGGTACGGCGCGGCGTCGGCGTGCAGGATCTCGTTGAGCGAGCGCTCGTCCACCGGGATCGCGACGTGCGAGTCGGCCTCGGCCCAGCCGTGTCCCGGGAAGTGCTTGCCGCAGTTGGCCATGCCAGCCAGCAGCAGGCCGTGCGCGAGATGATTTGCCAGCATCGCGACGACGCGCGGATCCGCATGCAGTGCGCGGTCACCGATCACGCCGCTGCGGCCCCACGCGATGTCGAGCACCGGCGTGAAGCTCAGATCCACGCCGTGTGCGCGCAACTCGGCACCGAGCACGTAGCCGGCCGACACTGCGGTCCGGCAGGCCAGCAGAACGTCCTGATCCCACAGCCGGCCGAGGTCCTGCATCGCCGGAATGGCGGTGAATCCGTCGCGAAAACGCTGCACGCGCCCGCCTTCGTGATCGACCGCGATCAGCAGCGGCGGCGAGCGCAGCGCGTGAATCTCGGCCGTGAGCTGCGCGAGCTGCTCGCTGCTGGCGAAGTTGCGCGCGAACAAGATCACCATCCCGACCAGCGGATGCGCCAGCCGCGCGCGCTCGGCCGCCGTCAACGACCTGCCCTCGATATCGACTACGACCGGTCCCAGCATCGCCGCTGCTCTCACGCCGCGTCCGCAACTTCCGCGACAGCGTACGCCATCGCCATGCCGCGCTCGTCGCTGACCGACACGTGCAGCCGCAGTCGCCGCTCCTGCAGAAAGCGGGCGAGCTCGCCGTGGGCGAGCGCCAGCGGCCGCCCGCTCGGCGCGTTGACGATCTCGACCGCCCGCCAGGTCATCGGCAGCCGCATGCCCAGACCCAGCGCCTTGGCGATCGCCTCCTTGGCTGCAAAACGCGTGGCAAGGTAGGCGATCCCGCGCTGTGCCGAGCGCCGGCGGCGCTCGGCATAGCGCTGCAGCTCCTGCGCGCCGAGCACGCGCTGCGCGAAGCGTTCGCCGAAACGCTGCTGCGCCAGCGCGATCCGTTCGATCTCGATCAGGTCGGTGCCGATGCCGTAGATCACCGCGTTTCCCGCGACGCCGCGCCGGCGCGGCGGATCTCGGCCTGGAACATCCGCACCGTTGCGGCCAGGCCGAACTCGAGGGCGTCGGCGATGAGCGCGTGCCCGATCGACACCTCCTCGACGCCGGGTACGGCCGCGAGGAAGGGCGCGAGATTTTGCCGATTCAGGTCATGGCCGGCGTTCACACCCAATCCGGCCGCAAGCGCCGCGCGCGCCGCCTCGGCGTAGCGCCGCAGCACCGCGTCCTGCGCGGCGCCGCCCCACGCGCGCGCATAAGGCTCCGTGTACAGCTCGACGCGATCGGCGCCTGCGGCCCGCGCGTGCGCCATCGCCGCCGGTTCGGGGTCCATGAAAAGGCTGACGCGCACGCCGAGCGCGCGCGCTTCGTCGATGAAGGGCCGCAGCCGTTGCGAATCGGACGGCAGATTCCACCCGTGGTCGGAGGTGAATGCGCCGGTTTCGTCGGGCACGAGCGTGCACTGGTGCGGCCGGATCTGCCGCACGAATTCCATCAGCCCGTGAAACGGATTGCCTTCGATGTTGAACTCGGCCGCCGGCCAGCGCTTTAGCAGCTCGGCCAGTTCCAGCACGTCCGGCGCGCGCACGTGGCGCCCGTCGGGACGCGGATGCACGGTGATGCCGTCGGCGCCCGCTTCGAGCGCGAGCGTGGCCGCGTGCGCGACGCTCGGGATGCCGATCGTGCGCGTATTGCGCAGCAAGGCGACCTTGTTGAGATTGACGCTGAGCCGGGTCATCGGGGACAGACCGAGCGCTAGAGTTCCTTGAGGTCTTGCAGGATGCGCCGCGTATTCAGCGGCTTGCCGTTCAGATGGTAACGAATCAGCTGCCGGAGGACGACCTTGGCCTCGGCGGCGGCGCGCGCATCGGCGAAATCGCGGCGCGCCAGCGCCAGAACGGTCCGCCCGCTGATCTGCAGCTCGTCGCGTGCGGCGTCGTAGGCAACGCCCGCAGCGACGCGGCGCACGCCGCGCTGCCCGTCGATCCAGTACAGCGCGTCGGGATCGATCGGCTCACCGTCGCTGCAACGGTCGAAGGCCGGCGCGTAGCCGGTCTCGCGCAGCAGGTCGAGTTCGAACTTGCGTAGCGCCGCCTGCCGGTCGGTGCCTTCGTAGGTGGGGCCGGCAAGCGCGTGCAGCGCGTGCAGGTAGCTCGCAAACAGCCCCTCGTGCGGATCGCCGCGCGCGATCAGCCGAACCAGCAACTCGTTCAGATAGAACGCCGCCAGCAGTGCCTCGCCGCGTAGCGGCGCCAGCCCGCCGCACCACTCGACCCGCACCAGCGACTTGATCTCGTTGCGCCCGCTCCACGACAACGCGAGCGGGCAGAACGGTGCGAGCAGGCCGCGGAACTGCGAGGTCGGCCGCTTGGCGCCGCGCGCCACCAGCGCGACGCGGCCGTAGTCGCGCGTCAGCGCCTCGACGATCAGGCTCGTCTCGCGCCACGGGTATGCGTGCAGCACGAAGCCCGGCTGCAGCTCGACGCGCGCCTCACCCGCGCGCCGCGCGCGCGCGGGCGGTCGCGTCACGACGCTGGCGTCACTCATAGCCGAACTGCTTCAGCGCGCGCTCGTCGTCGCTCCAGGCGCGGCGCACGCGCACGTGGGTCTGCAGAAATACCGGTTTGTCGAGCAATCGCGCGATGTCGATCCGCGCCAGCCGGCCGATCTCGCGCAGCTTGGCACCGTGCGCGCCGATCACGATGGCTTTGTGCGATTCGCGGTCGACGACCAGCGTGGCGTCGATCGATGCGCGGCGCTCGCTTTCTTCCCAGTGGTCGATCGTCACCGCGAGCCCGTACGGCAGCTCGTCGCCAAGCAGACGGAACGCCTTCTCGCGGATCAGCTCGGCGGCGAGAAAGCGCACGCTGCGGTCGGTGAAGCGGTCGGCGTCGAACAGGGGCTCGCCCTCGGGCAGCAGCTTGCCGAGGGCGGCGAGCAAATCGTCGAGCTGGCGCTTCTTCTCGGCGCTGACCGGAACGAGCGCGGCGAACGGAAAGCGCCGCGCCGACGCGGCGAGCAACGGCAGCAGTGCGTCGCGATCGGCCAGTTCATCGGTCTTGTTCAGCGCGAGCACGACGTTGCCGCGCTCGGCGCATTCGGGCGGCAGCAACTCGAGTACGGCCTCGTCCTCCGGCGTCCAGCCGCGCGCGTCGATCACGAGCACGATCGCATCGACCTGCGCGAGCGCTGCGCGCACGGTTTCGTTCATCCGCCGGGTCAGCAGCGAGCGGTGCTTGCGCTGAAAGCCCGGCGTGTCGACGAAGATGAACTGCTGCACCGGCTGCGCGTCGGCGGCACGGGTGAGCACCCCCAGCACGCGATGGCGTGTGGTCTGCGGCTTGCGGGACGTGATCGACACGTGCTCGCCGACCAGCGCGTTGAGCAGCGTCGACTTGCCGACATTTGGGCGGCCGACGAGTGCGATGAAGCCGGTGCGCGCCCGCGGGTTCGGCGCCGTTGCGCTCATGGCGGGACTCAGAAGGTGTGCATCATTCTGCTGCGCGGCCCGCTGGCGTCTTTGCGCGGTGCTCGGGCGTCGCCTATCCACTTGATATGTCTCGGCCCTGCGGCTGCGTGCGCCTAGCCAGCGGACCGCTCGCGACGAAATCTTCACACCTTCTCAGCCGGCGGGCTTGGGGCGCTCCGTCGCCGGCGCGGCTTCCGCCGGTTCGACTGCGGCGGCGGTTTCGGCACGGGGTGCGGCCTCGCCGTCGGCCGCAGCGGACTTGCGCCTGGCACGGCGCGCCGCCTGCAGCACGGCCTGCGCACCGTCGAACGCCTGCTTGGCGGCCGACTGCTCGGCCGCGCGCCGGCTGCGGCCCGTGCCGCGCACGCTGATGTCCAGCTTCGGGATCGAGCACTCGACCTCGAACTCCTGGTTGTGGGCGGCGCCGCGCGTTTCGACGACGGTGTAGACCGGTAGCGGCAGCCGCTTGCCTTGCAGGTACTCCTGCAGCAGCGTCTTGCTGTCCTTGCCTAAAGTCTTGGGGTCGACGTGCTTGAGCACCGGCTCGAACAGCCGCGTGACCACGTCGCGCGCGGCATCGAAGCCGCCGTCGACGAACACCGCGCCGAATGCCGCCTCCATCGTGTCGGCCAGGATCGACGGTCGGCGGAACCCGCCGCTCTTCATCTCGCCTTCGCCGAGCCGCAGGAACTCGGACAGGCCGAGCTTCTCGGCGATGTCCGCGAGCGAAGACTGCTTGACGAGATTGGCGCGTAGCCGTGAAAGATCGCCCTCGTTCAGCCGTGCGTACTTCTGATACAGAAGCTGCGCGATCGTGCAGTTCAGCACCGCGTCGCCGAGGAACTCGAGCCGCTCGTTGTGTACGGCGCCGTGGCTGCGGTGCGTGACGGCCTGCTCCAGCAGCGCCCGGTTGGCGAAGCGGTAGCTAAGGCGCTCTTCAAGCGCCGCGAGTTCCATGCGCAGGGCCTCCGGATTGCCGGGTCACGGCACGGACTTGGTCGTCCGATCGCGCGTCGTTCCGGAGAAATCGATCACCAGGCGGACGTTGTCGAGAATCGGCACGTTGTAGGTGTATGCATACGAGATGACGATGCGGTCGCCCTCCTTGGTGATGTCCAGGTCGCGACTGGTGATCGACTTGATGTCGTCGATCGTGGCATGGCGGTCGAACGCCGCGCGGATCTCGCCGACCGTATTGGCCTCGTTCTTGATCTTTTGCACCGCGCGCTCGATCGCGATGTACTCGACCACCGCGGGCACCAGTTTCGCCCCCAGCATCAGCAGCGCAACGACGATCAGCCCGACGAACAGCAGCGCGACCAGGCTCAATCCGCGCTGTCGTTCCCGCACGTGCGTTTTCATGCGCATCTCCATGATTTTCAATGGAAACTACCGATCCGCCCCATATTGCCAAAATTCATCCAGATGAAAAAGGCACGGCCGACGATGTTTTCGTCCGGGACGAAACCCCAGTAGCGGCTGTCCTCGCTGTTGTCGCGATTGTCGCCCATCACGAAGTAATGGCCCGCAGGCACCACGCAACTGACTCCATCGGCGGTGTAATCGCAGGCCTGCGGATGCGTGTGCTGGAACCCCCGCAGCGGCGGCATGCTCGGCCCCTCGTTGACGATGATGCGGTGCTCGACCGTGCCGAGCTTCTCGACGTACAGCGCGTAGTACTGGACGCGCCCTTCCTCGAAGTAGCGGCCGGCCGGGGTCGTCGCAACGCGGGCGCCGTTGATGAACAGTTGTTTGCCGCGGTATTCGACGCGGTCGCCCGGCAGCCCGACGACGCGCTTGATGTAGTCCTGCGCCGGGTTGTGCGGAAAGCGGAACACGATCACGTCGCCGCGCTGCGGATCGCCGATCGGCACGATCTTCTTGTTGACGATCGGCAGCCGGATCCCGTACTGGTACTTGTTGACGAGGATGAGGTCGCCGATCTGCAGCGTCGGGATCATCGAGCCCGACGGGATGCGGAACGGCTCGAACAGGAACGAGCGCAGCACGAAGACGAGCAGGATCACCGGAAAGAAGCTCGCCGTGTACTCCAGGTACCACGGCCGGCGTGTCAGTTTCTCGACCAGCAGCACGCGCTCGGCGGCGAGCGTGCGTTCGTCGGCGCCGCGGCTCTTCGCGTGCGCGTCGAACGCGGACAGCGCCACCTCGGCGGCGTGTTCGCGGCGCTTCTTCAGCCACAGTACGTCGAGCAGCCACATCACGAAGCTGGCGACGAGCAGGACGAACAGGATCAGCGCGAAGTTCACTTGTCCTCCACCTGCAGGATCGCAAGAAACGCCTCCTGCGGAATCTCGACGGTTCCGACCTGCTTCATCCGCTTCTTGCCGGCCTTCTGCTTTTCGAGCAGCTTTTTCTTGCGCGTGATGTCGCCGCCGTAGCACTTGGCGAGCACGTTCTTGCGCAGCGCCTTGACGTTTTCGCGCGCGATGATGTTGGCGCCGATCGCCGCCTGGATGGCGACGTCGTACATCTGGCGCGGGATGATCTCGCGCATCTTGGCGGCGATCTCGCGCCCGCGCTGCTGCGCGTTGCTCCGGTGCACGATCACCGACAGCGCGTCGACGCGCTCGCCGTTGATCAGCATGTCGACCTTGACGACGTCGGCGGCGCGGTACTCCTTGAATTCGTAATCCATCGACGCGTAGCCGCGCGAAACCGACTTCAGTTTGTCGAAGAAATCGAGCACGATCTCCGCCAGCGGCAGTTCGTAGGTCAGGTGCACGTGGCGGCTGTGGTACGCGAGGTCCTTCTGCACGCCGCGCTTGCCGGTGCACAACGTGATTACCGGACCGACGTACTCCTGCGGCACGAAGATCGTCACGGTCACGATCGGCTCGCGGATCTCTTCGATCTTCGCCGGCTCGGGCATTTTCGACGGGTTTTCGACCTGCAGCACGGTGCCATCGCGCAGCAGCACCTCGTACACGACCGAGGGTGCGGTCGTGATCAGATCCATGTCGTATTCGCGCTCGAGCCGCTCCTGCACGATGTCCATGTGCAGCAGGCCAAGGAAGCCGCAGCGGAAGCCGAACCCGAGCGCCTGCGACACCTCCGGTTCGAAGTGCAGCGCCGCGTCGTTCAGCTGCAGCTTGGCGAGCGCATCGCGCAGCGCCTCGTACTGGTTGGCCTCGACCGGGTACAGTCCCGCGAACACCTGCGGCTTGACTTCCTTGAAGCCCGGCAGCGGCGCCGCCGCCGGCCTGCGCTCGTGCGTGACGGTGTCGCCGACGCGGGCATCGCGCAGCTGCTTGATGCCGGCAATCACGAAGCCGACTTCTCCGGCCGTCAGTTGCTCGCGCTGCCTGGACTTCGGTGTGAACACGCCGACCTGCTCGACCAGGTGCGACGCGCCGGTGGCCATCAGCAGGATCTTGTCCTTCGGCTTGATCGTGCCGTTGACCACCCTGACGAGCATCACCACGCCGACGTAGTTGTCGAACCACGAGTCGATGATCAGCGCCTGCAGCGGCGCAGCCGGATCGCCCTTCGGCGGCGGCACCCGCTCGATGATGCGTTCCAGGATCTCATCGACCCCCATGCCGGTCTTTGCACTCGCCAGCACGGCGTCGTGCGCGTCGATGCCGATCACGTCCTCGATCTCGGCGCGCGCGGCCTCGGGATTGGCCTGCGGCAGGTCCATCTTGTTCAGTACGGGCAGCACCTCGACGCCCAGCTCGATTGCCGTGTAGCAGTTGGCGACCGTCTGCGCCTCGACGCCCTGCGAGGCGTCGACGACCAGCAGTGCGCCTTCGCACGCCGACAGCGAGCGGCTGACTTCGTACGAGAAGTCGACGTGGCCGGGCGTGTCGATCAGGTTCAGCTTGTACAACTGGCCATCGGCGGCGCGGTACTCGAGGGCTGCCGTCTGCGCCTTGATAGTGATGCCGCGCTCGCGCTCGAGCGCCATCGAATCGAGCACCTGCTCCTCCATCTCGCGATCGGACAGCCCGCCGCAACGCTGGATCAGGCGATCCGCCAGCGTCGACTTGCCGTGGTCGATGTGGGCGATGATGGAAAAGTTACGGATATGCTGCATCGCAGTTGCGATCGGGCGCCGCCCCATGGGCATCGCCGGTCTGGATCGGGCGTCGAATCCACGCCTCCGGCGAGCGCAAAGCAATAGAAAGGGGGTGCACCCCTGGGGCCACCCCCCTTTCGCCACCGGGCGCGGATTCTACCGCGCCGGCACCCCGCTAACGGTCGGACGGCTTGACGATGACGAATGTGCTCTGGTCGCCGCGCCGGACCAGCAGCGCGACGTTACGTTTCGGGTCGAGCTTGGCGACCAGATCGTTGAATTGCCGGGCGTTCTGCACCTCGACGTTGTTGACCGCGACGATCAGGTCGCCCGCGCGCAGGCCGGCCCGCGCCGCCGCGCCGTCGGCCGACTCGACCTGCACCGCGCCGCGCAGGCGCAGCTCCTTTAACCGCTCGGCGGGAACATCGGCGACGACCAGTCCGAGCACGTTCGCGCTGCCGCCGCCGCGCTGCGGGGAGTCGCCGCGCCGTGCGAGCGGGCGGTCGGCCGGCAGCTCGCCGACGGTCACCTGCAGATCGCGTTGCGCGCCCTTGCGCCAGACAATCATCGTGACCTTGCTGCCCGGCTTGGTGCCGCCGACGATGCGCGGCAGATCGGTCGCACGATCGATCGTCTTGCCGTCGAAACGCAGGATCACGTCGCCGGCTTCGACACCCGCCTTCTCGGCCGGGCTGTCGCGCTCGACCTGCGTGACGAGCGCACCCTGCTGCCTGGGCAGACCGAGTGTTTCGGCGAGTTCCTTCGATACCGAGTCGATGCCGACGCCGATGCGTCCGCGGATCACGCGGCCGGTCGTGCGCAGCTGCTCCTGCACGCGCATGGCCTCGTCGATCGGAATCGCGAACGAGATGCCCGCGTAGGCACCCGAGGTCGTGAAGATCTGCGAGTTGATGCCGACGACCTCGCCGCGCATGTTGATCAGCGGTCCGCCCGAGTTGCCGGGATTGACCGCCACGTCGGTCTGGATGAAGGGCAGGAAGTCGCCGGTGTCGCGCCCCTTGGCGCTGACGATGCCTGCGGTGACCGTGTTGTCGAGGTTGAACGGCGAGCCGATCGCGATCACCCATTCACCGACCTTCAGTTTCGCGGGGTCGCCGATCGGTAGCGTCGGCAGCCCGGTCGCGTCGACCTTCACCAGCGCCACGTCGGTGCGCCGGTCCGACCCGATCAGCTTGGCCTTGAACTCGCGCCGATCGGGCAGCGTGACGATGATCTCATCGGCGCCGTCGACGACGTGATGGTTGGTCATCACGTAGCCGTCGGCGGAGATGATGAAACCGGAACCCACGCCGCGCGGGATCTCGCGCTCGCCGCGCGGCGAGCGCGGCGGGCGCGGCTGCTGCGGGCCGGGCTGCGGAAAGAAGCGGCGGAAGAACTCGTAGAACGGGTCGTTCTCGTCGAGGTCCGGGAACTGCTGCATCGCCTGACCGCCGACGCGGGCGATCGTGCGGATGTTGACCACGGCGGGGCCCGCGCGCTCGACCAGCGCGGTGAAATCGGGCAGTTGCGCGAACGCGGTCGGCACGCCGACGGGGGCGAAATTCAGC
The DNA here is from genome assembly GCA_037446035.1 of Burkholderiales bacterium. Lineage (GTDB taxonomy): Bacteria > Pseudomonadota > Gammaproteobacteria > Burkholderiales > Burkholderiaceae_F > DSNY01. The sequence continues at coordinate 15,185 of JBBIJJ010000005.1, forward strand.
GCGATCGCCGGCAGCAGAACGGACGCGGCGCGCGTGATGAGCGAGATCATTCGCATTGTCTTTCCGATGTGTGGAGGATCTTGGAACTTCAGCGCGAAGCGCGGAACTCGACGGCTTGCGCCAGCGCCTTGACGGTGGCCGGCGGCACTTCGCCGACGACGGTCACGGTGGCGTCGCCGACGCGGCGCGAGTACGCGCTGGTCGGTCCCTGCGACTGCGCATATTCTGCCGCCGGTTCGGTCGTGCCCGGTTCGATGAATATCGACACCGTCGCCAGGCCGTCGGAGTAGACCACCTGCATTGCACCGCGGTCGCGGTTCGCTCCGGGTCCGACGCGACGCACCACCTCGAGCATCTTGCGGAATCCGGCGGGCGGCGTGACGACCCAGCCCGCCTGCGCCAGATCGACGCTGCGGTGTTCGCTGCGGTCGACGCGCCAGCCCTCCGTCGACCACGAGGGCTTGAGCTGCGATCGCTCGATGCGCTCGCCGATGCGCACCTCGACGAAGGCCATCTGCTCCAGCACCTCCTGCCGCTCGTTGAGCGTCTGCGCCTTCAGCAGCAGGCCCGAGACGCGGTCGACCCATAGCTTGTAGCCGTAGCGCAGCGCGTCCTTCGGTTCGACATGGATCACCTGGCAATCGACGCCGGCGACGCGCTCGATTTCGCCCAGTCGCAGCGTGTAACGCTCCAGGATTTCGGCCGGATCGGCATGGGTGATCGCGGGGAAAGACTCCTGCCCGGGCCTGCGCTCGACGACGACGCGGCGCGCGTCGGGAAAGAAGCACTGCACCTCGTCGCCGCGACGGACGAACTCGCGCGGCACCCCGTCGAGCATCTGCACGCGCTCGTGCGACGTCGTGCCGTCGAACAGATGGACGATGCGCGAGGCCCGCACTTCAGCCCCGCGTTGGTACACGAGCGTACCGGAGAAATTAACCCGCTGGGCCGTCTGCATCGCCTGCAGCCACTGCGCCTCGCTGCGTGGCGTCGATGCGCGGGCACGGTCGGTTTGCGCGAAGGCCGCGCCGGCCGTCGCCCCCAGAAGCAACACCCACAGCGTCCGCCACAGGCGCATCTCGGCTGCGCTCAGCATCGTCGAGTGCATCGGTTCAGCGCTGCGCCGGAACCGAGGCGCGCAGATACGGCGCGGTGCGCGGCATCATCGAGCCGCCGGCCAGCTCGCGATGGGCCGCCAGATACGCCTCGAGCTCGGCGAGCCGCCGGATCTCGCTGGGCGCGGGCGACGCTGCGACCTGCGCGGGCGCCGCCGGCGGCGCGGCCTGGGCCGACGCGCTCGCGTCCCGCGCCGCCGGCGCCTCCGCCGTCTGTGGCGTCGACGGCGCGTCGCCGCGCAACTGCGGCACGACGATCACCGTGAGCATCGTGGCGGCCGCGGCGACCGCCGCACCCGGCAGCACCACCCGCCGTATCAGCCGCGCTCGATCCCGACCTGCGCGTGGCGCGACGATCGGCGGCTCAGCGTCGAGTGCGGCACCCACCCGCCGCAGGAACCGGTCCGATTGCAGGCAGGCGACGTCCGACGAGCGCAGCGCGTCGCCGGCCACGTGCAGCAGCAGCCACTCGCGACGCGCGACCTGGTCGGTGCCGACCCGGCCGAGCAGCCGCGCGCATTCTGCGGGGTCGAGCTCGCCGTCGATCAGGCACGAAAGCGTCTCGCCCAACGGCGGCGCGTCGCCGCAGCTCGATGCGGTTTGGTTTCGATTCGTCATGGTTTCACCAGCGCTTGTCCTTCGAAATGTCGAGCAGCGGGCGCAGCTCGTTGGCGATCGCCTCGCGCGCGCGGAAAATGCGCGAACGCACGGTGCCGATCGGGCAGTTCATCGACTCGGCGATCTCCTCGTAGCTCAGCCCCTCGATCTCGCGCAGCACGATCGCGGTGCGCAGATCCTCGGGCAGGCGGTCGATCGCACGATTGACCGCTTCGCCGACCTGCTTGGACAGCAGCATCGAGTCCGGCGTGTTGACGTCGCGCAACTGCTCGGCGTCGTCCATCCGCTCGGCGTCCTCGACCTCGGTTTCGGTGGTGGTCGGCGCGCGCCGGCCCTGGGCCACCAGGTAGTTCTTCGCAGTGTTGATCGCGATGCGATACAGCCATGTGTAGAAGGCACTGTCCCCACGAAAGTTCGGCAACGCGCGATACGCCTTGATGAACGCTTCCTGCGCCACGTCCTCGATCTCGGCGGGATCCCGGATCAGGCGCGACAGCAGACGGAAGATCTTGCGCTGGTACTTGGCCACCAGCAGCTCGAACGCCCGCTTGTCGCCGCGCTGCACGCGCTCGACCAGCTGCCGGTCGATCTCGCGCTCGCTCATTGGCTTGCGCTGCCGACCGGGCGCTCGCCACGTGCTGGCCATGTGACCGAGCGGCGCGTCTTTAGTTCGCGGGCAAGCATGACTTCAGGCAATTGGGTCGGACATTCCGCCTTGTTCGGGCGTTCGACGCAGCCGCCAGCGTCCGGCCGCCGCCAGCCTGCGGAAGCCGTCGCCTTCGAGCGCGTCGCGCCAGACCGTCATGACGCTCCGTGGTCCGGTGCGCAGGCAGATCAGCCAGGCAGCGACGAAGACGGCTTCAGCGGGCGCGGTCTCTTCACCCCGGCGCACCGCGATCGCGCCACGCGCATCGATCATCAGTTCCAGCGGCGCCTGCGGCGAGCCGCGCGCGGCTGCGCCGGCAGCCGTCATGGCGGCGATCGCGGCTGCGGCTGCGACAAGTCCAGCGACCGACGGCGCCGCCAGCGCGGCGGCGACCAGTAGCGCCGCCGTGATCGCCGTGGTCAGCCAGGCCAGCGCGACGAGCCGTCGCTGCAGCCGCGACGACCGCACAACCACCCAAGGCAGCCATGGTTCAGACACGCCGGAAGACCAGCGTGCCGTTGGTTCCGCCGAATCCGAAGGAGTTCTTCAGCGCCACCTCGATCTTCATGCTGCGCGCTTCGTTGGCGCAGTAGTCGAGATCGCACTCCGGATCCTGGTTGAAGATGTTGATTGTCGGCGGCGAAACCTGATGATGCACGGCGAGCGCCGTGAAGACCGACTCGACGCCGCCCGCCCCGCCCAGCAGGTGCCCCGTCATCGACTTGGTCGAGTTCACGACGATGCGACGCGCCGCCTCGCCCAGCGCCAGCTTGATCGCGTTGGTCTCGTTGACGTCGCCGAGCGGTGTGGACGTTCCGTGCGCGTTCAGGTAGTCGACCTGGTCGGCGTTGACCCCGGCGTTGCGCATGGCGTTGAGCATCGAGCGGCGCGGGCCGTCGACATCGGGCGCCGTCATGTGATACGCGTCGGCGCTCATGCCGTAGCCCGCCAGCTCGCAGTAGATGCGCGCGCCGCGCCGACGCGCGTGCTCGTAGTCCTCCAGCACCATCACGCCGGCGCCTTCGCCGAGCACGAAGCCGTCGCGATCCTTGTCGAACGGCCGGCTCGCGGTCGCCGGATCGTCGTTGCGAACCGACAGCGCCTGCATCGAGGCGAAGCCCCCGATGCCGAGCGGACAGACCGTCGCTTCCGCGCCGCCGGCGATCATCACGTCGGCATCGCCGTATTCGATCAGCCTTCCCGCCTCGCCGATCGAATGTAGCCCCGTCGTGCATGCGGTCACGATCGCCAGGTTCGGACCCTTCAGTCCGTACATGATCGACAGGTTGCCCGCGATCATGTTGATGATCGAACCCGGGATCAGGAACGGCGAGATGCGGCGCGCGCCGCGGTTCATCAGCTCGGCGTGGTTCTCCTCGATCATCGGCAGCCCGCCGATGCCGGAGCCGACCACGCAGCCGATCCGCTCGCGGTTGCCGTCGGTGATCTCGATGCCGCTGTCCTTGATCGCCTGCACCGAAGCGGCGATGCCGTAGTGGATGAAGACATCCATCCGGCGCGCCTCCTTCGGCGGCAGGTACGCGGCGACGTCGAAGTCCTTGACCTCGCCGGCGATCTGCGTGCGGAAGCTCGACGCGTCGAAGCGCGTGATGCGGCCCACGCCCGACCGGCCGGCGGTCAGGTTGCGCCACGCGGTGGCAACGTCGTTGCCGACCGGGCTGACGATGCCCAGGCCGGTGACGACGACGCGACGACGTCCGCTCATCGATGACCGCTGCGAACGCTCAGGACTTTTTCAGGTGCGTGTTGATGTAGTCGATCGCCTGCTGCACCGTGCGGATCTTCTCGGCTTCCTCGTCCGGAATCTCGCATTCGAACTCGTCTTCCAGCGCCATCACGAGCTCGACGGTGTCCAGCGAGTCGGCACCGAGGTCCTCGACGAACGCAGACTCGTTCTTGATGTCCGCTTCGTTGACACCCAACTGCTCGGCGACGATCTTCTTGACTCGCTGTTCGATGTTTTCCATGCACTCCTCCTGCGGGAAATACTTCTTCGTCTGGAGCAATCGGGCCCCGAAAAGCGGGCGCGATTCTAACAGAGCAACCTCTCGTTTCCCGGGGCGGCCGGCGTCGTTCAGGCCATGTACATGCCGCCGTTGGCATGTAGCGTCGCGCCCGTGATGTAAGCCGCAGCCGGCGACGCGAGAAAGACGACGCAGGCGCCGATGTCGTCCGGATTGCCGAGACGGCGGAGCGGAATCTGCGCAAGCAGCGCCTGCGTCTGCTGCTCGCTCAGCGCGCGCGTCATGTCGGTGTCGATGAACCCCGGCGCCACGCAATTGACGGTGATTCCGCGGCTGCCGACCTCGCGCGCGAGCGCGCGCGTCATGCCTTCGACGCCGGCCTTGGCCGCCGCGTAATTCGCCTGCCCCGCGTTGCCTGCCGAAGCCACCACCGACGTCACGTTGACGATGCGGCCGTGCCTGGCCTTCATCATCCCGCGCAGCACGGCGCGCGACAGCCGGAACACGGCCGACAGGTTGGTTTCGATGACCGCGCCCCAGTCCTCGTCCTTCATCCGCAGCGCGAGCGTGTCGCGGGTGATGCCGGCATTGTTGACCAGCACCGACAGCGTGCCGAACTCCTTGCCGATCTGCTCGATCAGCGCCTCGCCGCGCACGGCATCCGTCACGTCCAGCGCCGCGCCCCTGCCGCGTGCCCCCAGTTCGGAGAGGCGCTGCGTGACGCCTTGCGCGCCGGCATCGGTGGTCGCCGTTCCGATCACGGTGGCGCCGGCGCGCGCGCACGCGTCGAGGATCGCGCGGCCGATTCCGCGCGAGGCGCCGGTGATCAGGACGACCTCGCCCGCCAGCGCGGTCTGGGAGAAAACGGCGTTCGTGTTCATGTCATGCCTTCAGCTGCGCCAGTGCCTCGTGCAGCGCGGCCGGATCACCGATCGCGAGGTTCGTCAGTTGCGGCGCGATGCGCTTCGTCAGACCGGACAGCACCTTGCCCGGGCCGATCTCGACGACATGCGTGATGCCATCGGCGGCCATGCGCGCGATCGTTTCCGACCAGCGCACCGGTCCCGCGGCCTGACGGGCGAGCGCGTCGCGGATGCGCTGCGGATCGCTTTCGCTTGCCACATCGATGTTGTTCAGCACCGGCACCTTGGGTGTGGCGAGCGCCACCTGTGCGAGCCGCTCGCGCAGCCGCTCGCTCGCCGGTCTGAGCAGCGACGAGTGAAACGGCGCCGAAACGGGCAGCGGCAGCGCGCGCTTGGCGCCGCGCCTCCTGGCTGCCTCGCAGGCGCGCTCGACCGCGCCCTTGTGACCCGCGATCACGACCTGCGCCGGCGCGTTGAAGTTCACGGCCTCGACCACTTCGGCGCCCGCCGCCTCGGCGCACGCCTGCCGGACCTGCTCGTCGGTCAAGCCGAGGATCGCCGCCATCGCGCCCGTGCCCACCGGCACGGCTTCCTGCATGGCCTGCGCGCGGAAACGCACCAGCGCCACCGCGTCCTCGAGCCGCAACGCCTCGGCGGCCGTGAGCGCCGTGTATTCGCCCAGGCTGTGGCCCGCCATCACGTCGGGCATCCGGCCGCCGGCGGCACGCCACGCCGCAAACACGGCGTACGCGGCCGTCAGCATGCACGGTTGCGTGTTGATCGTGAGATTCAGTTCGTCGGCCGGGCCCTCGGCGATGAGCTTGCCGAGGTCCTGGCCGAGCGCGTCGGACGCGCGCCGAACGACCTCGTCGACGGCTGCGTTGCCGGCGAACGGCGCCAGCATGCCGACCGACTGCGAGCCCTGCCCGGGAAACACGAATGCGATTTTCATCGATCGATCAGTAACGAACGAGAACGGAGCCCCACGTGAAGCCGCCGCCGACACCCTGCAACAGCAGGTGCTGACCGCGGCGGATGCGGCCGGCGCGCACGGCATCGTCCAGCGCCAGCGGCACCGACGCAGCCGAGGTGTTGCCGTGGCGGTCGACGGTGACGATGACCCTGTCCTCCGGCAGACCGATTTTTTTCGCCGTCGCACTGAGGATGCGCACGTTGGCCTGGTGCGGGATCAGCCAGTCGATCTGCGACGCCTGCATATTGGCGTCCGCGAGCACTTCGCGCGCGGAGCTGTCGAGCACGCCGACCGCGAGCTTGAACACGGCCTGACCGTCCATGCGCAGAAACGGGTCGCCCTGCACGCCGCCCTGGGCGATGCGGCCGGCCGTGCACAGGATCTGTGCCTGTGAGCCGTCGGCGTGCAGACGGCTGGAGAGCACGCCGGGTTCGTCGGCCGCTTCCAGCACGATCGCGCCGGCGCCGTCGCCAAACAGAACGCAGGTCGTTCGATCGTTCCAGTCGAGGATGCGCGAAAACAGCTCGGCACCGATCACCAGCGCGCGCCGATACACGCCGGTGCGGATCAATGCGTCGGCCACCGTCATTCCGTAGACGAAGCCGCTGCACACCGCCTGCACGTCGAAGGCGGCGCCGCCGGCGGCACCAAGCCGCGCCTGGATCAGGCACGCAGTGCTCGGAAAGATCTGGTCGGGTGTGGACGTCGCCACGACGATCAGGTCGACTGCCGCCGCCGGCGCACCCGCGGCCGCAAGCGCGGCCTGCGCGGCGCGCGCGCCGAGCTCGGTCGTCGTCAGGCCTTCCTCGGCCAGGTAACGCTGGCGGATGCCGGTGCGCGCGACGATCCACTCGTCCGAGGTTTCGACACCACGCCGGGCCAGTTCGCGCGCCAGTTCGTCGTTGCCCACGGCACGCGCCGGCAACGCCGCGCCGGTGCCGGTGATCTTCGAATAGATGCGCGCCATCCGGCCCGCTCACAGTTCGGCCGGACTCGGCTCCGCGCTCTGGCCGGCCCGGCTCAGTTGCGCGACGAACGGCTGCATCGCGGCGATGGTGCGTTCGAGCAGCCGGTGCCGCGCGGCCTCGAGCGCGCGCAAAATGGCGCACTCGAACGCGTACGCGTCGGCGGAGCCGTGGCTCTTGATCACGATCCCGCGCAGACCGAGCAGGCTCGCGCCGTTGTAACGCCGATGATCGACGCGCCGCTTGAAGCGGTTGAGCACGGGCAACGCGATCAGGGCCGCGAGCCTCGACGGCACGCTGCGGGTGAACTCTTCCTTGATGAACTCGCCGAGCATCTGTGCCAGGCCCTCGGACGTCTTCAGTGCGACGTTGCCGACGAAGCCGTCGCACACGACCACGTCGGTGGTTCCCTTGAAGATGTCGTTGCCTTCGACGTTGCCGTAGAAGTTCAGCGGGCTCGCGCGCAACAGCTCGGCCGCCTGTTTGACGACTTCGTTGCCCTTGATCACTTCCTCGCCGATGTTCAGCAGGCCGATGCTCGGGCGTTCCTTCTCCTGGACCGCCGCCACCAGCGCGGCGCCGAGCAGCGCGAACTGAAACAGGTGTTCCGGCGTGCAGTCGACGTTGGCCCCGAGGTCGAGCATGGTCGTCACGCCGCCGGTGCGGTTCGGAATCACCGTGGCGATCGCCGGTCGGTCGATGCCGTCCAGCGTCTTGAGCACGAACCGCGAGATCGCCATCAGCGCGCCGGTGTTGCCGGCGCTGACGCAAGCATCCGCCCGGCCTTCCTTGACCAGGTTGACCGCCAAGCGCATCGACGAGTTGCGCTTGCCGCGCAACGCCTGCGCGGGCGGCTCGTCCATGGCGACGACTTCATCGGCGTGAACGACCTCGACGCGCGTACGCAGCGCGGGGCTGGATTCCAAGTGCGCCTCGATCTCGGCGCTGCGCCCGACCAGCAGCACAGCGGTGTCGGCTTCGGCACGCGCGAAGTCCAGCGCCGCCGGCACGGTGACGTCCGGGCCATGGTCGCCGCCCATGCAGTCGATGGCGATGCGCACGGTCATCGGGTCGGAGGCTGCAAGTCTCTTTGCTGCGCGGGCCGATCTTGCGTCTGCAGTGCTCGTATCGCGGCGTGCAGATCGGCTCCTCGACGCAAGTTCGGTCCGCTCGCCGCGAATTCTTTGCGGCGTCGCAGTGCAGTCGCGCGGGTATTGCTGGCTGTCCCGGTGCCCATGCCTACCCAGGGCCGACGCCGGGGCCGACCGCTTATTGGTCGTTCTTGGTGTGTACGACCTTCTTGCCGCGATAAAAGCCGGTGGGGCTGACGTGATGACGGCGGTGGACTTCGCCAGTGGTCGGTTCGATGGCGATCGGCGGGTTCGTCAGGAAATCGTGCGCGCGGTGCATGCCGCGCTTGGACGCCGATTTCTTGTTCTGTTGGACTGCCATGGCTTTCCCCGAAAAATTGCAAGCGGCGGATTCTACTCCAGCGCATCGCTTCGGGCCAGATTTCTCAATGCTTTCCCGACTTTAGCCGTGCCAGCGCCGCAAATGGATGTGGGCGCTCGGAGCCTTGCTGCACCTCGCGAGCGCGCGCGCCGTCGTCGTCGCAGTGCGCATGGCGCGGGGCAAGTGGAAGGCTGAGGATCGCCTCGTCCTCGACCAGCGCGTCGAGATCGAAGTGGCGGCTGCCGAGCAGCGGCTCCTCGCCTTCTTCGGGATCGATCGGCAAGGCGTTCAACTCTTCCTCGTTGCGGACGAAGTAGAAGCGCGCGTCGGCGCCGACGTCGACCACGAGCGGGCCGCCGCAGCGCACGCACTTCGCGGCCAGCGTCGCGGACCAGACGAACCGCGCCGCCGGGCGACCGCGGTCGTCGAGCGCAAACTCGGCGCGGTAACGCAGAACGCCGTCGGCGTGGGCCAGCATGGGCGCGAGCCGCTCGGCGTTGCGGATCGGCAGTTCGCCCGCGACCGCCCCGCGCACGCGCGCCAGCTCGAAAACATCGACCGTGTGGGGCAGCTTGGCAGTGCTTGACATGGCCGGGGAAACACGCGTTGCGCGGCTAAACTCGCGCGGCTCGCTCCGCGTAGTGCGCAACCGACATGGCCCGCATCGTACTCGCTTCGACTTCGCCCTACCGCCGCGAGCTGCTGCAACGGCTGCGGCTGCCGTTCGACGTGCTCGCGCCGCGCGTCGACGAAGCGGCGTTGCCGGGTGAGACGCCGCGCACCACCGCGCTGCGCCTGGCGCGCGCGAAGGCCGAGGAAGTGGCCGCGCGGGCGACCGATGCGGTCGTGATCGGGTCCGACCAGGTCGCCGATGTCGAGGGTGTGGCGCTCAGCAAACCCGGCTCGCACGCGGCCGCGCTCGAGCAGCTCGCCCGCATGCAGGGCCGCACCATCGTCTTTCACACCGCGCTGGCGGTGGTCGACGCCGCGCGCGGCCGCACGCTCGTCGATTGCGTGCCGACGGCGGTGCGCTTCCGCCGGCTGCCGCACGCCGCGCTCGAGGCGTATCTGCGCGCGGAGCAGCCGTACGACTGCGCCGGCGCGGCGAAGATCGAAGGGCTCGGCATCGCGCTTGTCGAGGCGGTTGCGTCCGACGATCCGACCGCATTGATCGGCCTGCCGCTGATCCGTCTCACGGCGATGCTCGAAGCGCTCGGCATGCCGGTGCTGCCGCGATGAGCCAGCGCGGCGCGCTGTACCTGCTGCCGACGCCGATTTCCTCGGCGCCCGTCGAAGATGTGCTACCCGTCCGCACGATTGCGGTAGCGCGCCGTGTCGAATACTTCCTTGCGGAAAACGCCAGGAGCGCGCGTGCTTTTCTGAAAGCGATCGCGCATCCGCGCCCGCTCGCCGACGTGCGCATCGTCGAGATCGGACACGCGCCCGATCCGGCTCGCTGCGACGACTGGCTGCGGCCGACGCTGTACGGCGCCGATGCGGCGATCGTGTCCGAAGCGGGCTGCCCGGGCATCGCCGACCCGGGCGCGCAACTGGTCGCCCGCGCGCACGCGCTGGCCGTGCCGGTCATCCCGCTGGTCGGACCGTCCGCGCTCGTGCTGGCGCTGATGGCGAGCGGACTCAACGGCCAGTCGTTTCGCTTCGTGGGCTACTTGCCGCAGGATGCCGGCGCACTCGCCGCGCGGCTGCGCGAACTGGAGAAGGTCGCGCGCACCGGCGAAACGCAACTGTTCATCGAGACGCCCTACCGGAACGAGCGGCTGTTGGCAGCCGCAGTGGCCGCTTGTGCGCCGGGCACACGGCTGACGGTCGCGGTCGACCTGACCGCGCCGCACGCGCGCGTTGCCACCCACACGATCGCCGAATGGCGCGCGCTGCCGGCGGCAAACCGTCCGCCGCTGGCTCGTCGTCCGGCTGTTTTCGCGCTGCTCGCAGAACCGCACTTAGCGCCAAGTCGGCGCGTCCGTTAGGCTGGCCCGAACGGCGGCGCCGAATTCCGCGCCGACCCGGCGCGCGACGCGATCCAGGATGTTCTCGCGGCGGGTGTAGTCGACCAGTTCGGGCGCCTTGACGACGTCGCGCGCGACCGATTGAACCGAACCGAAGTCGTCGGCCAGACCGAGCCTGACGCTCTGCGCACCGGTCCAGATCAATCCGGAAAACAGTTCCTTCGACTCCTTCAGGCTGTCGCCGCGCCCGGCTTTTACCGCGGCGATGAACTGCTGATGGATGTCGTCGAGCATCGCCTGGGCGTGCGCCCGCTGTGCGTCGCTCATCGGCGAAAACGGATCGAGCAGTCCTTTATTGGCGCCCGCGGTCAACAGCCGGCGCTCGATGCCGAGCTTTTCCATCGCGCCGGTGAAGCCGAACCCGTCGATCAGCACACCGATCGACCCGACCAGCGACGCGCGGTTGACGTACACCCTGTCGGCCGCGGCGGCGACGTAGTACGCGGCCGACGCACCCAGCTCCTCGATCACCGCGTAAACAGCGGTGTCCTTGTGCTCGGCGCGCAGCCGCTTGATCTCGTCGTAGATCAGCCCCGCCTGCACCGGACTGCCGCCCGGACTGTTGATCCGCAGCACGATTGCGCGCGTGCCCTTGTCCTTGAAGGCCGCCCGCAGCGCCTCGATCGTGGCATCGGCATTGGCGCGCCCGCCGGGCCCGATCGCGCCTTCGATCGCGATCACCGCGGTGTGCGGCCCGCGCGCCTTCGCGTCGCCCACGCCACCCAGGTCGATCAGCCACCACAGGACCACGGCGAGGTAGGCGAACCCGAGCAGCCGGAAAAAGATGCTCCAGCGCCGCCGCGCACGCTGTTCGCGCAGCGAGTCGGTTAGCAGCTTTTCGAGCGTCTGGCGCTCCCATTCGTTCGGGTTCGACGCCGCGCGGGCGATCCCGTCCTGCCCGGGTGTCATCGATTCTGGCTCGTTCATCGCGGATCTCCATTCGCATCGTCGCCGGCCGTCACGCCGGCGTCCGGCATCCAGTAGACGTGACCATCGTGTTCCGTCACCCGCAGCGCGCGCAGCGCACCGCGTCCGCCGCACGGTCCGCCGACGCAGCGGCCGTTCTCGGGGTCGTACAGCGCGCCATGCGTGGCGCATACCAGCAGCTCGCCGCCGGTGTCGAAGAATCGGCCCGGCAACCAGTCAAGCTCCATCGCGACATGGGCGCAGCGGTTCAGGTATGCGAACACGCGGCCGCGGTAACGCACGACAAAGCCGGTGGCTGTGGCCTCCGCCACACGCACCGGAAAGCGCACGCCGTCGCCGCCGTCGACCAGCGCATCCGAGCGGCAGACGGCGATCATGCGCGAAGCAGCCACCGGCGCAGTTCTTCCACCGAGCCGACGAGCGCCAGCGGCTCGCAAGCGGCCAGCTGCTCGCGCGGATGCGCGCCGTAGGTCACGCCCGCGGCGTGGGTACGCGCGGCACGCGCCATCTGCAGGTCGTGCGTCGTGTCCCCGACCATCAACGTGCGGTCGGCGTCGACCGCGAGTTCTGCGGTCAGTTCGAGCAACATCGCCGGATGCGGCTTTGGGTGAGTCTGATCGGCGCAGCGCGTCGCGTCGAATGCGCCGCTGAGCCCGACCGCTTCGAGCGCACGCGCCAGGCCGGCGCGGCTCTTGCCGGTCGCGATCGCCAGCCGCGTGTCGAGCGCGCGCAATGCCTCGATCAGCTCGCGCGCACCGGCGAACAGCGCCAGCTCGTTTTCGTGCGCGAGGTAGTGCACGCGATAGCGCGCCGAGAATTCGAGCACGCGCTCCGCGGGCAGGTCGGGCACCGCGCGCGCCAGCGCGTCGTGCAGCCCGAGCCCGATCACGTGGCTCGCCTGGGCGAAGTCCGGCACGCGCAGTCCGAGGTCGGCCGCCGCGCGCTGGATGCAACGCGCGATCGTCGCGGTCGAGTCGACCAGCGTGCCGTCCCAGTCGAAAACGATCAGATCAAAGCGCTGCAGCACCCGCCAGGCTCCGCAGGAAATCCTTGCACTCGCGCGGCAGCGCGGCCTCGAGCTGGATCGGCTCGCCCGTGACCGGGTGGCGCAGGCGCATCGAAACGGCGTGCAGGAACATGCGGTCGAGCCGCGCGCCGAATTCGCCGCGCGCGACGCGCTTGTTCAGCTCGAAGTCGCCGTACTTGTCGTCGCCGACGATGGGGAACCCCAGATGCGCGAGGTGCACGCGGATCTGATGCGTCCGGCCGGTCCGCAGTTCCGCTTCGAGCAGTGAAAAACCGCCGTAACGCGCGCGCAGGCTGAAGATCGTGTGCGACGGCTGGCCTTCTTCGTCGACTGCGACGCGGCGCTCGCCGGCTCGGGTGACGAACTTCGTCAGCGCCAGCTTCACGTGCTGCCGGTCGTTGACCCAATCGCCCCGCACCAGCGCCAGGTAGCGCTTGTCGGCCTCGCCATCGCGCAACTGCCGGTGCAATCCGAGCAGCGCCTTGCGCGACTTGGCAAGCAGCAGCACGCCCGAGGTCTCGCGATCGAGACGATGCGCCAGCGCCAGGAACGGCTGCTGCGGGCGCGCCGACCGTGCGCGTTCGATCAACCCGTGTGCCGCCCCGCTGCCGCCGTGCGCTGCCAGGCCGGCGGGCTTGTCGATCGCCAACAGGTGCTCGTCCTCGTACAGGATCGGTGGCATCGTGGCCGGCGCCGCTGCCGCGGGCGGGCGCGCGCCGAGCCGCAGCGGCGGAATGCGCAGTTCGTCTCCCGCCGCCAGGCGGTGATCGACAGCGGCGCGCGCCCGGTTCACGCGCACCTCGCCGCTGCGCACGATTCGATAGACGTGGCTCTTCGGCACACCCTTGGCCAGCCGGAGCAAAAAGTTGTCGAGGCGCTGGCCAGCGGCATCGTCACCGACGGTCAGGTACGTCACGCGGTCGTGGGCGATCGCCGCCGTTGCGGCACCATGGGCCGGCATTTCGCTCGCTCGCCCCGGGGCACGTCTTTTGCTGTCGACTTCCATCTTGCCTATACTTGCGCGCGTTGGAGTTGGGCAGCACAGTTAAAGCGACTGCTCAGGTTTGCGGGGACGGCGGACGGACATCGTCCGACGACCGCTCGAACGAGCTCCAGCGGGCAGCGATTGTAGCGAGGCGTGCCGCGCAAGCGGCCCGGCGTGATCGCCGCCCAGGGAGCGCACCCGTTTCGACAAACGGCGAACGGATGCGCAATGAACATGAACGGTTGGCCTGCCTGGCGGAGATGTCGGCGGCGCCGTTCGCAAACGAGGCGGTGGACGCCCGCTGCGGCCACCCCGGCTGAATCGAGTCGAGCAACACCGCCGTCGCACAGACGGCGGTGCCGAACGAAAAGAACGAGATCTTTCGTGTCGATAAGCGCTGCCCTTTCCGACGAATCGCCCGCTGCCGACGGCACGCTCGGCGCACCGGTCGGTGCCGACCGCGCCGCGGCCCTTCCTGCGGAACCGCGCTCACCCGTACACGGCTGATCGGCGCCGCGGCGCGGCGCCCGGTCTTTTCCATCGCCCGGTCCGATTCGGCACACGCCCGCGCCTGCCGGCGCGGAAGGAGTGCTGATGAAACGCATGCTTTTCAACGCCACGCACGCCGAAGAGCTGCGCGTGGCGATCGTCGACGGCCAGAAACTCATCGACATCGACATCGAGACGGCCGGGCGCGAGCAACGCAAGTCCAACATCTACAAGGGGATCGTCACCCGGGTCGAGCCGAGTCTGGAAGCGTGCTTCGTCGACTACGGGGAGGAGCGCCACGGCTTCCTGCCGTTCAAGGAGATCTCGCGCAGCTACTTCAGGCCCGGCGTGGACGTCGGGCGGGCGAAGATCAACGAGGCGATCTCCGAGGGCCAGGAGCTGATCGTCCAGGTCGAGAAGGAGGAGCGCGGCAACAAGGGGGCAGCGCTGACGACGTTCATCTCGCTCGCCGGTCGCTACCTCGTGCTGATGCCCAACAACCCGCGTGGCGGGGGCGTTTCGCGGCGCGTTGAGGGCGAAGACCGGCAGGAGCTGCGCGAGGCGATCGACCAGTTGCAGATTCCGCAGGGCATGAGCGTCATCGCGCGCACCGCCGGCATCGGCCGGGCGGTCGAGGAACTGCAGTGGGACCTGAACTATCTGCTGCAGCTGTGGCGCGCGATCGAGGACGCCGCCACGCCGCAGTACCGCGACGCTGCCGGCAACCTGACATCGTCGCCGACGACCGACGGCCAGAAGAACAAGCGGCTGAACCCGGCGCCATTCCTGATCTTCGAGGAATCCAGCCTCGTCATCCGCGCGATCCGCGACTACTTCCATCCGCAGATCGGCGAGATCCTGATCGATACCGACGAAGTGCACGAACAGGCGCGCCAGTTCATGAGCCACGTGATGCCGGACATGGTCGGTCGCGTGAAGCGCTACAAGGACGACATCCCGCTGTTTTCGCGTTTTCAGATCGAGCACCAGATCGAAACCGCGCACTCGCGCACGGTTCCTCTGCCCTCCGGCGGCGCGATCGTCATCGACCACACTGAGGCGCTGGTATCGATCGACGTGAACTCCGCGCGCGCGACCAGGGGTGCGGACATCGAGGAAACGGCGCTGAAGACCAACCTCGAGGCGGCCGACGAGGCGGCGCGCCAGTTGCGCCTGCGCGACCTGGGGGGCCTCATCGTGATCGACTTCATCGACATGGAGGATCCGAGGAACCAGCGGGCGGTCGAGCAGCGGCTCAAAGACGCGCTGCACTACGACCGCGCGCGCGTGCAGATGGGCAAGATCTCGCGCTTCGGATTGATGGAGCTGTCGCGCCAGCGCTTGCGTCCGGCGCTGTCCGAAGGCAGCCACATCACCTGCCCCCGCTGCAACGGCGTCGGCGTGATCCGCGACACCGAGAGTTCGGCGCTGCATATCCTGCGCATCCTGCAGGAAGAGGCGATGAAGGAAAACACCGCGGCGATCCACGCGCAGGTACCGGTCGATGTGGCCACGTATCTTCTCAACGAGAAGCGCACCGACATCGCCAAGCTCGAGGCACGCATGCGCGTGTCGATCGTGCTGATTCCGAACAAGTACCTGGAAACGCCGCATTACAGCATCGAGCGACTGCGGCACGACGACGAACGGCTTGACCAGGCGAAGGCCAGTTACGAACGCGCAATTTCGCCGCCGACCGAGGCGCCTTACGGGCGCGAGAAAGCCGAGGAGGAGCGCGCCAGGCCGAAGCAGGAAGCGGTCGTCCGCGGCATCGTTCCCGAAACCCCCGCACCCGTGGTCGCGCCGCCCGCGCCAGTGCCGGCTGCGCCGGTAACCATACCGGGGCCCGCGCCTTCGCTGTGGAGCCGGATCAAGAGGTTCTTCGGCGCCGAACCGGCTGCGTCGGTGCCGCAGATCGCGGTGGCGGCGGCCGCACCTGGGCGTGAAGAGCCCCCGCGCGGCGAACGGCCCCACGAACGCCGCGGCCGCGAGCAGCGGCGCGAAGGTCGGCGCGGCGAGCGCGGTCCGCGCGAGGAGCGCCGTGACGGCCGTCCGGAGCGGGCCGGACGCAAGGGCGAAAGGCCAGACCGCGGCGACAGGCCGCGCGATCAGGCCGCCGAAGCGGTGCGTCCCGCTGCCGGGCCGTCGGCCAGACCGCCAGGCGCGGGCGAAGCGCGGACGGAACGCCGCGACGAGAAGCGCCGTGAGGAGAAACGCCGCGAACGTGGCCCGTTGCCGTCACAGTTGGCATCGGTCCCCGCCGTCGAGTCAAGCGAGGCGCCTGCCGCAGTGCCCGTTGCGCCCGCGGCGCCCACCCCCGCGGGCGCGCCCGTGGCTGGGGAGCCGACCAAGGAGTCCGGCGAGGAGCGACGCGGGCGGCGTCGCCGGCGCCGCCGTGGGCGCGGCGGCGAGCATGCGCCAGAGCTTGCAGGCGCTGCCGCCACCGCAACGACCGAGGGCACGGAAGTCGAGGAACTCGCGCCTGCAGAAGCCACACCGCTGGCGGCGGCCGCGCCCGCTGCGCCGGCGCAGCCCATCACGGTGCCGGCTCCCGCAGCGCCAGCGCCGGTGGCTGCGATGCCGGCGTGCGCAGCACCAGCGCCACTGGCTGCGGTGCCGGCGCCCCCACCCGCCGTCGCAGTACCAGCCGGCGCGACCGCCGGCGCGCCAGTGCTGCCCAAGGCCGTTCCCGCGCCGCTGCCGATCGACGAGCTTCTGCCGGTGCTCGACCGCGCGGGACTGATCCTGGTGCAAACCGAGCCGCTGAAGCTGGCCGAAACGCAGGCACGGCTCGCAGCGGAACCACGACCCGTGCGCGTCCCGCGCGAGCGCCCAATCCTGCCGCCACTCGACACCGGTCCGCTGATCCAGGTAGAAACGCGCAGCGGCGGCGTCTAGCGACCGAGCCTGCGCACGGCGGCTCGCAGGGTATACCCCCTTCGCTGCCGCGGGCGCTGCGCGCGCGGCCTTGCCCGCGGCGCGTGGCCCGCTAGCTGTTCAGTCCCGGATATTTCACGAGGGACGCGGCAGTTGCGCGAGCGGATGCGCGCGGCAGGTTGCGCGAGACGGCCCGCAGTCGCGTGCCCGCAGGCACGGGCAAGCAGTTGAGCGCAAGATGACCGCGCAGACGCCGCGCAAGCCCGCGTAGCCCCGGCGCGCCAGAGCGCTGCGCGCAGCGCTCTCTGCAAGTGCTCGACGAAGCTGCCAAAACGACGCATTCGGGGGCGACCTCGTGAAATATCCGGGCTAACATGGCCGGCGAGGCTCTTCGATGACCGACCGCATCATTCCCCTGCTCGACGAGCGCGTGGCGACGGTCCGTCCCGCACTGCCGAACGAGACCAAGGTCGCCAGCGGCCGCATTACCGACCGTCTCGGCCGGCCGCTGCACGACCTGCGCATTTCGGTGACCGATCGGTGCAATTTCCGTTGCACCTACTGCATGCCGAAAGAGGTGTTCGACAAGAACTACCGGTTCCTGCCGCACGCGGATCTGCTGACCTTCGAAGAGATCGCGCGGCTGGCCCGGCTGTTCGTCGAGCATGGCGTCGAGAAGATCCGGCTGACCGGTGGCGAGCCGCTGCTGCGCAAGGATCTGGACAAGCTCATCGCGATGCTGGCCGATCTGCGCACGCGCGCAGGCCGGCCGCTTGACCTGACGCTGACGACCAACGGCTCGATCCTCTCGCGTAAGGCGAGAGCGCTCGCGGCCGCGGGGCTCAAGCGGGTCACCGTCTCGCTCGACGCGCTCGACGACGCCGTCTTCCGCCGGATGAACGACGTCGACTTCCCGGTGCGCGACGTGCTCGCCGGCATCGACGCGGCCGACGCCGCGGGGCTCGCGCCGATCAAGATCAACATGGTCGTCAAGCGCGGCGTCAACGACCACGAAATCCTGCCGATGGCGCGCCGCTTCAAGGGCAGCGGCCGGATCCTGCGCTTCATCGAGTTCATGGACGTCGGCTCGTCCAACGGCTGGCGCATGGACGACGTCGTGCCTTCGGCGGAGGTGATCCGCCGCATCGACGCGGAAATGCCGTTGGAGGAGATCGAGCCGAACTATCCCGGCGAAGTCGCCGAGCGCTGGCGCTATCGCGACGGCGGCGGTGAAATCGGCGTAATCGCCAGCGTCACGCATGCATTCTGTCGCGGCTGCACGCGCGCGCGACTGTCGACCGAAGGGCGGCTTTATCTGTGCCTGTTCGCGCAGCGCGGCTACGACTTGCGCTCGATGCTGCGCAGTGGGGCGAGCGATGCGCAGATCTCGACGGCGATCGGACAGATCTGGGAGCAGCGCGCAGATCGGTACTCGGAAATCCGCAGCGCGGCGACCGCTGCGCTGCCGAAGATCGAGATGTCCTACATCGGCGGCTGAAGCGGCGACCTTGGCGATTCCAACGCGCGAACAGATCACCGGCGTCGTTCTAGCCGGCGGCCGCGGCACCCGCATGGGTGGACTCGACAAGGGCCTGGTCGAGTACGCGGGCCGACCGCTGGCCGCACACGTGCTGGCGCGGCTTGCCCCGCAGGTCGGCGCGCTGCTGATCAGCGCCAATCGCAATCTCGACCGCTATGCCGCGCTGGGTGCGCCCGTGGTCACCGATGCGCCCGATTTCGGGCCGTACGCAGGGCCACTGGCCGGCGTGCGCGCCGCGCTCGCGGCGATGCGCACGCCATGGCTGGCAGTCGTGCCCTGCGACACGCCGGACGTTCCACTCAACCTCGTCGAGCGCCTGGCCGCGGGGTTGGACGGAGCGCTGGCGAGCGTGGCCGCCGCCGGCGGCCGCACGCACAGTCTGTGCTGTCTGCTGCACGCGTCGCTCGGGGCGCCACTCGAGGCAGCGCTTGCACGCGGCGAACGGCGTGTGGCCGCCTGGCTCGCGAGCGTCGGTGCGCGGATCGTCGAGTTTGCCGACGCCGCCGCCTTCGCCAACCTCAACGCCGCGGCCGATTTGCGCGCGGCCGCGCAATGAGTCCTGCCATGACGCCGTCCGAGCTGTCCGTCGACGAAGCCATCGCGGAGCTGATCGCAACGCTGCAGCCGATCGAGGACGTCGAACGCGTGGCCACGCGCAGTGCGCTGGGGCGCATCCTCGCCGAGGACATTGCCTCGCCGCTGGATCTGCCCGCGTTCGACAACGCCGCGATGGACGGCTATGCGATGCGGGCCGCCGACCTCGCCCTGCCCGCGCTGCGCGAGCTCGGCACTGCGCTGGCGGGCCACCCGTACACCGGTCGCGTCGAGGCGGGAACCTGCGTGCGGATCATGACGGGCGCGCCACTGCCGGCCGGCGCCGATACCGTCGTGATGGTCGAGGACACGGTCCGTCAGGACGGCTCTGTTCGCGTCGTGCGCGCGCCCGCCGCCGGCGCGAACATCCGCCGCCGGGCCGAACACGTCGGGCGCGGCGACATCGTGTTGCCCTCGCAAAGGCACCTGCGCGCTGCCGACCTGGGCTTGGCGGCCGCGATCGGCGCCAGCGAGTTGCCGGTGATGCGCAGGCTGCGCGTCGGACTGCTGTCCACTGGCGACGAGCTGGCCGATCCGCCGGCGCCGCTGGCGGCAAGTTCGGCGTACGACGCCAACCGTCCGCTGCTTCATGCAAGCGTGGCGCGTGCAGGTTTCGCGGCGATCGACCTCGGGATCTGCCCGGATCGCAGCGCGGACCTCGAGCGCGTGCTGGCGCGCGCGCTGGCGGATCGGCTCGATGCGCTCGTGATCAGCGGCGGCGCCGCGCAGGGCGATGCCGACATCGTGCGCCGCGCGGGCGGTGTGCGTTTCATTGCGCTGAACGTCCGCCCGGGTCGCGGCATCGCGGTGGCGACCCTGACGCAGTCGGACCGCACGATGGCACTGCTGGGACTGCCCGGCAATGCGGTGGCGGCCTTCGTGATGTTCCATCTGGTCGCACGCCCGCTGTTGCTGCATCTGGCCGGCGGCATCGCCGCCACACCGCCGTCGCTGCCGGTGCCGCTCGCCGAGGCCGTGCACGTCCGTGGAGGTCGGATCGACTACCGCCGGGCATGCTTCGTGCGCGACGCGTGCGGGGCGCTTGCCGTAGCGCCGCTGAAGGACCAGGGCTCGGCGATGTTGCGCACCATCGTCGAAGCCGACGCGCTGATCGCGGTCGGCCCGCAGAGCGACTACCCGGCCGGCGAGCCGGTCGAGACGATCCCGCTGGCGGTGCTGGACTAAGGACACGTCCGGGGTCGCCGCGATCCGCGCATCGTCGGCGCAGCGCGCGCGTGGCCCGAACCCGTCCGCTCGATGGCGCAGGCGCGGGCAGCGGGGGATCCGGCACCAGTGCGCCGCGGGCGGGCCTCAGAACCGCTTCATCAGCCGCAGCAGCATTTCGACATGCCGGCCGTACGGAGGCATGAACAAGCCCATGCCGTTCAAACGCGACTGCCGGAAGATAGGCTTCATCTTGCTGAAAGTCTCGAAGCCCCAGCGGCCGTGATAGTGCCCCATGCCCGAGGGACCGATACCACCGAACGGCAGTTCTTCCTGCGCGACGTGCACCAACGTTTCGTTGACGCAGACGCCGCCGGCATGCGTACGCCGCAACGCGCGCTCGGTGCGCGCGCGATCGTCGTCGAACCAGTACAACGCGAGCGGGCGCGGCTGCGCGTTGATGAACTCGATCGCTTCCTCCACGTGGTCATAGGCGAGCACGGGCAGCAAAGGACCGAAGATCTCTTCACGCATGACCGCGATTGAGGCAGGCGGTTCGATCAGCAGCGCGGGCGCCAGCCGATGCGCGGGATCGTCGCGTTGCGCACCGTCGAACAGCGGCTCGATGCGCACACCGCGCGCCCGGGCCTCGTCGAGATAGCCGAGCAGCCGGCCGTAGTGCCGCCGATCGATGATGCTCGTGTACTCCTCGCTCGCAAGCCCTCGCGGATACATGCGGCAGGCCTGCGCGCGCGCGGCGGCGACGAAGGTCTGCAGCCGCGGACGCGGCAGCAGCACGTAGTCCGGCGCGATGCAGGTCTGCCCTGCATTGAGCAGTTTGCCCGCGAGGATGCGCGCCGCGGCGCGTTCGATCGAATAACCGGGCGCGACGACGGTGGGCGATTTGCCGCCCAGTTCCAGCGTCACCGGCGTCAGGTTTTCGGCGGCGGCGGCCATGACCTTGCGCCCGACCGCCGTCGAGCCGGTAAACAGCAGGTGATCGAACGGCAGGGCGCTGAAGGCCGCGGCCACGTCGGCTCCACCCAGCACGACGCTCGCTTCGTCCGGGCGGAAGGTCTGAGCGACCAGCCGTTGGAACAGCTCGCCGACGGCGGGCGTGTATTCGGACATCTTCACCATCACCCGATTGCCGGCAACCAACGCGCCCACCATCGGGCCGATCGAGAGGAACACCGGATAGTTCCACGGCACGATGATCCCGACCAACCCGACCGGCCGCGGCAGGATCTCGGCACGCGCCGGCAGGAACCACTTGGATACCCAGACGCGCCGTGGCCTCATCCACCGCTTGCCGTGGCGCAGCGCCGCCTTGATCTCGGCGAGCGCCGGAAAAAATTCGGCGATTTGCGTCTCGAGCCGCGGCCGGCGGCCGAAGTCGCTGGCGATCGCCGCTTCGAACGCGGGCTCGTTGTCCTCGAGCAGGCGCCGCAGCCGCCGCAACCGGTCACGGCGCACCTCCCAAGGCGGAAAGTCGTCGCGATCGTAGGCCGCGCGCTGCGTCTCGAAGACGGTTTGCATTCGCGCTGGTACGTCGGTCGGATTCATGGACACTCCGTGCGCCGAGGGCGCGGTCGAACCAACGACGCGCATGCTAACGCGCGGTCGCGGGTGTGCCGTCGAGCGAGCGCTCGATTCGCGCGCGGCCGGACGGGCGCTGGCCGTCGGCGCGATCGCGTGGTTCAATCGTGCGTGCCTGTGACCGCATCGGGACCGTCATGCAAACGCTGCATTGCCTGCTGGGCCTGAGCGCACTGCTCGCGCTCGCGTGGCTGGTTTCGGAAAATCGTCGCCGTGTGCCGTGGCGTATCGTTCTCGCCGGGCTCGCCCTCGCTTTCGTGCTGGCGACGCTGCTGCTCAAGGTGCCGGTCGTGGCCGATGGGTTCGCTCGGCTCAACGGTCTCATCGTGGCGCTCGATCGGGCGACCGAGGCAGGCACGCGCTTCGTGTTCGGCTACCTGGGCGGCGCCGAGCTGCCGTTTGCCGAGATCAAACAGGGCGCGAGTTTCGTGCTTGCATTCCGGGCGCTGCCGCTCGTGCTGCTGGTCGCCGCGCTGTCGGCGTTGCTGTTTCACTGGCGCATTTTGCCGGCGATCGTGCGCGCGATCGCGTGGGGACTACGTTGGAGCATGGGAATCGGCGGCGCCGTCGGGCTGTCGGCGGCCGCCAACGTGTTCGTCGGCATGGTCGAGGCGCCGCTGGTCGTCAAGCCCTATCTGGTGCGGTTGTCGCGCGGAGAGCTGTTCATGGTGATGAACTGCGGCATGGCCACGATCGCCGGCACCGTGCTCATGCTGTACGCGACCGTGCTGGCGCCGATCGTGCCCAACGCGCTCGGCCATCTGCTGATCGCGTCGGTGGTCGCTACGCCGCTGGCGATCGTGGTGGCCTCTCTGATGGTGCCGCCCGAGCGAACCGACGAGGCGCACGTGCGTATCGAAGGGCGGGACGCGAATGCGATGGCGGCGTTGACCCGTGGAACATTCGAAGGGCTGCAACTGCTGCTGAACATCGTCGCGATGCTGATCGTGTTCGTCGCGCTGGTCGCGCTGGCCAACGTCCTGCTGGCGACGCTGCCGCTTGTGGGCAGTGCGCCGCTGACGCTCGAGCGCATCTTCGGCTGGCTGTTCGCACCGCTCGCGTGGGCCAGCGGCATCCCGTGGGCCGAGGCGCAGGTCGCGGGCTTCCTGCTCGGCAAGAAAACCGTGCTGAACGAAATGATCGCGTACTTCGACCTCGCCGCGCTGCCGCCGGCGGCGCTGTCGGAGCGCAGCCGCTTGCTGATGACCTATGCGCTATGCGGCTTTGCCAACTTCGGCAGCCTCGGCATCATGCTCGGCGGCATGGCAGCGATGCTGCCGGCTGAGCGCCGCGCCGAACTCGCGCAACTCGGCTTGAAGTCGGTCGCGGGCGGGCTGCTGGCTACCTGCGCGACCGCCGCACTGGTCGGCACGCTGCTGTAGCAGTCGCTACCGCTTGTGCCCACCTTCGCGCTTCGGGTGGGCAGCCGGCGCGGACTTCGCGTCCGGCGCGGATTTCTGATCGCCCAGCACGGATTTCAGCGGGCAGACCGAAAACGCCGGGCACTTGCGGCAGCCGGCGACGACAGCGATCGGGCACAGCGTCATTGGGTTTTCCTCGTCAGATCGTGTTACATGGCACCGCTCGCCGTACGCGCTGTGTGGCCAATGGCAACAGCAGCAAGGCGGGGCTGCTAGTCGATCTCCTCGTACAGCGGCAGCGTGAGGAACTCGGCGAACGTTTCCTGCGTGCTCATTTGCTCGAAGATCCGGGCCGCACGCTCGTAGGTACTCGTGTCGCCGCCGACGACGGCCTTGACCTTCGCCAGCTCCTCGGGGATCAGCGCCCGGACCATCTCGGCCGTGACCTTGCGGCCGTCCTCCAGAACGCCTTTGGGCGAGCGGATCCACTGCCACACCTGCGAGCGGCTGATTTCGGCGGTCGCCGCATCCTCCATCAGGTTGTGGATGGGCACGCAGCCATTGCCGGCGAGCCATGAACCGAGATAATGGATGCCGACGTTGATGTTCAGCCGCAGGCCTGCCTCGGTAATCGGTTTTTCCGGTTGGAAGTTCAGCAGGTCCGCAGCCGTGACATTCACGTCGTCGCGCTTTTTGTCGATCTGGTTCGGCCGCTCGCCGAGCACCTTGACGAACTCCTCCATCGCGATCGGCACCAGACCCGGGTGCGCGACCCAGCCGCCGTCATAGCCGTCGGTCGCGTCGCGCGCCTTGTCAGCTCGCACCCCAGCGAGCGCCTTTTCGTTGGCCACCGGGTCGTTCTTGATCGGAATCAGCGCACTCATGCCGCCAATCGCCGGCGCGTCGCGTCGATGGCAGGTTTTCAGCAGCAGCAGCGCGTAGGCGCGCATGA
The DNA here is from genome assembly GCA_037446035.1 of Burkholderiales bacterium. Classification (GTDB taxonomy): domain Bacteria; phylum Pseudomonadota; class Gammaproteobacteria; order Burkholderiales; family Burkholderiaceae_F; genus DSNY01. Next base: position 39,344 of record JBBIJJ010000005.1, read on the forward strand.
ATGGCGCCGTCATCGTGACCCGCGCGCGGTCCGCCAGGCAGAAGTCGCGATCGTTCTTGAACTTCTTGATGCACGAGAAGATGTAGTCCCAGCGGCCGGCGTTCAGCCCCGCCGAGTGCTCGCGCAGCTCGTACAGGATTTCGTCCATCTCGAAAGCCGCGAGGATCGTCTCGATCAGCACCGTGGCCTTGATCGTTCCCTGCGCAATGCCCAGCTCCTTCTGCGTGGCGACGAAGATGTCATTCCATAGCCGCGCCTCCAGATGCGACTCCATCTTCGGCAGGTAGAAATACGGCCCGGAGCCGCGCGCGATCAGCTCGCGGGCGTTGTGGAACATGAACAGCGCGAAATCGAAGATGCCACCGGACACGCGCTGACCGTCGACCAGCACGTGCTTCTCGTCCAGGTGCCAGCCGCGCGGTCGCACGACCAAGGTGGCAATCCTGTCGTTCAGCTTGTACAGCTTGCCGCCCTGCTCGAGCGTGATGGTTCTGCGTACGGCGTCGATCAGGTTCAGCTGCCCGCTGATCTGATTGTCCCAGTTCGGTGCATTGCTGTCCTCGAAGTCGGTCATGTACGCATCCGCACCCGAGTTCAGCGCGTTGATGATCATTTTCCGCTCGACCGGGCCGGTGATCTCGACGCGACGGCACGACAGGTCCTTGGGCAGCGGCGCGATCTTCCAGTCGCCTTCGCGCACATGCCTCGTTTCGGCCAGGAAGTCGGGTTTCTCCCCGGCATCGAGCCGCCGGGCACGCTCGACGCGCCGCGTGAGCAGCTCGAGCCTGCGCGGATTGAACGATCGGTGCAGCCTGGCCACGAGCGCGAGCGCGTCGTGCGTCAGGACTTTCTCGAAGCCGGGCTTGACCGGCGCCTGGATCGTGACCCCTTGGGGCAGGTTCATCGCGTGCTCCTTCGAATCGGCGAAATCGGCAAATCGGCGATCGGACGCATGGTTCGGCGATCGGCGAGTCAGCGCGAAAGTATATTTGCGTAGAACTGGCTGATCGGGCGGCGATCGACACAGCTTCTTTCACTGTCGCTCAAGAATGGACCATTTCAAGCAGATCGCGACCTTCGTGAGCGTCGTCCAGCGCGGCAGCCTGTCCGCCGCCGCCCGCCACGAGGGGATCGCACCGGCGATGGTCAGTCGCCGTCTCGACGCGCTCGAGTCGCGGCTGGGCGTCAAGCTGCTGCAGCGAACGACGCGCCGCCTGTCGCTCACGCCGGAGGGCGCAGCCTTCGTCGAGGACTGTCAGCGCATCCTGAGCGAACTCGAGGCGGCGGAGACCGCCGTCGCCGCGCGTGGCGTCGAGGCGACGGGCCATCTTCGCGTGACCGCTCCGGCCGGGTTCGGGCGTCGATACATCGCGCCGCTAGCCGCGGAGTTCGCGCGCGAGCATCCGCGCCTGTACGTCTCGCTCGATCTGTCCGACCGCGTCGCCGATCTGCTCGCCGAGGGATTCGATTGCGCCATCCGCTTCGGCGAACAGGCCGACAGCTCGCTGGTGCGGATCAAACTGGGCGAAAGCCTGCGCGTCGTCGTTGCCGCTCCCGCGTACGTGCGCCGGCACGGGGCACCGAGCCATCCTGCCGAGTTGGCGCGCCATCAATGCCTGACGCTCGGCGACGGTGCCGGGGCGGGCCCGCCCCCGCAACGCGGGTGGAGCTTCACGATTGACGGTGTGCCGAGCACGCTGCGCGTCGCCGGCGCGCTCACGTGCAACGACGGCGCGGTATTGCACGACTGGGCGCTCGCCGGACTCGGTCTCGCCTGGCGCTCGCTTTGGGAGGTCGGCGACGACATCCGTGCGGGCCGCCTGGTGAGCGTACTGGACCGCTACGCAGCCGCGCCCACACCCATTTACTGCGTGTTCCCGGCACACAAGCATCTGCCGCGGCGCGTGCGCCTGTTCGTCGACAGGCTGAAGGCGGCGTTTGAAGACGACGCACTGCGGCTCGCGCTCGGCGCACCGAAGCAGACGCGGCGGACAGGGTGAAACGCTGGCACCAAAAAAGAAGGGGCCGCATGTGCGGCCCCAGTGATCAATGCGTGTTCTTCGAACTTGTTAACAGCGTCTCCTACGACCTCGCCCTGTCTTCCTCCGGCGCTTGCGCGCTCTGCCAATCGCGGCGCAGTCTATGGGTCGGTCAACGGCCGCTCAAGTTGCGTCGCAACGAAAGCGTTGCCAAGCGGAGACGAATGTCCGAGCTTTTCAGGCGGCCTTTTTTTCCGCCTTGCTGTCGAAGAACTGCTCGTCCTCGGTCGAGCCCTTCAGCGCCGCGGTCGATGCTTCGCTCTCGATCGTCGTGGTAACCGCGTCGAAGTAACCCGTGCCGACCTCGCGCTGATGCTTGACCGCTGTGAAGCCTTTCTCGGCCGCGGCGAACTCCGCTTCCTGAAGCTCGACGAACGCGCTCATCTGATTGCGCGCGTAGCCGTACGCCAGGTTGAACATCGAATAGTTCAGCGAATGGAAGCCCGCCAGCGTGATGAACTGGAACTTGTATCCCATGGCACCCAGCTCCTTCTGGAAGGTGCCGATCGTCGCGTCGTCGAGGTTCTTCTTCCAGTTGAAGCTCGGCGAGCAGTTGTAAGCGAGCATCTTGCCGGGAAACTGCTTGTGGATCGCCTCCGCGAAGGCCTTGGCGTAGGCGAGATCGGGCTTGCCGGTCTCGCACCAGACGAGATCGGCGTAAGGCGCGTAGGCGAGCCCGCGGGAGACCGCCTGTTGCAAGCCCGGCTTGGTGCGGTAAAAGCCCTCCACGGTCCGCTCGCCGGTCAAGAACGGCTTGTCGTTTTCGTCGACGTCGGACGTCACCAGATCGGCGGCCTCGGCGTCGGTGCGCGCCACGAGCACCGTCGGAACTCCCATCACGTCGGCAGCAAGGCGTGCGGCGACGAGCTTCGCGACTGCTTCGCGCGTAGGCACGAGCACCTTGCCGCCCATGTGCCCGCACTTCTTCACGGATGCCAACTGGTCCTCGAAGTGCACGCCGGCGGCGCCCGCCTCGATCATCGCCTTCATCAGTTCGAAAGCATTGAGCACACCCCCGAATCCCGCTTCCGCGTCCGCAACGATCGGCGCGAAGTAATCGATGTAGCCGGCGTCACCCGGGTTCTTGCCCTCCATCCACTGGATCTGATCGCAGCGCATGAACGTGTTGTTGATTCGGCGGACCACTGCCGGCACCGAATTGGCCGGATACAGCGACTGGTCCGGATACATCTCCCCGGCCAGGTTGGCGTCACCGGCGACCTGCCAGCCGGAGAGGTAGATCGCTTTCAGGCCTGCCTTGACCTGCTGCATGGCCTGATTCCCCGTCAGAGCACCCAGAGCGTTGACGAAGGGCTCGTCGTTGATCAGTTTCCAAAGCCGCTCCGCGCCGCGCTTGGCCAGCGTGTGTTCGACCAGAAGCGAGCCGCGCAGCCGGACCACGTCATCGGCCGTATAACCGCGCTTGATGCCTTTCCAGCGCGGATTCTCGTTCCAGTCTTTCTGCAGGCGTTGCGCCTCGAGTTTGCGTGCGGTCATGCTTTCTCCTACCGGATGAAGGTCTGTATTCGATCTTCCGGGGTTCTTCGGCGGTCGGGGAAAGCCCCGGAAGTCGCAGCCATCGTAGGATCGATCAGGCGATGCAGCAAGACTCGTATCTTATAAAAGAATCTACATAAATCAATGTTAAAACAACAACCTACATATAGAATGCCGCAATGTGGAAAACAAATGGGACCAACGAAATGGTTCCTGGTGCCGCGCACAAGGTTATTGCCATCATGTGAAATGTGGCCCGCCGGATGAAATCGGACGACCCGCTTCGATCAAAACGCCGCCGAACTAACGGTGAAGCGCTAATCGACTGACGAGCGTCCCGTCGCGGTCGCTGTAGATCCAGTCGCCTGGCCGAACCGTGGCCCCCAAGAAGCTCACCTCGACATCGCGATCGCCGAGGCCGCGTTTGACCGAACGACGCGGGTCCAGAGCCAGCGCCAGCACCGCGATGGCACATGCGTCGATTTCATCGGCATCGCGAACGGCCCCGTAGACGATGACTCCTGCCCAGTTCGAGTCCGCGGCCGCCTTGGCCAGATTGCCCCCCAAAACGGCGCAACGGATGCTGCCCCCGCCATCGACGACGAGCACGCGCCCTTCGCCCGGCGACCGCACCGCTTCGGCCAACAGCGAGTTGTCCTCGAACAGCTTTAGCGTCACCGCTTGCCCGCAAAAGGCGCGGCGTGCCCCGAAACGCAGGAGCGCCGGCTGCATGACCTGCACGTCTCCGCTCGCAAGTTGCGCCACGAACGAATCGCAAAGGTCGGTGGTCGCAAAGCCGATCATGCCGCCGTCCGACTCATGCCGCGCGCACCACGCGCGCCGCGCGGCCAATGCGCAGCGCGCTCGCCAGCGCCGCGGTCTGCAAGGCGGCCACGCCGAGCAGCGCGGCCGAAAACCCGCCCGCGTCCAGCAGCGGCCCGATCAGCAGCGGCGTTGCCGCCAAGCCGAGGTCCAGGCCGGAGTACACGAATCCATAAACCCGCCCGAACGAAGCCGTGCCGAACTGCGCAGTTGCAGCCTTGCGTACCAACAGATCCCGGTTCGGCCCGGCCACGCCGACGCCGAAGCCCATCACTGCCATCCATGCGATCACGCTCCAGGCGGGAACCACCGCACTCGCGAGCAGCAGCGCAACCAGCGCCGCGAGTCCGAGCGCCAGCGCGATCACGGCGTCGCTGTTGTCGTGGCGCGCGGCGGCGAATCCGCCGAACACCATCCCAGCCGCACTGCCCAGCAGATACGCGGTCAGGCCTGCGGTGGCCGCGGCGAGAGGGAGTTGATAGACGTGCCCAAGGATGGCGGGGGCGTAGCTCTGCAGGATTCCGAACGCGCCGGTGGCCAGAAAGAAGAAGACGAAGCACATCCAGACTGCACCCGAGCGCAGGAAGTCGAGGTGTCCCGAAGGTCTGGTCTTGGCCGGTGTCGGCTGCACCGTAACGAGGTGTCGCGCGACGTCATCGTTGAGAACGCGCGCGCGCCCGATCAGCGTCGCCAGCACGACGAAGCCGAAGGCGGATGCCGCGAAAGCGGCGACATGCCAGTCGCTGACACTGGCGATGCCGGCCATGAACACGGGCGCCGCGGCCCATCCGAGATTGCCGGCCAGACCGTGCACGGAGAATGCATGCCCCAGCCGCGCTGGCGATACGCGACGGTTCAGCAGCGTGAAGTCGGCCGGATGAAATATCGAGTTGCCCACGCCGGCGACGGCGGCGGCAAGCACGAGTGTCGCATAGCCATCCGCCAGCCCGAGTACGATGCCGGCGGCCGCGAGCGTGCCGACACCGAAAAAAAGCACCGGCCGCGCGCCGACGCGATCGACGACGAAGCCCGCGAGCGCCTGGCCGACTCCGCTGATCACGAAAAACACCGTCATCAGAAACCCGGCCTGCGTGAACGACAGCGCAAACTCCTGCATCAGCCAGGGAAACAACGGCGGCAGCAGCAGGTGGAAGAAGTGCGACGTGCCGTGCGCCAGCCCTACCAGACCGATGACTTCGGCATCGCTACCGACGTCGCTGCGGATCGCGGTGGCACTCATGCGGCGACGATAGCAGAGCCGCGCGCACGTCCGATGCACCGATAATCGCGGCCGGAGGTGCTTCGATGCGATTCGACCTCGCCTGGCGCTGCCTGCTCGTCGCGTTCGTACTTGCCCTTGCCCCCGCGCGGGCGCAGCCCGCCGAGCCGGCGCGCGTGCGACTGATCGCCTTCAACGATTTCCATGGCCACCTGCTGCCGGATGACCTCACCGTCGCCGTGCCGCACCCCGTCGACGCCGGTCGCATGCTCGCGCTGCGCAGCGGTGGCGCCGCCTTCCTGGCCACGCTCGTCTCCGAATTGCGGCGCCAGCAGCCGGCGAGCGTGGTGATCTCCAGCGGCGATCTCGTCGGCGCATCACCGCTCGAATCGGCGCTGTTCCGCGACGAGCCGACGATCGAGGTCATGAACGAGATCGGCGTCGACATGAACGCCGTGGGCAATCACGAATTCGATCAGGGTGTCGCCGAGCTTCAGCGGCTGGCTTACGGCGGGTGCGCGAGCACGCCGCGCGGCGAACTGGCCACCTGCGCGCATCCGGCCGGCCGCTACGAAGGCGCACGTTTTCCGTTTCTCGCGGCCAACGTCGTCGATCGCGACGGTCGCACGCTGTTCGCGCCGTACTTGATCAAGACCCTCGACGGCGTTCGCGTCGGCTTTATCGGCGTGGTGACGCGCAGCACGCCCGGCATCGTGATGCCGCGCGGCATCGCCGGCTGGCGCTTCCGCACCGAGGCGGCGGCGCTGAACCGCTACGCCGCCGACCTGCAGGCCCAGGGCGTGCACGCGATCGTCGCGATCGTTCACGAGGGCGGCGAGGCCGGCGGCGGCATCGACGGCTGCGTCGACCCGCGCGGCGAGATCTTCGACATCGTGCGCAAGCTGGATTCCGCGATCGACGTCGTGCTCAGCGCCCACACGCACCGCGCCTACAACTGCACGCTGAACGGCCGTATCGTGATTCAGGGTGCGTCGTTCGGGCGACTGCTTTCGGTCGTCGACCTCGAGATCGATCGCGCCAGCGGCGACGTCGTCCGTGCGCACGCGCGCAATCTGCCGGTGCCCAACGACCGCAACGACGATCCCGAAGTGCTCGCCGTGTTTGCGCCGCTGCCACCGTCGCCGCGCGTCGCCGCGCTGGTCGCGCATTACGCGCAACGCGCCGCACCGCTTGCGCAGCGACCGATCGGCCGCATCAGCGAGGCGTTCACGCGCCGGGCCACCGACGGCGGCGACCACGCCGCCGGCCGTCTCGTTGCCGACGCGCACCTGGCGGCCACGCGCGTGCACGGCGCGCAGATCGCCTTCACCAATCCGGGCGGTATCCGCACCGATTTGCGACCCCGCGCGCCGGACGGCGCGGTCACCTACGGGGATCTGTTCGCGATGCAGCCGTTCGGCAATACGCTGGTGACGATGACGCTGACGGGCGCGCAGATCGAACGCATTCTGGAGGCGCAGTGGCGCAGTGACGGCGAGCGCGTTAGGTTCCTGCAGCCGTCGGCCGGATTCGTCTATGCGTGGAGCGACCACGGCGGCCCCGGCGCGCGCGTCGTTCCCGGATCGCTGCAGCTCGACGGCCGCCCGATCAGGCCGCAGGACCGCCTGCGCGTGACCGTCAACAGCTTCCTCGCAGCGGGCGGCGACGGATTTCGCGTCTTTCGCGAAGGCCGCGAGCGCGTCGGCGGCCCGCTCGACATCGACGCGCTGGCCGAATTCATTCGAACGCAAAGCGCGGCCGCGCCGCTCGCGCCCGACCCCGAGCCTCGTATTCGCCGACAGCCCTAGACGCGCCGCCGAGACGACGGTGGGATAATTCGCCTCATCACATTCGCAGGAACATCGCATGCGCCGCAATCGCTATATTTCCCGCGCGCGCCACTCCGCCGACGCCGAAACGCTCGCCAAGCT
>JBBIJJ010000006.1:0-44414 GCA_037446035.1 Burkholderiales bacterium
GCACCCGGCCGGCCGCGCTTGACCAGAGCTTCCATCCCGGTGCTGGCGCGGTCAAGCCGGACGCGGCCGCGCACGAAAAAGTAGCGCGACGCCGTGGAGACATCCTGCGGCAGCAGTCCGGCCGCCTTGTCACCAAGCCGGTTGCGCAGGTCGGCGACGTCGCGGAAGTAGCCGAGCTGGGTGCGCTGCTCGACGATGCGGTTGGCGTCCATCCAGGTCAGTCCGGGGATGCGCGCGGCGATCACTTCGCTCGCTGCGGTGTTGACGTTGACGGGCGTCGGCTCGTCCAGCACCACCACATGCGACGCAAGCTTGGCCGCCGCCTCGGGGTCGATGCCCTCGACCGCAAACAGATCGCGCGGCAGCACGAGCGGAATCGGCCGCGGCTTGGCGGGTTCACCGGCCGCTGCAGCCGCGGCCGGCGCAAAGGCCTCGGCCATGCGCTGCGCGACCAGGTCCGCAGTCGCCTCCGGCACCGAAAGCAGCGCGCACAGCCGGCGCAATGCGGCCAGCTCGCGTTCGACGACCTGGCCGTCGGCGGCGACCAGGTTGCGCAGGTTCAGCCGCGCCTGCGCATCGTCGATGTCGCCTTCGATCGTCGCCTGCGAGGCGAGCGCCGAAGTCTCGCCGAGCTGATCGAGCCGCGTTGGCGCGAGCGGGGTGGCCCAGGGCTCCGTGCGCGCGTCGTAGTTCGAACGCGCCGCGTCCTCGCGCAGGATCGCACGCGCCCAGTCGAGCGCGCCGCGCAGCAGCAGCCGGCTCTGCGATACGAGCTGCTGGTTCTCGATCGTCCGCAATAGAACGAACTGGTTCCAGAACAGGCCGGTGACGATCAACGTCGCCAGCGTCGCGACGAACAAGGCCATCAACACCGCCGCACCGCGCTGACGCGCGGCGCCGCCCCACGGCTGGCGACGGTGCATCGGCCTCAGCTCGCGAGCGAAAAGGGGGGCCGAGGCGGATGCGGCGACTGCCATGATCCTCACCCCACCAGCAACACGCGCCGATACGTCTTGCCGTCGGCACGCTCGACGCTGACTTCGACACCCTGCGGCGGCGTGGCCACTCGGCCGGGCGACTGCGCGCTTGATCGGTCGGGAGCGATCCATCCCGCGCCGGGTTGCCACAATCGAACGCGCATCGCCTTGACGGCGCCGAGCAGCCGCACATTGCTGAATTGCTCGGCTTCGACCGGTGCGAACACGCGCGTGGCCGGTGTCGCCTGCCGCAGCAGCGCGCCGTCGTCGATGCGATAGAAGACCTGCTGCAGCGCGAGTGCGCCGCTTTCGTCCGGCGGCGCGATGCGCACGATCTCGAGCACCTGACCGCTGGTCGCCAGCCGGACCTGCACCGGATTCGACGCCAGCGCGAACAGTGTCGGATCGGCGACGTGCGCGAGGTCGCGCTCGAGCTGGCCGAAGGCGGTGAGCAGAGCGCGCACGTCCTCGCCTTCCGGCGTCAGGCGCTCGCGCGTGGCCACCAGCGTGTCCAGTCCGCGCCACGCGATGATCGACACGAGTGAAAGCACGCTGATCGCGATCAGCAGCTCCAGCAGCGTGAAGCCGCACAACGCGGCCCGGCGCATCATTGGTTGGTCGGCAGCACGGTCAACATCTCGGCGTATTGCCGGCGCTGCTCGTCCCGGGTGCGATACACGCGCAGCTCGATGCGGCGAAAGAACGGGTTCGGCGTGGACTTGACGATCTGCTCGCAGACAAACATCACGCCGCCCTGTTCGCAGTCGGTCGAGTTCTGTCCGAGCTCGAGTCGCTGCCGGGCGAGCCGCAGCTCGTACAGGCGGTTCTCGGCGGTCAGCGTGGCGAGCAGCTTGTAGCGCGTTTCCTCGGCCGTGCCTGTCAGCGACAGCGCGCCGCGCATCGCCGCGGCGAGCGCCACGCCGATGATCACGAGTGCGACCAGCACTTCGAGCAGCGTAAATCCGCGCTTCTTAGTCCGGCTACTGCAGCGCGACATGACTGCGACCGCTCTCGTCGATTTCCACGGCCACGCGCGCGACGTCGTTGGCCAGTTCCAGCCGCAGGCGCGGCTGCACCCACTCGCGCGCGATTGGCACGCGCACCGGCGGCGCGCCTGCGCCCAGCAACACCTGCGCCGGCTTTGCACTGCTGCGGTCGATCACCGCCAGCCGCGTCAGTTCGCGCTCCCACGTGCGCTCGCGCAGCAGGTCGTCGCCGGTCAGCAGGCGGCGTTCGCCGCCTTCTTCGGTCACGAAGCGCCAGCCACGCAGATCGGCTTCCCAGACGATCGGCTGCTGGCGGATGCGGGCTTCGTCGGCGGCGATCGCCATCAACTGCACGATGCGCTGCGCCTCGCGCGCGAGCGCCTGACGTTCGTCGGGCGCCACGCTGATCGTGACGATCGACAGCAGGATGCCGGCGAGCACGATCACGATCAGCATCTCCAGCAGCGTGAATCCGCGCGCTCTCATGCGTGCGCCGCCTCGGTCACAAGCGCAAGCCCTACAGCATCCAGGAGCCGATGTCGGCGTCCGGCCCTTCGCCGCCGGACTGGCCGTCGCGGCCGAAACTGAATACGTCGATTTCGCCCCGCAGTCCGGGGTAGAGGTACTGGTACTCCTTGCCCCACGGATCCTTGGGCAACGAACTGCGCTCGAGATAACCACCCTGCTTCCAGTTGTTGGGCACGGGTTCGGTGCTTGGTCGCTCGATCAGCGCGCGCAGCCCCTGCTCGGTGGTCGGATAGCGGCCGTTGTCGAGGCGATACAGCTTCAGCGCCTGCATGATCGAAGCGATGTCCTGCTTCGCCGCCGCGATGCGCGCATCATCGGTGCGGCCGACGACACGCGGCACGATCAGGGCGGCCAGGATGCCGAGGATCGTGATCACGACCATGATCTCGATCAGCGTGAAACCGTGGTCGCGGCGGTGTCTGATGCGAAGGGGAGCCGGATCCATCGTGCGAGGCGTTCAGGTTCGACTGTCGTTGAGGATGCGCGCCGAAAGCCTTGAAACATCGGCGTTTTTCGATGGCGCAAGAGGGGGCGCGTGGATATTATCAACCGGGTCCGGCGCCTATACCCCGTTTTGGCGGGATTTGGTGGCGCAGTTAATGCATCAGGATGAAAGCCCGCTGCGGGCGCATGTCCTCCGACACGGCATCATTGGTTTCGTTCGCGCCCCTCGCGTCCGATGAAAAGACTCGCTGCCGTCTTAATGCACGTCGTGATGCTCGCGCTCGTCTGCGCGATCGCCGCCTACTGGGCGATCCGCATCGTCACGCCCCAGCCGACGGCGGCACCGCCGCCACTGGCGGCGCCGCCGCCGCGCGATCCCGACCCGGTGCTGGCGGCGCGCATGTTCGGGCTGGTGCAGGCGGCGCCGACGGCGGTCCTTGCCAATGTGCAGGTGGCCGGCGTCTTCGCTGCCAGCGCGGATTCCTCCGCGGTGCTGATCGTCGACGGCAAGCCGGCGCGCGCGTACTTGATCGGGCAGGAAGTGGCGCCGGGAACGCGGCTGGTCGAAGTGCGCGCCGACGGCGTGACGCTGGAGAGCGCGGCAGGCGGCCGGCAGGAACTGAGCGTTCCGCCCCGACAGGTGGCGAGCCTGGGTAGCGCACCGCCACCGCCGGCTTTCAACCTGACCGGCAACACGCTGTCGGCGCCGAGCCAGCCTGGCAGCGCAGCGCCCGCGTCCGTGGCCACGCCGATGCCACCGCAGACCGTGCCCGCAGCGGATGCCGAACCGCCCCCCGGTAGGTCGCGCCCGCCCGGCGGTGGTTCGGCGGTCACGAACTGAACGTCGGCCCGGCCGGAAACTCAGGTCCAAGCGGTGCCGCCGCAACTGCGGGTTTGTCCAGCGCGGCGAGCGGTTCGGCGCCGGCGTCGACCCGTGGTGCGATGGCATCGCGCCGACTCGGCGGCCGCGCGACTTGCGACTTGAACGGCAGAACCGGGCACCGACATACGTGGCGACAGCGCATGTCATCGAAGATGTCTCCGCGTCCCGCGCCGCCCGCCAGCCAGGGTGAGAGACTCTGGCGTAACGGTTTTTTCTACGTCAGTGCCGTGATGGGTGCGCTGGCACTGGTCGACCTCGAGGCCGGCCGGCTCGCCCATGCGCTCGGCGATGCCGGGATCGCCTGCCTGATGCTGTCGTTGATGACCCAGTTTCCCTTCGTGCGCGCCATCGTCGAGGCGAGCAAGCGTGAGCAACCGCGCGAGGAAGTGCTGCGCCAGATGCAGCGGCTCAAAGAGGCAAATCCCTGGACCGACCGGCTTAGCCTCGCCGGTTGGACCCAGTTGGCCGCTTCGCTGATCCTGCGAGCGATCGGCGTCGAGTGAGCGCGGCGTCGGCCGCCGCTCGCGCCAGCACGCAGGCCAGTGGGCGATTCCTGCAGTTTGTCGCGCCCGGCGCGCGACCGTCGGTGCGATTCGACTACAGTCGCGCGGTCTTGGAAGCCGCCCGTGCATCCGGTCGGCGTCCGATAATCGCCAGCTGAACGCGCTGCCGTCGCAACGACATGGACACGCAGAAATCACCAGCCGAATCCGGCGCGACCGCCGCATCCCCGCAGGCGGCGGACGGGCCGACCAGGGCAGGTCGCTGGCAGCGCGTTCGCGAGGACATCGCCGCCGGCGCCCGGGTTTCCGCACCCGTCATCCGCCAGGCCAGCACGCGGTTCGGCGACTGGCTCGCAGGCATCGGCTGGGGCAAGTTTTTCCTGCTCGCGATCCTGCTGCTTGCTTTCGGCGGGATTCTGAGCTCCGTGCTCCTGGAGCGCAGGCCGATGGTGGTCGTCGATCGGACGGCAACCGACGCGGATCCCGTCAACGTCGTCGTTTCGGTATCGCCCGAAGGCATCCGCATCGCGCCACCTGCGCCGCCCAAGCCGGCGGCGCCTGCCGAAGCACCCGGCGCGTCGGGGCCGCGGGGCACCGGCCAGGCGGAATCGGCGGCGGACCGCGCGGGGGTCAAGGTCGACGACAAGGGTGTGCGCATCTTCTCCAACAAGGACGGCAAGCGGGTCGCCATCACGATCGACGAGAAAGGCGTGCGTGTCGAGGATGCCGGCTCGACCGGCGGGCGCGAGGTGGTCATTCCGCCCGACGTCGCAGCCGATCCGGAGAAGGTGACCGAGGCCATCGAGGCCGCACGTGAGAAGATTGAGGACATCGTCAGCGAGCAGGTCTCGCGCCAGGTCGCGCGGCGCACGCGCGTGTATCGCGAGGAGTCCGGCGGATGGCTGATGAGCCTTCTGCTGGTGCTGATCGTGGCGATGATCATCGTGAAGGTCGTGCTCGGATCCAAGAAGAAAGCCGAGTCGCGCGCGCAGGCAGCCACCGCGACGGCAGCGGAAGAAGGGCTGAAACGTCAGCTCGCCGAGGCGCAGCTCAAGATGATGCAGGCGCAGGTCGAGCCACACTTCCTCTTCAATACGCTCGCTTCGGTCGACTATCTGATCGAAACCGACCCTGCGCGCGCTTCCAGGATGCAGAAGAACCTGATCCAGTATCTGCGCGCGGCACTGCCGCAGATGCGCGAGGGTTCGACCACGCTCGGCAAGGAAATCGCGTTGTGCCGCGCCTACCTGGAGATCTTGAAGGTACGGATGGAGGACCGGCTGCAGTTCGCGATCGCGGTGCCGCAGGGGCTGGCGAGCGCGCAGTTCCCGCCGATGATGCTGCAGTCGCTGGTGGAAAACGCGATCAAGCACGGGCTCGAACCCAAGGCCGAAGGCGGCTCGCTGACGATCAGCGCGGACATCGCCAACGGCAACCTGCGCGTGACCGTCGCCGATACGGGCCTCGGATTCGCCCCGGCCGCACGCCCCGGCTGTGGGGTGGGTCTGGCTAACGTTCGCGAACGGCTCGCCGCGCTGTACGGCGGTCGCGCCCGGCTATCGATCGAAGCGAACACCCCGTCGGGGACGATCGCGACGATCGAAGTGCCGTACGCGATCGACCCGGAGGCGAAGAACTCGCACGAAGCGCCGCTGTCGGCACAGCCGGCGTGAGGCGGCCGGCTGCGCCTACAATCGCGGCCGCATGACGCGCGCCATCCTTGCCGACGACGAACGCTTGATGCGCGAGCAACTGCGCGCGCGGCTCGCCGAAGTCTGGCCGGAACTGCAGATCGTCGCGGAAGCAAAGAACGGCCAAGAGGCGGTCGAGGCTGTTCGTACGCATCGGCCCGACCTCGCCTTTCTCGACATCCGCATGCCTGGCATGACCGGCGTCGAGGCGGCGCGCCAGATCGGCGATGCCTGTCACGTGGTCTTCATCACGGCTTACAGTGAGTACGCGGTCGAGGCGTTCGAACACGGGGCCGTTGACTATGTGCTGAAGCCGGCAGAACGAGACCGGCTCGAACTGACGGTGGCGCGTCTGAAGCGGCGCCTGGGGACCAAGCCGTCAGATCTGGGCGAACTGCTGTCCAAGCTATCGGCCAGGCTCGAGGGCGTTGCACTCGATCGAAACGCACCGTCGTCGCAGTCCTACCTGCAATGGGTGCAGGCGTCGATGGGCCAGCAACTGCGCATGATTCCGGTCGCCGACGTACTGTTTTTCATGTCGGACGAGAAGTACACCCGAGTGCAGACCGAAGCCTACGAAGCGCTGATCCGAAAGCCGATCAAAGAACTGATCGAGGAGCTGGATCCCGGGCAGTTCTGGCAGATCCATCGCTCGACGATCGTCAACGCCAAGGCGATCGCCGGCGTGACGCGCGACTTCCGTGGTCGCCAGTTGGTGCTGTTGAAGAACTTTCCCGAAAAACTCGAAGTCAGCCGAAGCTTCACGCATCTGTTCAAGCAGATGTGACCCGGTGGCGCCCCGCCGCGCCGCTCCGCGTCGGCCAGTCGGACCGCGGCGACGACATGCGGGTCGCCCGGGATCCCGCCCCTGCGTGGTGCGCCGGAGGTTCGTCGCCGAGGCGTGCCGCGCCTGACTCAACCCTGCAGCGCACGCCACATCTGCTGGTCCCGCTCGGCCGTCCAGATGCGCGGATGCTTGATGCCGCTCGCCTCGTCGTACGCGCGCGCAACGTCAAACGGTAGGCAATGCTCGTAAATGAAGACGTGTCCGAACAGCGGATCCATCTTCGCCCGGGTGTAGTCGAACGTCGCTTTCAGATCGCGCTTGGCGGCGACGCTTTCGCGCGCGGCGTCGAACAGCGTCGTCACGAAGGAGCGCGTGTAATCGATCGCCTTGTTCGCGTCCGCGTTGGTGAGGAGTGCCGGGCCTCGCCCGGGCACCAGTCGTTCGGGCTGCAGCGCGCGCAGCGCTTCTAGGGTCGACGGCCACTCAGCGAGCTGCGCGTCGCCCGCATAGGCAGCCGCCTCGTACTCGACCAGGTCGCCGGAGAAAAGAACCCTGTCAGCCGGCAGCCACACGATCGTGTCGCCCCTGGTATGCCCGGGGCCGGGATGCTTGATCTGCACCTCGAGCGAGCCCATGAACAGCGTCAACTCGCTGTCGAACACCATCGTCGGCCAAGTCAGGCCCGGGATCGACTCGACCGCCTGGAACAGGCGCGGGAAACGCTCGATTTCGGACTTCATGTCCTGAGCCCCGCGTTCACGGATCAGCTCGAGCGTTCCACGGCTGGCGATGATCTCCTGCGCTGCGAACGCGGACGCACCGAGCACGCGGACCGCGTGATAGTGGGAGAGCACAACGTATTTGATCGGTTTGTCCGTCACCGAACGGATGCGGCCGATCAAGTCCCGCGCCATGACGGGCGTCGCGGTTGCATCGACGACGAGGACGCCGTCGTCGCCGATGACCACACCCGAATTGGGGTCGCCTTCGGCCGTGTACGCGTAGGCACGGTCGGAAAGCTGCGTGAAGGAGATCTTGCGGGGGGTCAGATCGCTCCTGGATGCAAAGGCCTTGCTCATACGAACGGTCGCTCCGGTTCGCTGTTGGGGGCAGTCGTCGGCTCCGGTCTGGCTCGGTTTCGGCATGACGAGGCGCCCACTGTATCGCAGCGAGTCGGCGCAGCGTTTCGATCGGTACCATGATTCCCTTTCCGCCCTGGGGTGACCGGAGATAACCTGCACCGATGTGCCGGTCCGACGCGGGCTGCGCCGCCATCGACGGCTGGTTTGACAAGGTACCCCTGCGCAACCATAATTTGCGGTTCCCTGCGGAGGGGTGCCCGAGCGGCTAAAGGGGGCAGACTGTAAATCTGTTGGCTTACGCCTACGTTGGTTCGAATCCAACCCCCTCCACCAAGTTCGGTTCCATCCGGGAATCTGACGCACGGAACAAGGAAAAGTGGGCGGGCGAGAGGCGATGTAGGGCTCGCGCGCGTGAAGGATCTGACAGTCGGTTCGGGCGGGTGTAGCTCAATGGTAGAGCAGAAGCCTTCCAAGCTTATGACGAGGGTTCGATTCCCTTCACCCGCTCCAAGGAACAGCCAGACGACGTGCGACGACACGTCCAGGCCCATGTGGCTCAGTGGTAGAGCACTCCCTTGGTAAGGGAGAGGTCACGCGTTCGATCCGCGTCATGGGCACCACGATCACGGAAGCAAGGCCGACCCCGTCCGGCAGCGGCGGGTCGATGACAAAACGGGCAGTCAGGAGCTAACAAGATGGCCAAAGGCAAGTTTGAGCGGACCAAGCCGCACGTGAATGTGGGCACGATTGGGCACGTGGATCATGGCAAGACGACGCTGACGGCGGCGATCACGACGATTTTGGCGGCCAAGTATGGGGGTGAGGCCAAGAAGTACGACGAGATTGATGCGGCGCCGGAGGAGAAAGCGCGCGGCATCACGATCAACACGGCGCACGTCGAGTACGAGACGGCCAAGCGGCACTATGCGCACGTGGACTGTCCGGGGCATGCCGACTATGTGAAGAACATGATCACTGGGGCGGCGCAGATGGACGGGGCCATTCTCGTGGTGTCGGCCGCTGACGGGCCGATGCCGCAGACGCGCGAGCACATTTTGCTGGCGCGGCAGGTCGGGGTGCCGTACATCGTCGTGTACATGAACAAGTGCGACATGGTCGACGATGCCGAGCTGCTCGAGCTGGTGGAGATGGAGGTACGCGAGCTGCTGTCCAAGTACGAGTTTCCGGGCGATCAGATTCCGCTCATCAAGGGGTCGGCCAAGCTGGCGCTGGAAGGCGACAAGGGCGAGCTGGGTGAGGGCTCGATCATGAAGCTGGCCGATGCGCTGGACAGCTACATTCCCACGCCCAAGCGCGCCATTGACCAGCCGTTTTTGATGCCGATCGAAGACGTGTTCAGCATTTCCGGGCGCGGCACGGTGGTCACGGGGCGGGTCGAGCGCGGCGTCATCAAGGTCGGTGACGAGATCGAGATTGTCGGCATTCGGCCCACGCAAAAGACCGTGTGCACCGGGGTGGAGATGTTTCGCAAGCTCTTGGACGAAGGGCAGGCGGGGGACAACGTCGGGGTGCTGCTGCGGGGCACCAAGCGGGAGGAGGTCGAGCGCGGGCAGGTGTTGGCCAAGCCGGGCACGATCACGCCGCACACCAAGTTCAAGGCCGAGGTGTACGTGCTGAGCAAGGAAGAGGGGGGGCGGCACACGCCGTTTTTCAACGGTTATCGGCCGCAGTTTTATTTCCGCACCACGGACGTGACCGGCTCGATTGCGTTGCCGGCGGGTACTGAGATGGTGATGCCGGGCGACAACATCACGATGGATGTGGCGCTGATCGCCCCCATCGCGATGGAGGAAGGCCTGCGCTTTGCCATCCGCGAAGGCGGCCGCACCGTCGGCGCCGGCGTCGTGGCCAAGATCGTCGAGTAAGGATTTCGCAGAACGCGGGCGGTGTTGCGCGCGATGTCCATGGTTCACGCAGGGGTATAGCTCAACTGGCAGAGCGTCGGTCTCCAAAACCGAAGGTTGGGGGTTCGATTCCCTCTGCCCCTGCCAGCTCCGGCGATGTGCCGGGGACGCGGCGAACGACGAAGCAACGGCACCCAGAAGGTCTCGGATGAACACTCAGAACGTCGAAACGGTCGGTAGCAAGGCCGATCTCGTGCTGGTCAGCCTCGCGGTCGTCGCCGTGCTGGCCGGCGTGCTCGGTTTCAGCTTCCTGTCACAGCAGCCGCTGCTGACGCGCGTGGGCATCCTGATCGGCGGTGTCGTGCTGGGCATCGTGATCGCGTGGTTCTCGGCCCACGGCAAGCGTTTTCTCGGCTTCGCGCGCGAGTCCTACGACGAAACGCGCCGGGTGACCTGGCCTTCGCGCAAGGAGACGCTCGGCACGACCGGCATCGTTTTCGCGTTCGTGGTGATCATGGCGCTGTTCCTTTTCGTGGTCGACAAGTCGCTCGAGTGGGTGCTGTACGACCTTTTGCTGCGGTGGAAGTGATGACCGAGGAAACGATGACCGAAGCCGCCAAGACCACGGGGAACAAGCGCTGGTACGTCGTCCATGCTTATTCGGGCATGGAGAAGAGCGTGGCCAAGGCCCTGCAGGAGCGCATCAATCGGGCAGGCCTGCAGGCGCACTTCGGCAGGATCCTGGTGCCGACCGAGGAAGTCGTCGAGGTCAAGGGCGGCAAGAAGGCGATCACCGAGCGCAGACTGTATTCGGGCTACGTGCTGGTCGAGATGGATATGACCGACGACGCCTGGCACCTGGTCAAGAGCACGCCGAAGGTCACCGGTTTTCTGGGCGGATCGGCGAACAAGCCTTCGCCGCTGTCGCAGAAGGAAGTCGACGAGATCCTGCAGCGGATGCAGGAGGGCTACGAGAAGCCGCGGCCGAAAGTGCTGTTCGAGGTCGGCGAGATGGTGCGGGTGAAGGAAGGTCCGTTCACCGACTTCAACGGCAACGTCGAGGAAGTGAACTACGACAAGAACCGCGTGCGCGTGTCGGTCACGATTTTTGGCCGCTCGACGCCGGTCGATCTGGAGTTCGGACAGGTCGAGAAGGTGTAGCGCCGTTCGCCAGCGCCACATCTGCCGCGCAGACAGGTGCGAAGCGACTGACTTGCGAAGCGCGCGGTTCGGAATGTCTTGGCAAGACGCGTTGTGAGCCGGCGATACGGCTCACGTGATGTGCTCACGGGGAGCGCCGGTAGAGCGATCGAAAGCGCGCTTGGACCCAAAGGGAAGCTGATATGGCAAAGAAGATCGTCGGCTTTATCAAGCTGCAGGTGCCGGCCGGTAAAGCCAATCCGTCGCCGCCGATCGGGCCGGCGCTCGGTCAGCGCGGCCTGAACATCATGGAGTTCTGCAAGGCGTTCAACGCGCAGACGCAGGGCATCGAGCCCGGTCTGCCGATCCCGGTGGTCATCACCGCGTTCGCCGACAAGAGTTTCACCTTCGTGATGAAGACGCCGCCGGCGACCGTGCTGATCAAGAAGGCGGCGAAGATCGAGAAGGGCTCGCCCAAGCCGCACACGGACAAGGTCGGCAAGATCACGCGCGCGCAGGCCGAGGAGATCGCCAGGACAAAGATGCCGGATCTCACCGCCGCCGACATGGATGCGGCCGTGCGCACGATCGCGGGCTCGGCCCGTTCGATGGGCATCACGGTGGAGGGTTTGTAAATGGCGCACCTGTCCAAGCGTACGAAGGCGATCCGGGCCAAGGTCGAGCCGAACCGGACTTATCCCGTCGCGGAAGCGCTGAACCTGGTTAAGCAGACGGCAACCGCCAAGTTCGACGAATCGGTCGACGTCGCTGTCGTGCTCGGCATCGATGCGAAAAAGTCCGATCAGGCCGTGCGCGGTTCGGTGGTGCTGCCGGCCGGCACGGGCAAGACGGTGCGCGTGGCGGTGTTTGCGCAGGGTGCGAAGGCCGGGGAGGCGAAAGCCGCCGGTGCCGACATCGTCGGCTTCGAGGACCTCGCCGCCAAGATCAAGGAAGGCTTCATGGACTTCGACGTGGTCATCGCCACGCCCGATGCGATGCGCGTCGTTGGTGGTCTGGGCCAGATCCTCGGCCCGCGCGGGCTGATGCCGAACCCGAAGGTCGGCACGGTGACGGCCGATGTCGCCGGCGCGGTGAAGAACGCCAAAGCCGGACAAGTGCAGTTCCGTACCGACAAGGCGGGCATCGTGCATTGCACGATCGGTCGTGCGTCGTTCGATGCGGATCGGCTGAAGACCAACCTGGCGGCGCTGATCGACGCGTTGAACAAGGCGAAGCCGGCGTCGGTCAAAGGCATCTTCCTGCGCAAGATCTCGGTTTCGTCGACGATGGGCATCGGTGTGCGCGTCGATGCCGCGAGCCTGAACGCATAGTTCGAGGGATTTCGGCCCGGCCGCGACCGGGCCTGGGTTCCCGCAGTGGAACCGCAGGGGCTTTGGGCTGCAGCGAAGCGGGCGACCGCGTCGCTGCTGCTGTCAAAGACCGCTGGACGGAGGTTCGACGTCGCACGCCGGGCGTCGAGCGAGGGCGTCGATGCGAACCTCCCTTAATGCTTGCACGCACGCTGCCTGCGTTCGCTATTCGCTCGGCAGGCGGCGCTTGACGGGCGAGCTCCAGCGCAGACGGCGTACCCGAAGGGAACAGTTGCGTTGTGAAGCGCATCTCGATGCGTGAACAACTCAAGGGTCTCTCGTATCGGTCGCCGGTTCAGTAACCGGTGCCACGCGGCAACACCGCCGCCGAGCACCTTTGAGTGGAGCCAGTACCGTGGGTCTCAATCGGCAGCAAAAAGCGGCAATGGTCGAGGAAGTCGGCGCCATGGTGGCGACCGCCCAGTCGATCGTCGTCGCCGAGTACCGTGGTCTGGATGTGGAAGCGGTCACCAAGCTGCGCAGGCAAGCGCGCCAGCAGGGTGTCCAGTTGCGCGTGTTGAAGAACACGCTGGCGCGCCGCGCTATGGACGGCACGCCGTTCGCCGGTCTGGCCGACAAGCTCGTCGGCCCGCTGGTGTACGGCTTCTCCGCCGATCCGGTGGCGGCGGCCAAGGTGCTTTCGACCTTCGCCAAGGACAACGACAAGCTAGTCGTCAGGGCTGGTGCGATGCCCAACCACGTCATGGACGAGGCGGGCGTCAAGGCGCTGGCGTCGTTGCCGAGCCGCGAGGAACTGCTGGCGAAGCTGATGGCGACGATGCAGGCGCCGATCGGCCAGTTCGTCCGCACGCTCAACGAAGTACCGGCCCGTTTCGTTCGTACGCTCGCCGCGGTGCGCGACGCGAAGGAAAAGCAGGCCGCCTGATCCGCATCCGCATCACCGAACCGACATCACAACGCATTAGGAGTCTTTGACATGGCACTTTCGAACCAGGAAATCCTCGACGCGATCGCCGCGAAGTCCGTTCTCGAGATCAGCGAACTGATCAAGATGATGGAAGAGAAATTCGGCGTGTCCGCCGCCGCTGCAGCCGTGGCGGTCGCGGCACCGGCCGCCGGCGCCGCCGCCCCGGCCGCGGAGGAGAAGACCGAATTCACTGTCGTGCTGACCGAGGCCGGTGCCAACAAGGTCAACGTGATCAAGGCCGTGCGCGAACTGACCGGCCTGGGCCTGAAAGAGGCCAAGGATCTGGTCGACGGCGCGCCCAAGCCCGTGAAGGAAGGAGTGAACAAGGCCGACGCGGAAGCCGCCAAGAAAAAACTGGAGGAGGCCGGCGCCAAGGTGGAGGTGAAGTAAGCCGGAACAGGCCGGCGCGCCGCTGGCGCGCCGGCCCCGGAGGTCTTCGATCTGGGTCCGTCACCGGGCCCAGATCCAAGACTTCCCTGATGAACGGACAACTCGGAACGTCAACCGCCGCGCGGGCCACTGCGCTCGTGCGGCTTTTCGCGTCCCCGCTGTTCGCGCGTCGTTGAGTTTCCTCGAACGGAGCGTCTATGCCGTACTCGTTCACCGAAAAGAAACGTATCCGCAAGAGCTTCGCCAAGCGGCCCGCCGTGCAGTCGGTGCCCTTCCTGCTGGCGACCCAGCTCGAGTCCTACATGCAGTTCCTGCAGGCGGATACGCCGCCTTCGCAGCGCAAGAACGAGGGCCTGCAGGCCGCGTTCAACTCGATCTTTCCGATCAGCAGCCACAACGGCATGGCGCGTCTGGAGTTCGCCGGCTACACGCTCGGCGATCCGCCGTTCGACGTCAAGGAGTGCCAGCAGCGCGGGCTGACCTACGCCAGCCCGCTGCGCGCCAAGGTGCGCCTGGTGATCATGGACCGCGAGGCGTCCAAGCCGACGATCAAGGAGGTCAAGGAGCAGGAGGTCTACATGGGCGAGATCCCGCTGATGACCTCGACCGGCTCGTTCGTCATCAACGGCACCGAGCGCGTGATCGTGTCGCAGCTGCACCGCTCGCCGGGCGTGTTCTTCGAGCATGACCGCGGCAAGACCCACAGTTCCGGCAAGCTGCTGTTTTCGGCGCGCGTGATCCCGTACCGCGGCTCCTGGCTCGACTTCGAGTTCGACCCGAAGGACATTCTGTATTTTCGCGTCGACCGCCGCCGCAAGATGCCGGCGACGATCCTTCTGAAAGCGATCGGGCTCACGCCCGAACAGATCCTCGCGCACTTCTTCAGCTTCGACAGTTTCACGCTCGCCGCCCATACCGGGGGCTACATGGAGCTGGTTCCGGAGCGGCTGCGGGGCGAAATCGCGCGCTTCGACATCCTCGACAAGACCGGCAAGGTCGTCGTGCACAAGGACAAGCGGATCAACGCCAAGCACATCCGCGACCTCGAGGCGGCCGGCATGAAGCGCATCGAGGTACCGGAGGACTATCTGCTGGGCCGCGTGCTCGCGGCCAACATCGTCGATCCCGAGACCGGCGAGGTCGTCGCGCACGCGAACGAAGAACTGACCGAAGACCTGATGAAGAAGCTGCGGGCGGCCAACGTCAAGGACATCCGCACGATCTACACGAACGACCTCGACCAGGGACCGTTCATCAGCAACACGCTGCGCATCGACGAGACGGGCGATCAGCTCGCCGCGCGCATCGCAATCTACCGGATGATGCGCCCGGGCGAGCCGCCGACCGAAGAGGCCGTCGAGACGCTGTTTAGGCGGTTGTTCTTCGACGACGAGACCTACGACCTGTCGCGCGTCGGCCGCATGAAGGTCAACAGCCGCTTCGGGCGCCCGGACATCACCGGCCCGATGGTGCTGACCAACGAGGACATCATCGACACGATGAAGGTGCTGGTGGAGCTGCGCAACGGCCGCGGCGAGATCGACGACATCGACCATCTGGGCAACCGGCGCGTGCGCTGCGTCGGCGAACTCGCCGAGAACCAGTTCCGCGCGGGCCTGGTGCGCGTCGAACGCGCGGTGCGCGAGCGTCTCGGCCAGGCCGAGACCGAAAACCTGATGCCGCACGACCTGATCAACAGCAAACCGATCTCCGCGTCGATCCGCGAGTTCTTCGGCTCGTCACAGCTGTCGCAGTTCATGGACCAGACCAACCCGCTGTCGGAGATCACGCACAAGCGGCGCGTCTCCGCGCTCGGGCCGGGCGGGCTCACGCGCGAGCGCGCCGGCTTCGAGGTGCGTGACGTGCACCCGACGCACTACGGCCGCGTGTGCCCGATCGAAACGCCCGAGGGCCCGAACATCGGTCTGATCAACTCCATGTCGCTGTACGCGCGGCTGAACGAATACGGCTTTCTCGAGACGCCCTACCGCAAAGTCGTCGACAGCCGTGTGACCAACGAGATCTCGTACCTGTCGGCGATCGAGGAGGGCAAGTACGTGATCGCGCAGGCCAACGCGCCGCTCGACAAGAACGGCAAGTTCGTCGACGAGCTGGTGAGCTGCCGCGAGAACGGCGAGTTCGTGCTGATGAGCCCCGAGCGGGTCCAGTACATGGACATCGCGCCGAGCCAAATCGTGTCGGTCGCGGCCTCGCTGATCCCGTTCCTCGAGCACGACGACGCCAACCGCGCGCTGATGGGCTCGAACATGCAGCGTCAGGCAGTACCCTGTCTGCGTCCGCAGAAGCCGTTCGTCGGCACGGGCGTGGAGCGAACGGTCGCGGTCGACTCGGGAACGACCGTGCAGGCGTTGCGCGGCGGCGTCGTCGACTATGTCGACGCCAACCGCATCGTCGTGCGCGTCAACGAGGAAGAGAACGTCGCCGGCGAAGTCGGCGTCGACATCTATAACCTCGTCAAGTACACGCGCAGCAACCAGAACACCAACATCAACCAGCGGCCGATCGTCAAGAAGGGCGATGTCATCGCCAAGGGCGACGTGATCGCCGACGGTGCCTCGACCGACCTGGGAGAGCTGGCGCTGGGCCAGAACATGCTGGTCGCGTTCATGCCGTGGAACGGCTACAACTTCGAGGACTCGATCCTGATCTCGGAGCGCGTCGTTGCCGACGACCGCTACACGTCGATCCACATCGAGGAACTGAACGTCGTCGCCCGCGACACCAAGCTCGGCCCCGAGGAGATCACGCGCGACATCAGCAACCTTTCGGAAAACCAGCTCGCGCGGCTCGACGAGTCGGGCATCGTCTACATCGGCGCCGAAGTCCAGGCCGGCGACACGCTGGTCGGAAAGGTCACGCCCAAGGGCGAAACGCAGCTGACACCGGAAGAGAAACTGCTGCGCGCGATCTTCGGCGAGAAAGCGAGCGACGTGAAGGACACCTCGCTGCGCGTGCCTTCCGGCATGAACGGCACGGTCATCGACGTGCAAGTGTTCACGCGCGAGGGCATCCAGCGCGACAAGCGCGCGCAACAGATCATCGACGACGCACTCAAGCGCTATCGCCAGGACCTGAACGACCAGCTCCGGATCGTCGAGGCCGATGCGTTCCAGCGCATCGAGAAACTGCTGCTGCGCAAGGAGGCTACCGGCGGACCGCGCAAGATCGCCAAGGGCACGGTGATCACCAAGGACTACCTCGACTCGCTCGAGAAGTACCACTGGTTCGACATTCGCCTGGCCGACGACAACGCCGCCGCGCAGCTCGAGGCGCTGAAGGAGTCGATCGAAGCCAAGCGCCGCCAGTTCGACCAGGCGTTCGAGGACAAGCGCAAGAAGCTCACGCAGGGCGACGAGCTGCCGCCCGGCGTCCTGAAAATGGTCAAGGTGTACCTGGCCGTCAAGCGCCGGCTGCAGCCCGGCGACAAGATGGCCGGCCGCCACGGCAACAAGGGCGTGGTGTCGCGCATCGTGCCGGTCGAGGACATGCCCTACATGGCCGACGGCACGCCGGTCGACATCGTGCTCAATCCGCTCGGCGTGCCCTCAAGGATGAACGTCGGCCAGATCCTCGAGACGCATCTGGGCTGGGCCGCACGCGGGCTGGGCAACCGCATCGGCGAGCTGCTGCGCGACGCCAAGACCGCGCAACTGCGCGCGTTGCTGCGCGACATCTACAACAAGTCGGGCAAGACCGAAGAGATCGACGCGTTGAACGACGATGAACTTAACCAGCTCGCCGAACACCTGCAAGACGGCGTGCCGTTCGCCACGCCCGTGTTCGACGGCGCGTCGGAGTCCGAGATTCGCGCGATGCTCGACATGGCCTATCCGCCCGAAATCGCGACGCGACTCGGACTGACGAGTACGAAGACGCAGGCCAGGCTGTACGACGGCCGTACCGGCGAAGCGTTCGAGCGCCCGGTCACGGTCGGCTACATGCACATGCTGAAGCTGCACCACCTGGTTGACGACAAGATGCACGCGCGTTCGACCGGTCCGTACTCGCTGGTCACCCAGCAGCCGCTCGGCGGCAAGGCGCAGTTCGGCGGCCAGCGCTTCGGCGAGATGGAAGTGTGGGCATTGGAGGCCTACGGCGCGGCGTACACGCTGCAGGAGATGCTGACCGTGAAGTCGGACGACGTGAACGGCCGCACCAAGGTCTACGAGAACATCGTCAAGGGCGAGCACTCGATCGACGCCGGCATGCCGGAGTCGTTCAACGTGCTGGTCAAGGAAATCCGTTCGCTCGGGATCGACATCGATCTCGAGCGCAGCTGATGCGCGCCCCCGGACGGACCAGGATTCACTGAGAGGAACGCATGAAAGCGCTACTCGATCTATTCAAGCAGGTTCAGCAGGACGAGCAGTTCGATGCGATCAGGATCGGCATCGCATCGCCGGAGAAGATTCGCTCATGGTCGTTCGGCGAGGTCAAGAAGCCGGAGACGATCAACTACCGCACCTTCAAGCCCGAGCGCGACGGCCTGTTCTGCGCCAAGATCTTCGGGCCGATCAAGGACTACGAGTGCTTGTGCGGCAAGTACAAGCGGCTGAAGCACCGCGGCGTGATCTGCGAGAAGTGCGGCGTCGAGGTGACGCTCGCCAAGGTCCGCCGCGAACGCATGGGCCACATCGAGCTGGCCAGCCCGGTCGCTCACATCTGGTTCCTGAAGAGCCTGCCCAGTCGCATGGGCATGGTGCTGGACATGACGTTGCGCGACATCGAGCGCGTGCTGTACTTCGAGGCGTTCTGCGTGGTCGATCCGGGCTTCACGCCGCTGAAGCGCGGCCAGCTGATGACCGAGGACGACTTCATCGCCAAGACCGAGGAGCACGGCGACGAATTCCGCGCGCTGATGGGCGCGGAGGCCATCCGCGAGCTGCTGCGCGCGATCGACATCGACCGTGAGATCGAAACGCTGCGCAAGGAGCTGGCCGAGACCGGTTCCGAGGCCAAGATCAAGAAGTACGCCAAGCGGCTGAAGACGCTGGAGGGCTTCCAGCGCTCGGGCATCAAACCCGAGTGGATGATCATGGAAGTGCTGCCGGTGCTGCCGCCGGAGTTGCGCCCGCTGGTTCCGCTCGACGGCGGCCGCTTCGCGACTTCGGACCTGAACGATCTGTACCGGCGCGTGATCAACCGCAACAACCGGCTCAAGCGCCTGCTCGAGCTGAAAGCGCCCGAGATCATCGTGCGCAACGAAAAGCGCATGCTGCAGGAGGCGGTCGACTCGCTGCTCGACAACGGCCGCCGCGGCAAAGCGATGACCGGCGCCAACAAACGGCCGCTGAAGTCGCTCGCCGACATGATCAAGGGAAAGGGCGGCCGCTTCCGCCAGAACCTGCTCGGCAAGCGCGTCGACTACTCGGGCCGCTCGGTCATCGTGGTCGGTCCGCAACTGAAGCTGCACCAATGCGGCCTGCCGAAGCTGATGGCGCTGGAGCTGTTCAAGCCGTTCATTTTCAACAAGCTCGAGCTGATGGGCCTGGCGACCACCATCAAGGCGGCCAAGAAGATGGTCGAGGCGGGCGAGCCGGTCGTGTGGGACATTCTCGAAGAGGTGATCCGGCAGCACCCGGTGCTGCTGAACCGTGCGCCAACGCTGCACCGTCTCGGCATCCAGGCGTTCGAGCCGGTGCTGATCGAGGGCAAGGCGATCCAGTTGCACCCGCTGGTGTGCGCGGCGTTCAACGCCGACTTCGACGGCGACCAGATGGCCGTGCACGTGCCGCTGTCACTGGAGGCACAGCTCGAAGCGCGCGCGCTGATGCTGGCGTCGAACAACATCCTGTTTCCGAGCAACGGCGATCCGTCGATCGTGCCGTCGCAGGACGTCGTTCTGGGCCTGTACTTCGCGACGCGCGAGAAGGTCAACGGCAAGGGCGAAGGGGCGTTTTTCGCCGACGTCGCCGAGGTGCACCGCGCCTACGAGAACAAGGAGGTCGAGCTGCAGACGCGCGTCACGGTGCGGATCCGGGAGTTCGACGTCGACCGCGTCACCGGCGAAAAGGCCCCGCGCGTGACGCGCTACGAAACCACGGTCGGCCGCGCGCTGTTGTCCGAGATCCTGCCGGCGGGTCTGCCCTTCTCCGTGCTGAACAAGCCGCTGAAGAAGAAGGAGATCTCGCGGCTGATCAACACGGCGTTCCGCCGCGTCGGCCTACGCGAGACGGTGATCTTCGCCGACAAGCTGCTGCAATCCGGTTTCGCGCTGGCCACCCGCGCCGGGCTGTCGATCGCGATCGACGACATGCTGGTGCCGGCGCAGAAGGAAGAAATCATCCGCGCCGCCGAGCGCGAGGTCAAAGAGATCGAGGCGCAGTACACCTCGGGCCTGGTCACGCAGGGCGAGCGCTACAACAAGGTCGTCGATATCTGGGGGCGCGCCGGTGACCAGGTCGGCAAGGTGATGATGGAGCAGCTCGCGACCGAAGTGGTGCGCGACCGCCACGGCAACGAGGTCAAGCAGGAGTCGTTCAACTCGATCTTCATGATGGCCGACTCCGGCGCGCGCGGCTCGGTCGCGCAGATCCGCCAGTTGGCCGGCATGCGCGGCCTGATGGCCAAGCCCGACGGCTCGATCATCGAAACGCCGATCACGGCGAACTTCCGCGAAGGCCTGAACGTCCTGCAGTACTTCATCTCGACGCACGGCGCGCGCAAAGGCCTGGCGGACACGGCGCTGAAGACCGCCAACTCGGGTTATCTGACGCGGCGCCTGGTCGATGTGACCCAGGATCTGGTCGTCACGGAGGAGGACTGCGGCACAACCAACGGTGTCGGCATGAAGGCGCTCGTCGAAGGCGGCGAAGTGATCGAGGCGCTGCGCGATCGCATCCTCGGTCGTGTCGCCGCCGTCGACATCATCGACCCCGACACGCAGGACGTGCTCTATCCGGCCGGCACGCTGCTCGACGAGGACGCGGTCGAACGCGTTGAGCAGCTCGGCATCGACGAGGTGCGTGTGCGCACGCCGCTGACCTGCGACACGCGCTACGGCTTGTGCGCGAAGTGCTACGGGCGTGACCTCGGTCGCGGCTCGCTGGTGAACGTCGGCGAGGCGGTCGGCGTGATCGCCGCGCAGTCGATCGGCGAACCGGGCACGCAGCTAACGATGCGCACGTTCCACATCGGCGGTGCGGCGTCGCGCGCTGCGGTCGCCTCCAGCGTCGAGGCCAAGAGCAACGGCACGGTGCGCTTCACCAGCACGATGCGCTACGTGACCAGCGCCAAGGGCGAGCAGGTGGTGATCTCGCGTTCGGGTGAAGTCACGATCGTCGACGACAACGGCCGCGAGCGCGAGCGTCACAAAGTTCCGTACGGAGCCACGCTGCTGGTCGGCGACGGCATGGCAGTGCGCGCCGGCACGCAGCTGGCGAGCTGGGACCCGCTGACGCGACCGATCATCACCGAATACGCGGGCACGGTGAAGTTCGAGAACGTCGAAGAGGGCGTGACGGTCGCCAAGCAGATCGACGAGGTCACCGGCCTGTCGACGCTGGTCGTCATCGATGCCAAGCGGCGCACGGCATCGGCCAAAGGCGTGCGTCCGCAGGTCAAGCTGCTCAACGACAGGGGCGAAGAAGTCAAGATCCCCGGCACCGACCACGCGGTGACGATCAGCTTCCCGGTGGGTGCGCTGATCGTCGTGCGCGACGGCCAGCAGGTGGCCGTCGGCGAGGTGCTGGCGCGGATTCCGACCGAATCGCAGAAGACGCGCGACATCACCGGCGGTCTGCCGCGGGTGGCAGAGCTGTTTGAGGCGCGCTCGCCGAAGGATGCCGGCATGCTCGCCGAGGTCACCGGCACCGTGACTTTCGGCAAGGAGACCAAGGGCAAGCAACGGCTGATCATCACCGACCTCGATGGCAAGGAGCACGAGTTCCTGATCCCGAAGGACAAGCACGTGCTCGTGCACGACGGCCAGGTCGTCAACAAGGGCGAACTCATCGTCGACGGTCCGGCCGATCCGCACGACATCCTGCGGCTGCTCGGGATCGAGGCGCTGTCGCGCTACATCGTCGACGAGGTGCAGGACGTGTACCGGCTGCAGGGTGTGAAGATCAACGACAAGCACATCGAAGTGATCGTCCGCCAGATGCTGCGCCGGGTACAGATCGCCGAGCCGGGCGACACGCCGTTCATCACCGGCGAGCAGGTCGAGCGGTCGGAAGTTCTGGACGAGAACGACAAAGCGATCAAGGCCGGCAAGCGGCCCGCGCTTTACGACAACATCCTGCTGGGCATCACCAAGGCGTCGCTGTCGACCGACTCGTTCATCTCGGCGGCGTCGTTCCAGGAGACGACGCGCGTCCTGACGGAAGCCGCGATCATGGGCAAGAAGGACGAGTTGCGCGGCCTGAAGGAGAACGTGATCGTCGGCCGTCTGATTCCTGCCGGTACCGGGCTCGCATACCACCGCGCGCGCAAGGAAAAAGAGGAGTTCGAGGCCGCCGAACGCGAGGCGCTGGCTGCACTCGAAGCGGCCGGCACGCCGGCGGAGATCTTCGACAGCGCCGAGGGCAGCGAAGACAGCCAGGAGTCCTGAGCCTCACCTTTGGCCCGCGGCCGCGACCAGCGCGAGAGGCCGGAACTTCGCCGGCCTCTCGCGCGTGGGGTGCAATACCGCGCCGGAGCCGCTGCCTTGACAAGGCTACGGGCATCGAAGGAAAATCGCAGGCTCTTCGGAGTCCGCCCGGACCCGGTGTTCTTTGTGAGGTCGCCTGCCCGCCCCTGGCGAGCGCGCAACCGTTCCGAAGGCACCGCTTCCGGTGCAAGTCCCGAAGACATCCGAACAACGATGGTTTCCCGCCCGGTGCGGGCGACTCGGAATTGACAGACCCAGACCAGGCGGACACCGCAATGCCGACCATCAACCAACTGGTTCGCAAACCGCGCGAATCGACGATCGTCAAGAGCAAGAGCCCGGCGCTGAAGAACAGCCCGCAGAAGCGCGGCGTGTGCACCCGCGTCTACACGACGACCCCGAAGAAGCCCAACTCGGCCCTGCGCAAGGTGGCGAAGGTGAGGCTGACCAACGGCTTCGAGGTGATTTCCTACATCGGCGGCGAGGGGCACAACCTGCAGGAGCACTCCGTCGTTCTGATCCGCGGCGGGCGGGTCAAGGACCTGCCGGGGGTGCGGTACCACATCGTGCGCGGTTCGCTCGATACGCAGGGTGTGAAGGACCGCAAGCAGGCGCGTTCGAAGTACGGCGCCAAGCGCCCGAAGGCAAGTTAGGCAACGTCCCGATTGCGGCTGGCACGCCGAAGGCGCGCGGCCGAGTAAGTCGCAGCCCGGCAGCATGGGGCTGCATTCGTGGCCAGGCGCCACTTTCGACTGAAGACCGAGGAAGATTCCAATGCCCCGTCGTCGCGAAGTACCGAAGCGCGAGATCCTGCCGGATCCCAAGTTCAACAGTTCCGACGTCACCAAGTTCGTCAACGTCATCATGCTCGACGGCAAGAAGGCGGTCGCCGAGCGCATCGTCTACGGCGCGCTCGCGCAGATCGAGAGCAAGACCGGGAAAAATGCGCTTGAGGTGTTCACGCAGGCGCTTGCCAACGTCAAGCCGATGGTCGAGGTCAAAAGCCGCCGCGTCGGCGGTGCCAATTACCAGGTTCCGGTCGAGGTGCGGCCGGTCCGGCGCATGGCGCTGGCGATGCGCTGGCTGCGCGAGGCGGCGAAAAAGCGCGGCGAGAAGTCGATGCCGCTGCGCCTGGCGGGCGAGCTGATGGAAGCGGCCGAAGGACGCGGCGGCGCGATGAAGAAGCGCGAGGAAGTGCACCGCATGGCCGAAGCGAACAAGGCCTTCGCGCATTTCAGGTTCTAGGCGACCAGGACAAGCGCGGCGAGCGTCGCTCGCCGCGCACTTCAGGTTTTAGGAAGGCTTTATGCCACGTAAGACGCCCATCGAACGGTACCGCAACATCGGTATCTCGGCGCACATCGACGCCGGCAAGACGACGACGACCGAGCGGATCCTGTATTACACCGGCGTCAACCACAAGATCGGCGAGGTGCACGACGGCGCCGCGACGATGGACTGGATGGAGCAGGAGCAAGAGCGCGGCATCACGATCACGTCGGCCGCGACGACGACGTTCTGGCGCGGCATGGATCTGTCCTTCCCCGAGCATCGCATCAACATCATCGACACGCCGGGTCACGTCGATTTCACGATCGAGGTCGAGCGCAGCATGCGCGTGCTCGACGGCGCGTGCATGGTCTACTGCGCGGTCGGCGGCGTGCAGCCGCAGTCGGAAACCGTCTGGCGGCAGGCGAACAAGTACGGCGTGCCGCGGCTGGCGTTCGTCAACAAGATGGACCGCACCGGCGCCAACTTCCTCAAGGTGTACGAACAGATGCGCGCGCGCCTGAAGGCGAACCCGGTACCGGTGGTCGTGCCGATCGGCGCCGAGGACGGCTTCAAGGGCGTCGTCGACCTGATCAAGATGAAGGCGATCCTGTGGGACGAGGCCTCGCAGGGAATGAAGTTCACTTACGAGGACGTTCCGGCCGAGTTGCAAGAAGTGGCGCAGGAGTGGCGCGAAAAGATGGTCGAAGCCGCCGCCGAAGCCAACGAGGAACTGATGAACAAGTACCTCGAAGGCGGCGCGCTGTCCGAAGAGGAGATCAAGCGCGGGCTACGCCTGCGCACCATCGCCGGCGAGATCCAGCCGATGCTGTGCGGCAGCGCGTTCAAGAACAAGGGCGTGCAGCGGATGCTCGATGCGGTCGTCGAGTTTTTGCCGTCGCCGATCGACATTCCGCCGGTCAAAGGCGTCGACGAGGGCGACAAGCCGGCTCAGCGCAGGGCGGATGACGCCGAGAAGTTCGCCGCGCTCGCGTTCAAGATCATGACCGACCCGTACGTCGGGCAGTTGACCTTCCTGCGTGTGTATTCGGGCGTGCTGAACTCGGGCGACACGGTGTACAACCCGGTCAAGGGCAAGAAGGAGCGCATCGGTCGCCTGCTACAGATGCACGCGAACGAAAGGGAAGAAATCAAGGAGGTCCGCGCGGGCGACATCGCAGCCGCGGTCGGCCTGAAGGACGTCACGACCGGCGACACGTTGTGCGATCCGAACCAGATCATCACGCTGGAACGGATGGAGTTTCCGGAGCCGGTCATTTCGCAGGCGGTTGAACCGAAGACCAAGGCCGACCAGGAGAAGATGGGCGTCGCGCTCAATCGTCTGGCGCAGGAGGATCCGTCGTTTCGCGTGCATACGGACGAGGAATCCGGACAGACGATCATCTCCGGCATGGGCGAGCTGCATCTGGAGATCCTGGTCGACCGCATGAAGCGCGAGTTCGGCGTCGAGGCGTCGGTAGGCAAGCCGCAGGTCGCCTACCGCGAGACGATCCGCAAGGTCGTCGAGAACGCCGAGGGCAAGTTCATCAAGCAATCGGGTGGGCGTGGCCAGTACGGTCACGTCGTGCTCAAGCTCGAACCGCAGCCGCCCGGCAAGGGGTTCGAGTTCGTCGACGCGATCAAGGGCGGTGTGGTGCCGCGTGAATACATTCCCGCCGTGCAAAAGGGCGTCGAGGAGACGCTCAAGGCCGGCGTGCTTGCGGGCTACCCCGTGGTCGACGTGAAGGTTACCCTGCACTTCGGCTCGTATCACGAGGTCGACTCGAACGAGAACGCGTTCAAGATGGCGGCGTCGATCGGCTTCAAGGAGGGCATGCGGCAGGCGCAGCCGGTGCTGCTCGAGCCCATCATGGCGGTCGAAGTCGAGACGCCGGAGGAGAAGATGGGCGACGTGATGGGCGACCTGTCTTCGCGGCGCGGTTTGATCCAGGGCATGGAGGACATCGCCGGCGGCGGCAAGGCGATCCGCGCCGAAGTGCCGCTCGCGGAAATGTTCGGCTACTCGACCACGCTGCGTTCGCTGACGCAGGGCCGTGCGACCTACACGATGGAGTTCAAGCACTACGCCGAGGCGCCGAAGAACGTCGCCGAGGCCGTGATCTCCGCTAAGGCGAAGTAGCTCACCGGGCGGAGACCAGCAAAACCGTTCTTTAGTCAGAGGGAAAAATGGCCAAAGGCAAGTTTGAGCGGACCAAGCCGCACGTGAATGTGGGCACGATTGGGCACGTGGATCATGGCAAGACGACGCTGACGGCGGCGATCACGACGATTTTGGCGGCCAAGTATGGGGGTGAGGCCAAGAAGTACGACGAGATTGATGCGGCGCCGGAGGAGAAAGCGCGCGGCATCACGATCAACACGGCGCACGTCGAGTACGAGACGGCCAAGCGGCACTATGCGCACGTGGACTGTCCGGGGCATGCCGACTATGTGAAGAACATGATCACTGGGGCGGCGCAGATGGACGGGGCCATTCTCGTGGTGTCGGCCGCTGACGGGCCGATGCCGCAGACGCGCGAGCACATTTTGCTGGCGCGGCAGGTCGGGGTGCCGTACATCGTCGTGTACATGAACAAGTGCGACATGGTCGACGATGCCGAGCTGCTCGAGCTGGTGGAGATGGAGGTACGCGAGCTGCTGTCCAAGTACGAGTTTCCGGGCGATCAGATTCCGCTCATCAAGGGGTCGGCCAAGCTGGCGCTGGAAGGCGACAAGGGCGAGCTGGGTGAGGGCTCGATCATGAAGCTGGCCGATGCGCTGGACAGCTACATTCCCACGCCCAAGCGCGCCATTGACCAGCCGTTTTTGATGCCGATCGAAGACGTGTTCAGCATTTCCGGGCGCGGCACGGTGGTCACGGGGCGGGTCGAGCGCGGCGTCATCAAGGTCGGTGACGAGATCGAGATTGTCGGCATTCGGCCCACGCAAAAGACCGTGTGCACCGGGGTGGAGATGTTTCGCAAGCTCTTGGACGAAGGGCAGGCGGGGGACAACGTCGGGGTGCTGCTGCGGGGCACCAAGCGGGAGGAGGTCGAGCGCGGGCAGGTGTTGGCCAAGCCGGGCACGATCACGCCGCACACCAAGTTCAAGGCCGAGGTGTACGTGCTGAGCAAGGAAGAGGGGGGGCGGCACACGCCGTTTTTCAACGGTTATCGGCCGCAGTTTTATTTCCGCACCACGGACGTGACCGGCTCGATTGCGTTGCCGGCGGGTACTGAGATGGTGATGCCGGGCGACAACATCACGATGGATGTGGCGCTGATCGCCCCCATCGCGATGGAGGAAGGCCTGCGCTTTGCCATCCGCGAAGGCGGCCGCACCGTCGGCGCCGGCGTCGTGGCCAAGATCGTCGAGTAAGCAGAACGCAACTTGCCGCGACCGCGGGCCGTTGCCCGTCACCGACGGGGGCGGCCCCTCGCTCTTTGAAGGAAACGACATGCAAAGCCAACGCATACGCATTCGCCTGAAGGCGTTCGATTACAAGCTGATCGATCAGTCGGCACTTGAGATCGTCGACACCGCCAAGCGCACCGGCGCAGTCGTGCGGGGTCCGGTGCCGCTGCCGACGCGCATCCAGCGCTTCGACATCCTGCGCTCGCCGCACGTGAACAAGACCTCGCGCGATCAGTTCGAGATCCGCACGCACCAGCGGCTGATGGACATCATCGACCCGACCGACAAGACGGTGGACGCGTTGATGAAGCTCGACCTGCCGGCGGGGGTCGACGTCGAGATCAAGGTGCAGTAGCGCAGTTGCGTCGTACCCCCCGCGTTGGATACAATCGCCGGCTTTCCGCGATCGGATCGACAATCCGGCGCGCAAGAACACGGTCCCGGCCAATCGAAGCCGGGGTTTGGAGAAAACGATGAGTGAAGCGAGTTCACGGGCGGACGCATCGCGTCTGGGCCTGGTCGGCCGCAAGGTCGGCATGACACGCATCTTCGCGGACGACGGCGAGGCCGTTCCCGTGACGGTCCTCGACGTGTCGAACAACCGTATCACGCAGGTGAAGACGGTCGAGACCGACGGCTACAGCGCCGTCCAGGTCGCCTACGGCAGCAGAAAGCCGTCGCGCCTGGCCAAACCTGTCGCCGGGCACTACGCCAAGGCGGGCGTGGAAGCCGGTTCGGTGCTCAGGGAGTTCCGGATCGACGCGGCGAAGGCCGGTGAATTCAAGCCCGGCGCCGCGCTCGGCGTCGATCTCTTCCAGGTGGGCCAGAAGGTCGACGTGACTGGCATCACGATCGGCAAGGGTTTCGCCGGCGCAATCAAGCGCCATCACTTCTCGTCCAACCGTGCCAGCCACGGTAACTCGGTGACGACCAATGCGCCGGGCTCGATCGGCATGCGGCAGGATCCGGGTCGCGTGATGCCCGGCAAGCGCATGGCAGGTCATCTGGGTGACAAGCAGCGCACCACGCAGAACCTCGTCGTCGCACGCGTCGACAAGGAGCGCGGCCTGTTGATGGTGCGCGGCGCGGTGCCGGGTGCCAAGGGCGGCAACGTGCTCGTGCGCCCTGCGGTCAAGGCATAAGGAGCGGGCGATGGAACTGAAGGTACTCGACGCCCAGGGACAGGCCGCCGGCACGACGCCGGCGCCGGCCACGCTCTTCGGCCGCGACTTCAATGAAGCGCTCGTGCACCAGCTCGTCGTCGCCTACCAGGCCAACGCTCGCCAAGGCACGCGCGCGCAGAAGGATCGCGCCGCCGTCAAGCACTCGACCAAGAAGCCGTGGCGGCAGAAAGGCACCGGCCGCGCACGCGCCGGCATGACCTCGTCGCCGCTGTGGCGTGGCGGCGGCCGCGCGTTTCCAAACTCGCCTGACGAGAACTTCACCCAGAAGGTCAACAAGAAGATGTACCGCGCCGGCGTGTGCTCGATCCTGAGCAAGCTGGCGCGTGACGATCGGATCGCGGTCATCGACGGGCTGACGGTCGAGTCGCCGAAGACCAAGCTGCTTGCGCGCAAGCTCAAGGCGATGGGGCTGGGCACGCCGCAGACCTCGGTGCTGATCATCACCGACAGCGTCGACGAGAACCTGTACCTGGCATCGCGCAACCTGAAGGACGTGATGGTGGTCGAGCCGCGCTACGCGGATCCGATGTCGCTGATCTACTTCAAGAAGGTCGTCGTGACCAAGCCGGCGATCGCCAAGCTCGAAGAGATGTGGGGGCAGGCATGAACCAGGAGCGTCTTTACAGCGTGCTGGTCGCGCCCATCGTCTCCGAAAAGAGCACGATGATCGCCGACAAGCACGAGCAGGTCGCCTTCCGCGTCAGGCAGGACGCAACCAAGCAGGAGGTCAAGGCCGCGGTCGAGCTGCTGTTCAAGGTGCAGGTCGAGCGCGTGTCGATCCTGAATCACAAGGGCAAGCAGAAAAAGTTCGGCCGCTTCGAGGGCCGGCGCGACCACGCGCGCAAGGCGTACGTGTCGCTCGCGCCCGGTCAGGAAATCAACTTCGCGCAAGAGGTGAAGTGATGCCGCTGGTCAAGGTCAAACCCACTTCGGCGGGGCGGCGCGGTCTGGTCAAGGTCGTCAACCCGAGCCTGCACAAGGGCGGACCCGTACCGTCGCTGACCGAAAAGAAGGTCCGAGGCTCCGGGCGCAACAGCGACGGGCGCATCACGGTGCGCCATCAGGGCGGCGGGCACAAGCGCCATTACCGCTTGATCGACTTCAAGCGCGACAAGGACGGCATTGTCGCCAGGGTCGAGCGCCTCGAATACGATCCCAATCGTTCGGCGCACATCGCCCTGCTGTGCTACGCCGACGGCGAGCGCCGCTACATCGTTGCGCCGAAAGGACTTGCCGTCGGCGCCGAAGTCATCAGCGGTCAGGAGGCGCCGATCAAGGTCGGCAACACGCTGCCGCTGCGCAACATCCCGGTAGGCACGACGATTCACTGCATCGAGATGCAGCCGGGCAAGGGTGCACAACTGGCGCGCGCCGCCGGCACGTCGGTGCAGCTGCTCGCCCGCGAAGGCAGTTACGCGCAGATCAGGCTGCGCTCGGGCGAAATCCGCCGCGTGCTGATCGAGTGCCGCGCGACGATCGGCGAGGTCGGCAACGAGGAAAACAACCTGCGCCAGTTCGGCAAGGCCGGTGCCATGCGCTGGCGCGGTATCCGTCCGACGGTGCGCGGCGTGGCGATGAACCCGATCGACCACCCGCACGGCGGTGGGGAAGGTCGGACCGGGACGAAACGCGATCCGGTCAGCCCGTGGGGCCAGCTCACCAAGGGCTATCGCACGCGCAAGAACAAGCGCACCGACGCGCTGATCGTGCAGCGCCGGCGCAAGTAAGGGGTCCGTATGTCGCGTTCACTGAAAAAAGGTCCGTTCGTCGACGGGCATCTCATGAAGAAGGTCGAGGCCGCGCAGGCCACGAAGGACAAGAAGCCGATCAAGACCTGGTCGCGCCGCTCGACGATCGTTCCGGACTTCATCGGGCTGACGATTGCCGTGCACAACGGCCGCCAGCACGTTCCGGTCTACGTCACCGAGCAGATGGTCGGCCACAAGCTCGGCGAGTTCGCGCTGACGCGGACCTTCAAGGGCCACGCGGCCGACAGGAAGACCGCGGTTGCGCCCGGCAAGAAGTAAGGGGACACGATGGAAACGAGAGCATCCGTCCGCGGCGTCAGGCTGTCGGCCCAGAAAGGGCGCTTGGTTGCCGACCTCGTGCGCGGCAAGCCGGTCGACAAGGCGCTGAACATCCTCGCTTTCACGCAAAAGAAAGCGGCGGGCATCATCAAGAAGGCGCTCGAGTCGGCGATTGCCAACGCCGAACACAATGACGGCGCCGACATCGACGAGCTGAAGGTCACCAAGATCTACGTCGAAAAGGCCGCCACGCTGCGCCGGTTCTCGGCGCGCGCCAAAGGACGCGGCACGCGCATCAACAAGCAGACCTGCCACATTTTCGTCGCCGTCGGCGACGGCAAGAACCGCTAGGGAACCGGGGGCACGCATGGGTCAGAAGATCAATCCCACCGGTTTCCGGCTGACGGTGACGCGCCACTGGAACTCGCGCTGGTTCGCGTCGGGTCCGGAGTTCGCGCGCATGCTCGGCGAGGACCTGAAGGTACGCGAGTACCTGAAGAAGAAACTGCGCAACGCCTCGGTCGGTCGCATCCTGATCGAGCGTCCGGCCAAGAACGCGCGCATCACGATCTACTCGGCGCGTCCGGGTGTGGTGATCGGCAAGAAGGGCGAGGACATCGAGTCGCTGAAGACCGAGCTGCAGAAGATGCTCGGCGTGCCGGTGCATGTGAACATCGACGAGATCCGCAAGCCCGAGATCGACGCGCAGCTGATCGCCGACTCGATCACGCAGCAGCTCGAAAAACGCATCATGTTCCGCCGTGCGATGAAACGCGCGATGCAGAACGCGATGCGGCTCGGCGCGCAGGGCATCAAGATCATGAGCGCGGGGCGGCTCAACGGCATCGAGATCGCGCGCACCGAGTGGTACCGCGAGGGGCGCGTGCCGCTGCACACGCTGCGCGCGGACATCGACTACGGACTGTCGGAAGCGAAGACCACCTACGGCGTTATCGGCGTCAAGGTCTGGGTCTACAAGGGCGACACCCTCGGACGCAGCGAAGCGCCCGCGGCCGAAGCCGCGCCTGCGCCCGAGCGTGAAGAGCGCCGCGCGCGGCGGCCGGAGGCGCGACCGGAAGGCAAACCCGCCGGCCGGCCGGCAGCGAAACGAGCGGCCCCCCGGCGCGTCGAGGCAAAGACCGAAGCCAAGACCGAAGCGCCCCCCGCCGAGGCGCCCAAGGAAGATGCCGCCAAGCCGGCCGTCAAGCGTGTGCGCAAGGTCGCGGCCAAGTCCGCCGGCGACACCAAGGGCGGCGGCAAAGACGGAGAGTAAGCGATGCTGCAACCTGCTCGACGCAAGTACCGCAAGGACCATAAAGGTCGCAACCGTGGATTGGCCACGCGCGGCGCGCACGTCGCTTTCGGCGAGTACGGCCTGAAGGCGACCGAACGCGGCCGCCTGACCGCCCGTCAGATCGAAGCCGCGCGACGGGCGATTTCGCGCCACATCAAGCGCGGCGGCCGCGTG
This sequence comes from Burkholderiales bacterium, assembly GCA_037446035.1. GTDB lineage: Bacteria > Pseudomonadota > Gammaproteobacteria > Burkholderiales > Burkholderiaceae_F > DSNY01. Next base: position 31,548 of record JBBIJJ010000006.1, read on the forward strand.
TGGATCCGCATCTTTCCGGACAAGCCGATTTCGCGCAAACCTGCCGAAGTCCGCATGGGCAACGGCAAAGGCAACCCGGAGTACTGGGTCGCACAGATCCAGCCCGGCAAGGTTCTGTACGAGATGGACGGCGTCGACGAGGCGCTCGCACGCGAGGCCTTCGCGCTGGCGGCTGCCAAGTTGCCGCTGAAGACGACCTTCGTCGTGCGCCAGCTCGGCATGTAAGGGGAGCGCGATGGAAGCCAAGGAACTGCGCGCCAAGGACGTGGCGGCGCTGAACAAGGAGCTGCAGGATCTGCTGCGCGCGCACTTCTCGCTGCGCATGCAGAAGGCTACGCAGCAGTTGCAAAACACCGCCCAGCTTCGCAACGTCCGGCGCGACATCGCACGGGTGCGCACGGTGCTGGCGCAAAAGGCGGCCGCGAAATGAATGCTGAGAACAAGTCGCTGAAGCGCACCCTGATCGGGCGCGTGGTCAGCAACAAGATGGACAAGACCGTCACCGTACTGGTCGAGCGCAAGGTCAAGCACCCGGTCTATGGCAAGTACGTCGTGCGCTCGACGAAGTTTCACGCGCACGACGAAACCGACCGCATCAACGAGGGCGACCTGGTCGAAATCGCCGAGACGCGGCCGCTGTCGAAGACCAAGGCGTGGACCGTTACGCGTGTCCTTGCTGCGGCCCGGACGGTTTGACGGTGGCCGCCGGCTTGCGACGGATACGGCTTTACGAATAGAATTGCACGCTTCGCCGCGTACGGCTAGGCAGAATTGCTGGACGGCAACGCGGCGGAACTTCGGAGTCGGGGCAGCAAGGGTTGGAGTTCGGCACTGCGCGACCGCGCAGCTTCAGGTCCGGACGCTCCCCGACTCATCCACCCGGACGGGACCAAGACTGCTCGCAATGCCAGGCCGGGGCCCGGCGTCGCGGGACAAGTTGGGACAGGAAGCCATGATTCAGATGCAGACGATGCTCGACGTCGCCGACAACACCGGCGCGCGCTCGGTGATGTGTATCAAGGTGTTGGGCGGCAGCAAACGGCGTTACGCCAACATCGGCGACGTCATCAAGGTGAGCGTCAAGGATGCGGCGCCGCGCGGCCGCGTTAAGAAGGGCGAGGTCTACAACGCGGTCGTCGTGCGTACCGCGAGCGGCCTGCGTCGCGCGGACGGCTCGGCGATCAAGTTCGACAACAACGCCGCCGTGTTGCTGAACAACAAGCTGGAGCCGATCGGCACCCGCATCTTCGGGCCGGTCACGCGCGAACTGCGGACCGAGCGCTTCATGAAGATCGTGTCGCTCGCTCCGGAAGTGCTCTGAGGAATCGACGATGGAACGCATCCGCAAGGGCGACGAGGTTGTCGTCATCGCCGGCAAGGACAAGGGCAAGCGCGGCGTCGTGCTCGCGCGCATCGACGAGCGGCACGTGACGGTCGAGGGCGTCAATGTCGTCAAGAAGCACGTGCGCCCGAACCCGATGAAGGGTGTGGCGGGCGGTATCGTCGACAAGACGATGCCGATCGATCAGTCCAACGTCATGCTGTTCAACCCGCAGACCAAGAAGGGCGACCGGGTCGGATTCAAGGTCGTCGACGGCAAGAAGGTGCGCGTGTTCAAGAGCAACGGCGTCGTCGTCGGCGCCAAGCAGTAAGGCAATGGTGGAGTAGGCGATGGCCCGCTTGCAGACGCAGTACCGCGAGAAGATCGTTCCCGAGCTGATGCGCAAGTTCGGTTACAAGTCCGTCATGGAAGTGCCGCGCATCACCAAGATCACGCTGAACATGGGCGTGGGCGAGGCGGTCAATGACAAGAAGAACATCGACAACGCCGTGGCCGACATGACCAAGATCGCCGGCCAGAAGCCGATCGTGACCAAGGCGCGCAAGGCGATCGCGAACTTCAAGATCCGCCAGGGCCTGCCGATCGGCTGCATGGTGACGCTGCGTGGTGCGCGCATGTACGAGTTTCTCGACCGTCTGGTGACGATCGCGTTTCCGCGGATGCGCGACTTCCGCGGTGTGTCCGGGCGCGCGTTCGACGGCCAGGGTAACTACAACATCGGCCTGAAGGAACAGATCATCTTCCCCGAGATCGAGTACGACAAGATCGACACGTTGCGGGGCCTGAACATCAGCATCACGACGACCGCGAAGACCGACGACGAGGCCAAAGCGCTGCTCGCCGCCTTCCGGTTTCCGTTCCGGAACTAAACGGGGTGTGAATTGGCAAAGCTCGCACTGATCAATCGCGAAGCCAAGCGCCGGGCGCTCGTCAAGAAGTACGAGGCCAAGCGCAAGGAACTGAAAGCCATCATCGCCGACCAGACGCGGTCGATGGACGAGCGCATGCAAGCGCAGGCCAAGCTGCAGGCGTTGCCGCGCAACGCCAACCCGACGCGGCAGCGCAACCGCTGCAAGCTGACCGGTCGGCCGCGCGGCACGTTCCGCAAGTTCGGGCTGGGGCGCAACAAGATCCGCGAGGCGGCGCTGCGCGGCGACATCCCCGGTCTGACCAAGGCGAGCTGGTGAGCGAGGAGATTGCACATGAGCATGAGTGATCCGATCGCCGACATGCTGACCCGCATCCGCAATGCGCAGCGGGTCGCGAAAGCCGAGGTCGCGATGCCCGCGTCGAAGCTGAAGAAGGCCATCGCGCAGGTGCTGGCCGACGAGGGTTACATCGACGGCTTCCAGGTCGTCGACAACGACGGCAAGCCGGAGCTGCGCATCGGTCTGAAGTACTACGCCGGGCGTCCGGTGATCGAGCGCCTGGAGCGCGTCTCGCGTCCGGGGCTGCGCATCTACCGTGGGCGCGACGCGATCCCGCAGGTCATGAACGGCTTGGGCGTGGCCATCGTCTCGACCTCGCGCGGCGTGATGACCGACCGTAAGGCGCGCAGCCAAGGCGTGGGCGGCGAAGTGCTCTGTTACGTCGCATAGCGAGGACAGGAATGTCTCGAGTTGCACGCATCCCGGTCACCCTGGCCAAGGGCGTCGAAGCCCAGGTCAGTGCGACCGAAATCACGGTCAAGGGCCCACTGGGAACGCTCAAGCACCCGGCGTCCAAGCTGGTCAAGGTCAGCGTCGCCGACGGCAAGGTCAGCTTCGCCGCCGCCGACGGATCGCGCGAGGCCAACGCGATGAGCGGCACGCTGCGCGCGCTGGTCGCCGGCATGGTGCAGGGTGTCAGCAAGGGCTTCGAGAAGAAACTTGCGCTGGTCGGCGTCGGTTACCGCGCGCAGGCGCAGGGTGACAAGCTCAACCTGTCGCTCGGGTTTTCGCACCCGATCGTCCACCAGATGCCGGCCGGCGTGAAGTGCGAGACGCCGTCGCAGACCGAGATCGTGATCAAGGGCATGGACAAACAGCAGGTCGGCCAGGTTGCCGCCGAGGTGCGCGGCTACCGTCCGCCGGAACCGTACAAGGGCAAGGGCGTGCGTTACGCCGATGAGACCGTGGTCCTCAAAGAGACCAAGAAGAAGTAACGCGAGCGTCGGAGTTCAGCATGATCGACAAGAAGGAAGCTCGGCTACGCCGCGCGCGTGCAACCCGCGTGCGCATCGCGCTGCAGCGCGTGCATCGCTTGACGGTGCACCGGACCAATCTGCACATCTACGCCAGCCTGATCTCGCCGGACGGTGCGCGCGTGCTGGCGTCCGCGTCGACGGTGGAACCCGAGGTGCGTGCGCAGTTGGCCGGCGCCAAGGGCAAGGGCGGCAACGCGGCGGCGGCCAGGCTCGTCGGTGCGCGCATCGCGCAGAAGGCCAAGGCCGCGGGCGTCGAGCAAGTGGCGTTCGATCGCGCCGGGTTCCGGTTCCACGGTCGCGTCAAGGCGCTGGCCGAGGCGGCGCGCGCGGCCGGCCTGAAGTTCTGAGCACGGATTCGAGGAACTGATCGATGGCAAAGGTTCAACCCAGGGGAATGCAGTCGGAAGAGCGCGACGACGGCCTGCGCGAGAAGATGATTGCGGTCAACCGCGTCACCAAGGTGGTGAAAGGCGGACGCATCCTCGGCTTTGCGGCGTTGACCGTGGTCGGCGACGGCGACGGCCGTATCGGCATGGGCAAGGGCAAGGCGCGCGAGGTGCCGGTCGCGGTGCAGAAGGCGATGGAAAAGGCGCGCCGCGGCATGACCCGCATTCCGCTGAAGAACGGAACGCTGCACCACCTGGTCGAAGGCAAACACGGCGCTTCCAAGGTCATCCTGTCGCCCGCACAGGAAGGTACCGGCGTCATCGCGGGCGGTCCGATGCGGGCGGTGTTCGACGTGATGGGCGTGCGCAACGTGGTTGCCAAATCGCACGGCTCGACCAACCCGTACAACATGGTGCGGGCGACGCTGAACGCGCTCGCGCAGCTGCGCACGCCGTCGGAAATCGCGGCCAAGCGCGGCATGACGGTCGAGCAGATTTCGGACTGAGGGGCTGACGATGAGCAAGAAGACCCTGAAGGTCACGCTGGTCAAGAGCCCGATCGGCTGCAAGGCGGATCACCGCGCCACCGTGCGCGGGCTCGGCCTGAAGAAGTTGCGCCAGACGCGCGAGCTGGAGGACACCCCGGCGGTGCGCGGAATGATCACCAAGGTCGCGTACCTCGTGCACGTGGCCTGACGACTCCGGGACGATCGAGATGCGTCTGAACACTCTGAAACCGGCCGCGGGCAGCAAGCGCGCGCGGCACCGCGTCGGCCGCGGCATCGGCTCGGGCTGGGGCAAGACCGCGGGCCGCGGCCACAAGGGCCAGAAGGCGCGCGCCGGCGGCTTCCACAAGGTCGGCTTCGAGGGCGGGCAGATGCCGCTGCATCGGCGCCTGCCCAAGCGCGGCTTCACGTCGACGACGCGCCGCTTCGTCGAGGCGGTGCGGCTGTCGGAAATCGACAAACTCGCGGCCTCCGAGATCGACCTGATGGTGCTCAAGCAGGCCGGCATCGTATCTGCGCTCGCGCAGGATGCGCGTGTGATCAAATCGGGCGAGATCAAGCGCAACGTGACCGTGCGCGGCATCGGCGTGACGGCCGGTGCCAGGGCTGCGATCGAAGCGGCCGGCGGGCGTGTCGAGACCGCCGCCGTCGAGAAACCCGCGGGCAAGAAAGCGGCGCAGTACGCGCAGCGGCGCGCGGCGAAAGAGGCGGCGATCAAGGCGGCCACGCAGGCCGCGCAGCAGGCGCCGGCGCCCGCCAGGAAGCCGGCCAAGCCGGCCGCCGAAGCTGCGCCCAAGAAGCCGGCCAAAGCGGCAGCGAAGTAGACGCGGCCAGACACAGGCAAAGGATTCTGCGTGGCGAGCCTTCCGGGCACCCTTGGCAAGACGGGCAAGTACGGCGACCTGAAACGTCGTCTAGTCTTCCTGTTGCTCGCGCTCGTCGTCTACCGCATCGGCACGCATGTGCCGGTGCCGGGCATCGACCCCGACCAGCTGCGTCAGCTTTTCAACGCGCAGCAGGGCGGGATCCTCGGCCTGTTCAACATGTTCTCGGGCGGCGCGCTGTCGCGCTTTTCGGTGTTCGCGCTGGGGATCATGCCGTACATCTCGGCGTCGATCATCATGCAGATGCTGACCTACGTGCTGCCGTCGCTCGAGTCGCTGCGCAAGGAAGGCGAAGCGGGCCGCCGCAAGATCACGCAATACACGCGCTACGGCACGCTGGCGCTGGCGCTCTTCCAGGCGATCGGCATCTCGATCGCGCTCGAGTCGCAGCAGGGGCTGGTGCTGGAGCCGGGCCTCATGTTCCGCTTCGTCTGCGTGGTGTCGCTGGTCACCGGCACCATGTTCCTGATGTGGCTCGGCGAGCAGATCACCGAGCGCGGTCTGGGCAACGGCATCTCGATCCTGATCTTTGCCGGCATCGTCGCCGGCCTGCCGTCGGCGATCGGCGGGCTGTTCGAGCTCGTACGCACCGGCGCGATCGGTCCGCTCGCCGCGATCTTCATCATCGCGCTGATCGCGGTGGTCACCGCCTTCGTCGTGTTCGTCGAGCGCGGGCAGCGCAAGATCCTGGTCAATTACGCCAAGCGACAGGTCGGCAACAAGATCTACGGCGGGCAGAGCTCGCATCTGCCGCTGAAGCTGAACATGTCGGGTGTGATCCCGCCGATCTTCGCGTCCAGCCTGATCCTGTTCCCGGCCACGCTCGCGAGCTGGTTCACGACCGGTGACGCGACGCGCTGGATCCGCGATCTGGCAGCGGCCTTGTCGCCCGGGCAGCCGCTGTACATCCTGCTGTACGCGGGGCTGATCGTGTTCTTCTGCTTCTTTTACACGGCGCTCGTGTTCAACAGCAAGGAGACGGCCGACAACCTGAAGAAAAGCGGCGCGTTCGTGCCGGGCATCCGACCGGGCGAACAGACCGCGCGCTACATCGACAAAATTCTGATGCGGCTGACGCTGGCCGGCGCCATCTACATCACGTTCGTGTGCCTGGTGCCGGAGTTTCTGCACCTGCGCTGGAACGTGCCGTTTTACTTCGGCGGCACGTCGCTGCTGATCGTCGTGGTCGTGACAATGGACTTCATGGCGCAGGTGCAGGCGTATCTGATGACGCACCAGTACGAAAGCCTGCTGAAGAAGGCCCAGTTCAAGGGCTTCGGCCCCGGCATGCCGCGATGAACGAGACGAGCGAACGCGCGAACGGAGCGGTCTAGATGGCGAAGGACGACGTCATCCAGATGCAGGGGGAGATCCTCGAGAACCTCCCCAACGCGACTTTTCGCGTCAAGCTGGAAAACGGACACGTGGTGCTCGGCCACATTTCCGGAAAGATGCGGATGCACTACATCCGCATCCTGCCGGGCGACAAGGTGACGGTCGAGCTGACGCCGTACGACCTGACCCGGGCAAGGATCGTTTTCCGCGCCAAGTAGCGCGGTGGAGAGAACCATGAAGGTCATGGCAAGCGTGAAGAAGATGTGCCGCAAGTGCAAGATCATTCGCCGCAAGGGTGTCGTGCGCGTGATCTGCAGCGACCCGCGTCACAAGCAACGTCAAGGGTGAGGCTGGACTGGAGCGCGTCCCTGCGGACTCGCGTACGCCTGCCGGAGCGCCGCGCGCTTACAAGCGCGCGGGTCGGGCGGGCGGTGGAACAGCGACAAGCGATTTGAAGGAAGGACCATGGCTCGAATAGCCGGTATCAACATCCCGCCGCATCAGCACGCCGAGATCGGCCTGACCGCCATCTACGGCATCGGGCGTGCGCGCGCGCGCGCGATCCTGCAGGCGTGCAACGTGCCGTTCACCAAGAAGGTCAAGGAGCTGACCGACGCCGAGCTCGAGCGCATCCGCGAGGCGGTCGGCCGCGTGACGGTGGAGGGCGACCTGCGCCGCGAGATCCAGTTGTCGATCAAGCGCCTGATCGACCTCGGCTGCTATCGCGGCGTGCGGCATCGTCGCGGGTTGCCGGTGCGCGGGCAGCGCACACGCACCAACGCGCGCACGCGCAAGGGTCCGCGCAAGGCCGGCGTGGCGTTGAAGAAGGCCGCAACCTGAACCCTGCGCCGCAGACGAATCGAGGAAATCCCAGATGGCCAAGAATCCGACCGCTCAGCAAGTCGCCGCGCAGCAGCGCGCCCGCAAGAAGGTCAAGAAGAACGTGGCGGAGGGCATCGCCCACATCCACGCGTCGTTCAACAACACGATCATCACGATCACCGACCGGCAGGGCAATGCGCTGTCATGGGCATCGTCGGGCGGCCAGGGCTTCAAGGGCTCGCGCAAGTCCACGCCGTTCGCCGCGCAGGTTGCCGCAGAGAATGCCGGCCGCGCAGCGCTCGAGTGCGGCGTCAAGAACCTGGAAGTGCGCATCAAGGGCCCCGGCCCCGGGCGCGAGTCGTCGGTGCGCGCGCTGAACGCCTGCGGCTTCCGCATCACGTCGATCCAGGACATCACGCCGGTGCCGCACAACGGCTGCCGTCCGCCGAAACGCCGCCGGGTGTAGGCAAGCACGTCTTTTCATCGAGGACACGACCTTGGGACTGGACAACATCTAGCCAAGCGGCGACCGCGAGTCGCCATCGGGTGTCCGCGGTCACGGCCGCGGACTTAATGCGGGCCTGTCCCGCAGGATGAAAGAGGAAATCAAGTGGCACGCTATACCGGAGCAAAACTCAAGCTTTCGCGCCGCGAAGGCACCGATCTTTTTCTGAAGAGTGCGCGCCGCGCGCTCGACACCAAGTGCAAGGCCGACTCCAAACCCGGTCAGCACGGCCGCATCTCGGGCGCGCGCCAGTCGGACTACGGCACGCAGTTGCGCGAGAAGCAGAAGGTCAAGCGCATGTACGGCGTGCTCGAGCGCCAGTTCCGCCGCTATTTCGCCGAGGCTTCGCGCCGTAAAGGCAATACCGGCGCGCGGCTGATCGAACTGCTCGAGTCGCGCCTGGATAACGTCGTCTACCGCATGGGCTTCGGCTCGACGCGCGCCGAAGCGCGCCAGCTCGTGTCGCACTGCGCGATCGCGGTCAACGGCGCAACCGCCACCATTCCGTCGATGCTCGTGAAGCCCGGCGACGTGATCAGCGTGCGCGAAAAGGCCAAGAAGCAGGGCCGCATCGCCGAGGCGCTGTCGCTTGCCGAACAGTCGGGCTTCCCGTCGTGGGTCGAGGTCGACCCCAAGAAGATGGAGGGCAAGTTCAAGGCGCTGCCCGAGCGCGGCGATGTGGCGCAGGACGTCAACGAGTCGCTGGTCGTCGAGTTGTATTCGCGTTAAGCGGGAGCGCGCAACGCACAGGACTTGTTTACCGCAGAGGCACCAAGCGCGCGGAGAAAGCCGCTCAGAGTTTTCTCGCTGCTCTTGGTGCTGAGAGCAGATTCTCTTGCGCCAGCGGAATCCCGGGCCGCCCGCTGACGAATGCACAGGCCCCGACCACCCATCAGCCTTATCGGTGTAACGAGCCGAGGGTATTGAAGAGGGAAAGTCAATGACATCTACGGCACTGCTCAAACCGCGCGCGATCGAAGTCGAGTCGATCGGCCCGAACGCCGCCATCGTCACGATGGAACCGTTCGAACGCGGCTATGGCCATACGCTCGGCAACGCGCTGCGCCGCATCCTGCTGTCGTCGATGGTCGGCTACGCGCCGACCGAGGCGCAGATCGCCGGCGTCGTGCACGAATACTCGACGATGGACGGCGTGCGCGAGGACGTGGTCGATCTGCTGCTGAACCTCAAAGGCGTCGTGTTCAAGCTGCACAACCGCGACGAGGTCTCGTTGACGCTGAAGAAGGAAGGCGAGGGCATCGTCACCGCGGGCGACATCGAGCTGCCGCACGACGTCGAGATCATCAACCCGGACCACGTGATCGCGCATCTGCACGGCGGCGGTCGGCTCGAAATGCAGATCAAGGTCGAGAAGGGCCGCGGTTACGTGCCGGGCAACGTACGCGCCTTCCGCGACGATCATTCCAAGACGATTGGCCGCATCGTGATGGATGCGTCGTTCTCGCCGGTCAAGCGCGTCTCCTACACGGTCGAGAGCGCGCGCGTCGAGCAGCGCACCGACCTCGACAAGCTGGTGATGACGATCGAAACCAACGGCGCGATCACGCCCGAGGAAGCGGTCCGTCAGTCGGCGCGCATCCTGATGGACCAGTTGCGCGTGTTCGGCGAGCTCGAAGGCACCGCCGAGCCGATCGCCGCCGCGCGCGCCGCACCGCAGGTCGACCCGATTCTGCTACGCCCAGTCGACGACCTCGAGCTCACGGTCCGCTCGGCCAACTGCCTGAAGGCCGAGAACATCTACTACATCGGCGACCTGATCCAGCGCACCGAGAACGAGCTGCTGAAGACGCCGAACCTCGGCCGCAAGTCGCTCAACGAGATCAAGGAAGTCCTCGCTGCACGCGGCTTGACGCTGGGGATGAAGCTCGAGAACTGGCCGCCCGCGGGCCTCGAAAAGTAAGCACGGACCTGGCGGGGCCGGTTCGAGCGACCGCCGACTCGGCGCAGCCGAGTCAGGGCCCGCAGGGCCAGCGGTCGGCAAGACCGGCCGCCTGCCGGCCTGGGAGAAGGTGATTTGACCTGACCACCGAGACACAGAGGGCGCAGAGAACGACTTGAACCGTTCTCGGTTCTCGCGGTGTCTTGCTGGCACAACCGAACCGACCTGCCCGCGCAGGGATCAAAGAGTCGGATCTACCGAAGATCGAAAGGTACAACGATGCGTCACCGTCACGGACTGCGGAAGCTGAATCGCACGACCAGCCACCGGCTGGCGATGTTCCGCAACATGTCGAACTCGCTGCTCAAGCACGAGGTCATCAAGACCACGCTGCCGAAGGCCAAGGAACTGCGCAAGGTCATCGAGCCGCTGATCACGCTCGGCAAGGAACCCACGCTGGCCAATAAGCGCCTGGCGTTCAACCGCCTGCGCGACCGCGAGATGGTGGTGAAGCTCTTCAACGAAATCGGCCCGCGCTACAAGAACCGCAACGGCGGCTACACCCGCATCCTGAAGTTCGGATTCCGGGTGGGGGACAACGCCCCGATGGCACTCATGGAGCTCGTGGACAGGCCGCAGCCCAAGCAAGAAGAAGCTTCGTCCGAAGCTGCGAGCTAAGGGGCATTGTGTCGTAGGCTAACTTCCGCGCAGCGGAAGTTAAGCCCGCGCAGCGGGCGGCCGGAGACACAACGCGCCGACCCGGATTCGAGGCCCGCATACGCGGGCCTCGACGCTTCTGGAACGCCGATCGCGATCGCACGGAACGGAGACCCCCATGCCCGAAGTCCTCCTCGTCCTCACCAACTGCCCCGACGAAGAAGTTGCCGAGCGCATCGCGCGCGCGCTGGTCGACAATCGGCTCGCCGCCTGCGTGAACCAACTCGCACCGGTCGACTCGATCTACCGCTGGCGCGGCGCCGTCGAGGCGGCGACCGAGGTGCCGCTGCTGATCAAGTGCACGCGCGAGCGCTATCCGGCGGTCGAAGAAGCGATCCGCCAGCTCCATCCCTACACGGTGCCCGAGATCATCGCGCTGCCGGTCGTCGCCGGTTATGCGCCCTACCTGCGTTGGGTCGACGACGAAACGCAGCCTCCGCTGACCGCCTGAACGGTGTGGCGCCGGCGACTGCGGACGACGAACTGCGCGAACCCGCGCCTCGATATCGCGGCTTCCCGCCGACTGCGTCCGCCCGCGTGCGGTCAGCCCGCCCCACGCGTGAACGCGGCGATCTCCCACGCGCCGCTCGCTTCGTCGTGACGCAGAACGTAGACATGTCCGTCGTCGGCCTCGACGCGGAACCAGCGCTGCGCCGGCGCGAACCAGCGGTCGACGATCGCACGCACGGCGAGCCGCCGATCGCCGAGCCAAAAGGCGACCGGCTCCTGTTCGCCGCGATAACCGGCGTAGCACTCGACGCAGACCGACATGGTGCGAAGATACGCGCCTTGCCCGGCAACGGCATCGCGGCTCGATGAAGACCTGGATCGCGCTGTTTCGCGGCATCAACGTCGGCGGCAACCGGGTGCTGCCGATGAGGTCGCTCGTCGCCACGCTCGAATCGATCGGCTGCGCCGACGTCCGCACCTACATGCAGAGCGGCAACGCCGTGTTTCGCAGCGCTACGTCGCAGGCTGCGCGGCTCGCGGCGCGCATCCGGCGCGCGGTCGGTGAGCGCCACGGCTTCGAACCGGGCGTGCTCGTGCTCGCGCCGGCCGAACTGCAGCGCGCGCTGGGCGACAATCCGTTTCCGCAGGCCGCGGCGGATCCGAAGGCGCTGCACCTGTTCTTCCTCGCCGAAGCGCCGCGGCATCCGGACCTCGAAGGCTTGGATGCGGCGAAGGCCGCGCGCGAAGCTGTCGCGCTTGTGGGCAAGGTGTTCTACCTGCACACGCCCGACGGATTCGGCACATCGAAGCTCGCGGCGCGCGTCGAGCGTTGTCTCGGCGTCGCGGCGACCGCGCGCAATCTGCGGACCGTCGCGGCGCTGGTCGAGCTGGCCCGTTCCGCGCAGGGCGCGGCGTAGCCGCCCACGGCGCCTCTGGCGCGACCGATCGGCCGCGTTCGCGCGTCGCGCCCGCGTCGCGCACCGAACGCTATGCTGTTTGCCAATGCAGTTGCACGTTCCTGATCCCGCGTTCACCGGTTCCGCGCAGGCGCGCGCGCACTTCAGGCTCGCGGCACGGCTTGCGCTCGGATTCGTCGCGCTGCTGTGGCTGATCCATCTGATGAACTGGGCAGCGGATGTGGATCCGGCGCCGTTCGGCGTTCGTCCGCGCCAGCTTGCCGGCGCGCTCGGCGTCTTGTCGGCGCCGCTGGTGCATAGCGACTTCGCGCATATGGTTTCCAACACGGCGCCGCTTGCGGTCGTCGGCACCGCGATGCTGTTCCTCTATCCGGGCGCGTCGCTGCGAATGCTGCCGGCGATCTATCTCGGGCCGGGCATCGCCGTCTGGCTGTTCGGCCGCGACTCGGTCCATCTTGGCGCCAGCGGCCTCGTCTACGGTCTCGTCGCCTACGTGTTCGTCGCCGGACTCCTGCGCCGCGACCGCCGCGCGGTCGCCGCCTCGCTCGTCGTCGCCTTCATGTACGGTTCGCTCGTATGGGGCGTGCTGCCGACGCACGAGCCGGTGTCGTGGGAAACGCATCTCGCAGCGGCGCTGATCGGCGTCGCGGGTGCATTTTTCCTGCGCCGACTGGATGTGCCGCCAAGGAAGCAGTACGCGTGGGAACGGAACGAAGGCGAAGACGGCGATAACGATGCGTCGCCGCGGGTGGAAGCCGACCGGCCCGGTCACGACTGAATCGCATGCGTCGGTGACAGGTGCTCGTGGTCTCGGGCCGCTCGCTATGCCGATTGGCCATCGGCATGACGACACAAGTACCGACGTCGTCGCTCATGCGCTATGCGACGGCCTGCGCTCGGGTCGTGTGGGCCATTAGC